>NZ_BAABHS010000031.1:0-96220 GCF_039542225.1 Yinghuangia aomiensis | reverse complement strand
GGAGGCGCGCAAGCGCCCCGGCCGCCCGGCCGTTCGTCCACCGGATCCGCTACCGCCGCCGATTCCCCTTCACCGAGGCCCGCAGATACTCCCGGTTCATCGCCGCGATCGCCGTCAGCGGAATCCCCTTGGGGCATGCCGTCGCGCACTCGCCCGTGTTCGTGCAGCCGCCGAAGCCCTGATCATCCATCGCCTCGACCATCCCCAGCACCCGCGACTCACGCTCCGGCGCCCCCTGCGGCAGCACGTTCAGGTGCACGACCTTCGCCGCGGTGAACAGCATCGCCGAACCGTTCGGGCACGCCGCCACACAAGCCCCGCACCCGATGCACGCGGCGTGTTCGAACGCCAGGTCCGCCGCCTCCTTCGGCACCGGCGTCGCGTGCGCCTCGGGCGCGGCACCGGTCGGCACCGACACGTAGCCGCCCGCGCCGATCACCCGGTCGAACGCCGACCGGTCCACGACCAGGTCCCTCACCACCGGGAACGCCGCCGCCCGCCACGGTTCGACGTCGATGGTGTCCCCGTCGGAGAAGTGCCGCATGTGCAGCTGGCAAGCCGTGGTCCGTTCCGGCCCGTGCGCCTGCCCGTTGATGACCATGCCGCACGCGCCGCAGATGCCCTCGCGGCAGTCGTGGTCGAACGCGACCGGGTCGTCGCCCGCGAGGATCAGTTCCTCGTTGAGCTGGTCGAGCATCTCCAGGAACGACATGTCCTCGCTGATGCCGTCGATTTCGTACGTGGCCATGGCACCTGCCGTGTCCGCGTCGTGCTGGCGCCAAATGCGCAGGGTGAGCTTCACGCGTAGCTCCGCTGGGTGGGGTGGACGTACTCGAAGACCAGGTCTTCCTTGTGCAGCACCGGCGGGGTGCCGGTGCCGGTGAACTCCCAGGCCGCCGCGTAGGAGAACGCGTCGTCGCGGCGGGCCGCCTCGCCTTCCGGGGTCTGGCTTTCCTCGCGGAAATGCCCGCCGCACGATTCGGCGCGGTGCAAGGCGTCCAGGCAGATCAGTTCGGCGAGTTCGAGGTAGTCGACGATGCGGTTCGCCTTCTCCAGCGACTGGTTGAGCTCCTCGCCGGTGCCCGGCACCTTGAGGCGGCGCCAGAACTCCTCGCGCAGCTGCGGGATCCGGTCGAGGGCCTTGCGGAGCCCTTCGTCGGTGCGGGCCATGCCGCATTCGTCCCAGAGCAGTTCGCCGAGTTCGCGGTGGAAGGAGTCCGGGGTGCGGTCGCCGTCGACGGCCAGCAGCCGGGACAGCCGCGCGGTGACCTCGGCGACCGCGTCGGCCGCGGCCGGGTGGTCGGCAGGGACGTCGTCGTGCGGGTGCCGGGCGAGGTAGTCGTTGATCGTCGAGGGGAGGACGAAGTAGCCGTCGGCGAGGCCTTGCATGAGGGCGGAGGCGCCGAGCCGGTTCGCGCCGTGGTCGGAGAAGTTCGCCTCGCCGATCGCGAACAGGCCGGGCACGGTGGTCTGCAGGTCGTAGTCGACCCACAGGCCGCCCATCGTGTAGTGGATCGCCGGGTAGATGCGCATGGGCACTTCGTAGGGGTCTTCGGCGGTGATCCGCTCGTACATCTCGAACAGGTTCCCGTACTTGGCTTCCACCGCGTCCCGCCCCATCCGCCGGATCGCATCGGCGAAGTCCAGGTAGACGCCCTGGCCGCCGGGGCCGACGCCGCGGCCCTCGTCGCACACGTTCTTCGCGGCGCGCGACGCGATGTCGCGGGGGACCAGGTTGCCGAACGCCGGGTAGATCCGCTCCAAGTAGTAGTCGCGCTCGTCCTCGGGGATGTCCGCGGGCGGGCGGGTGTCGCCGTGCGCCTTCGGCACCCAGATCCGGCCGTCGTTGCGCAGCGACTCGCTCATCAGGGTGAGCTTCGACTGGTGGTCGCCGGACCGCGGGATGCACGTCGGGTGGATCTGCGTGAAGCACGGGTTCGCGAACAGCGCGCCGCGCCGGTGGGCGCGCCAGACCGCGGTGGCGTTGGAGTTCTTGGCGTTGGTGGACAGGTAGAAGACGTTGCCGTAGCCGCCGCTGGCCAGCACCACCGCGTCGGCGAAGTAGGTGTCGATGCGGCCGGTGACCAGGTCGCGGGCGACGATGCCGCGGGCCCGGCCGTCCACCACGATCAGGTCGAGCATCTCGGTGCGCGGGTGCATCTCCACGGCGCCGGCGTCGATCTGCCGGGACAGCGCCTGGTAGGCGCCGAGCAGCAGTTGCTGGCCGGTCTGGCCGCGGGCGTAGAACGTCCGCGACACCTGCACGCCGCCGAACGAGCGGGTGTCGAGCAGGCCGCCGTACTCGCGGGCGAACGGCACGCCCTGTGCCACGCACTGGTCGATGATCTCGACGGAGATCTGCGCGAGGCGGTGCACGTTCGACTCGCGGGCCCGGAAGTCGCCGCCCTTGACGGTGTCGTAGAACAGCCGGTGCACCGAGTCGCCGTCGTTGCGGTAGTTCTTGGCCGCGTTGATGCCGCCCTGGGCGGCGATCGAGTGCGCCCGGCGCGGGGAGTCCTGGTAGCAGAACTGGACGACGTGGTAGCCCTGTTCGGCAAGCGTGGCGCCCGCGGCGCCGCCCGCGAGCCCGGTGCCGACGACGATCACGGTGTGCTTGCGCCGGTTGGCCGGGTTGACGAGCTTGGCGTCGAAGCGGCGGCGGTCCCAGCGTTCGGCGATCGGACCGTCGGGGGCCTTCGTGTCGGCGATCGGGGTGCCGGTGCGGTAAGCGGTGTAGTCGGATGCGGGGTGCATGCGGATCAACTCACGATTCCGGTCAGGACGCCGATCGGGACGGCGACGAAGCCGAGGGTCAACAGGGCGGCGAGGCCGTTCGCGGTCGCCTTGAGGACGCGGTCGCGGCGGGGCGAGTTGGCGCCGAGGGTCTGCGCGGCGCTCCAGAAGCCGTGCCGGATGTGCAGGCCGAGGGCGAGCATCGCGACGATGTAGAACAGCGCGACGTACCAGCGGTCGAACGACGCGACGATGTTGGCGTACGGGTGCCCGTGCTGCGCGTTCGGGTTCGCGTCGAGCGTCGTCAGGTCGAGCAGGTGCCAGATCAGGAACAGCAGCAGGATCACGCCGCCCCAGCGCATCGTGCGGGTCGCATAGCTGGTGCGGGCCCGGGTGCGCCGGTACTTGTCCGGCCGGGCGGCGAGGTCGCGGCGGCTGAGCTGGTACGCGGCCACGCCGTGCAGCACCACCGCGGCGACCAGCACGACGCGGAGGATCCACAGGAACCACTCGTAGTGCAGCACCGGCTCGCCGATGGTGCGCAGCCAGTGCGCGTAGGAGTCGAACTCGCCCGGGCCGAAGAAGATCTTGAGGTTGCCGATCATGTGCGCGACCAGGTACCCGAGCATGATCAACCCGGTGGCGGCCATGACCGCCTTCTTGCCGACGGTGGAACGCCACAGGAAGCCGATGAGGGACGGGGAACGCGCCGTCCGGGTCGCGAGTGCCATGTCTGGGACGTTAGGCCCGGGACCTTCGATCCGTCCAAGACATGGATCAACTCCTTTCGATAGGGGATTCCTATCGATGCGGGGTAGGGTGGCGGGCGTGCAGATCCAGCAGCTCCGCTATTTCGCGACCGTGGCCGAGCTTCGGCACTTCACCCGCGCCGCCGAGGAGCTCAACGTCGCGCAGCCGTCGCTGTCCCAGCAGATCCGGGCCTTGGAGCACGAACTGGGCGCCGATCTGTTCCACCGGGCGCGCGGCAACATCACGCTGACCGACGCGGGGGAGGCACTGCTTCCGGTGGCCCGCCGGATCCTCGCGGACGCCGAGACCGCGCGCCGGGAGGTCCTGGAAGTGGCGCAGGTGCGGCGCGGCCGGGTGCGGCTCGGCGCGCCGCCGAGCCTGTGCGCGAGCCTGGTGCCGGATGTGCTGCGCGTCTACCACGACCGGTTTCCCGGCATCGAGCTGTTCGTCGACGAAGGCGGCTCGCAGGACCTGGTCCGCACGCTGGCCGCGGGCGGCCTGGACCTGGCGCTGATCATCACCCCGCTGGGTCCGGGCGCGCCCGCCCTGACCACCACCGAGCTGCTGCAGGAAGACCTGGTCGTGGTGTCGTCCCCGGCCGAACCGCCGCCGACGCGCCGCGCGGGCATCCGGGTCGGCGACCTGCGCGGGCTGCCGCTGGTGATGTTCCGCCGCGGCTACGACCTGCGCGAGATGACGATCGCCGCGTGCCGGGCGGCCGGTTTCGAGCCGGCGTTCACCGTGGAGGGCGGCGAGATGGACGCCGTCCTCGGCTTCGTGCACGCGGGCCTCGGCGTCGCCGTGGTCCCGGGCATGGTCGCGGCACGGTCCGGGCTGCGCGTCACCCCGTTCGAGGGCCGGCCGATGCGCCGCGCCATCGCGGTCGCGCACCGCAAGGACGCCCCGCCGCCGCGCGCGGCGCGGGAACTGTGGGGTGTCCTGGTGGAGCACCTGGCCGGCACCGAGGACCTTGGATGACCGGAATCATCCCTCCGGTGTCACTGTCCCCGAGAGGACGTTGCCGTCCTCGTCCATGCGCGGATGGAGCTGCGCCGGGTCCTGGCTGTTGACGTCGGACGGACGCGGGCCTTCGGGCCCGTCGGGGCCCCACCGGACGAGCCGCCGGGTGCGGCACAGCTGGTGGACTCCGCCGGCGAATTCCAGCCGGTTCGCGTGCGGGCCGCCGGCGCGCAAGGCGGCCGCGGCCTCGGCGTACGGGGCGAGTTCGGGGGCGTCGGAGGTCTCGGCGTCGAGCTGCGGGTCGGCGTCGTAGGCGATCAGGCCGTTTTTGCGCGGCCAGAACCAGGTGAGCGCGAAGTGCAGCGACTTGCGGGCGGCGTGCGCGGTGGCGTGCGGGCCGTTCGACGGGGTCCAGCCGCCGGCGTGCTGTTCGACGACGGTGAAGGTCGCGGGCAGCAACAAGACGTCGGGGTGGCTGAACAGCGCCTGCTCGGAATCGGCGCGGACGTGGTCGGGGAACCGGTCGCCGGTGTAGTGCAGATCGCGGAGCGCGAGGCGTTCCAGGGCCTGGCTCGGCGGGACCGCGGCGTACGGGTCCAGGACGAGGCCGTCGTCGATGCGAGGGTCGTTGGTGGCCCGGTCCCAGTCCGGGACGAGCGGCTCCGGGTCGGTGGGGCGGGGGCCTTCGATGCCGTTGCCGTCGGCGACCGCGTACTCCTCGGCACGGATCACCCGGTACCGGGTGCCGCCCACGGTCAGGTCGTCGACCCGCTCGGTCTCCAACCGCGCCACCGCCGACAGCAGCAACTGCCGCATCTCCCGGTCGCAGTCGGTGTCCTTGGCACGGAACCACAGGCGCGAGTTCAGCCCGTCGCGGGCGAGTTGCGGGCAGTCGTCGACGACGGGGCAGATCACCCGCCACGCCGCACCGTCCGCGGGGGACTGCGCGGCGATCCCGAACAGCGGTCCGCGGACCACGAGTTTGTCGTTCCGCAGCGCGGCGTCCGCGGCATCCGCCTCGGCCGCCGCCTCCACCGGTTCCACCGGCACCCGCACCACGACCGGCCGCACCCCACCCGGCACGGCATGCCCGGCATCCCCGTATTCCATGACTCCATCCTGACGCCGATCACCCGGCGTGTGGGGAGCTTTGGCGGATCGTCACGCAATCGGGGCGAGGACCGCGGGGGCGCGAGGGGCGTGCGCAGGGTCGCACGAGAGGGTGCGACGATCCGGCGTACGGGTCGCCGACGCGGTCCCGCGGGAAACCCCGGGACGGCGCGGACGGCGTAGCGGACCGACCCTCGCCGCACCGCCGCCCGAGCTGATCCGTTCCGCGGGAACGAGCCCCGCCCGGCCCGTGCGGACCGCCGCGCCGCCCGGAACAGCCCTACGCGAAGCCGGGGTTGATCACCGGGGTGCGCACGACGACGTTCTCCTGCCGGGTTTCGGCGTGCCGCGTCGTGCCGCGTGCCGCGGAGGTTTCCGCGGGCACGGCCGCTTCGCGGCCGGCGGCTCCGCGCACGGCCGTCTTGATGCCCCCGGCGATGGTGGCCATCCCGGTGGCCGCGTTGTGCAGGATCTTGCGGACGTCCGGCGCGGGACCGGCGTTGCGCAGCCCGCGCTGTTCGGAGTCGCGCACGATCTGGCGCGCGTCGTCCACCGCGAGGTCGCCCGCGACCTGCTTGTCGTCGGCCGTCGTGCGCGCGTTGCTGGCTGCCTGGTCGGCGGCGGTCTGTCGCTGCCCATTGGCTTCGTCCGCCTTGACCCGGTCCGCGCTCTCCTCTTCCGGTGTGCGCCCCATGGACTTGTCTCCTGCCCTCGTCGGCTGGAACTCCTGCGCAGAGGGTAGGACCGCCGGGGCTCGCGCGGCAGGGCCCGGCGCGAACCGGTCGGAGTCCCGCGCTCGGCGGCTGTTACGGCGCCGCGGGCCGCGTGCTCCGGGCGCGGAGGGTGCCCTTCGGCAGGCCGAGGACGCGTTCCGCGGTGGTCAGGGCCATGTCGTCGAGGACCGGGTGGTCGACCTGGCCGTCGTCGTTGGCGTAGGCGCCGAGGCCGTCGACGGTGATGAGGATGTGCAGGGTGGCGCCCGCCGGGTCGTCGGTGGTGAACTCGCCGGCCCGGACGCCCTCGGCGACCAGGTCGGTCAGCACCGCGCGGTTGACCGCTTCCTCGGCGGCGACCGCCGCGCGCAGGTGCTCCTTGAAGCGGCTGAGGTGACGTGCGTTCAGCCACAGCCGGCTCAGGTCGAGGTACTCGCCGTCGGTGAGCCGGGCCAGGTAGCGGGCGAGCCGGTCGGCGGGCGGCAGGGACTCCTCGTCGGCGGGCAGCAGGGCCGCGCGCTCCCGGGCCGCGGCGTCCGCGAAAGCCTCGCTGACCAGCAGGTCCGCGGCCGGGAAGTAGTGCCCGACGAGGCCCGGGCGCACGCCCAGCTCGTCGGCGACGCGCCGCAGCGTGATGCGTTCCAGGCCTTCTTCGAGCCCGATCCGGGCCGCCGTCCGCAGGATCTCCGCGCGGCGTTCCTCGGGGGCTTTGCGGGTTCGGGCCGGCCGGGGTCTTGACGTCATGGAGGTCACCCTATTGGATGTGTGGCCATTAAGCAGTTGGCTATCCGACCAATAGTGGCGGTGCAGCCCGGCGGACCCGAGAGGCCCCGATGACCACAGCAAACTCCGCATCCTCCGCAAGACCGGACGGCACCGCGGGAACCGGCCGGACCACCAGCCCCGTCGGCACCCCGGCACCGGGTTCCACCACGGGCCCCGTCGACCCCATGGCCCCGCACGGCCACACCGACCCCGGCGGACGCGGCGACCGCGCCGGCCAGGTCGAGACCCGCGGCATCGACCAGGTCCCCGACGACGAACGCGGCGGTCGGCCGCGGCAGCTCTTCGCGGTCTGGGCGGCTCCGAACGTCAGCTACCTGAGCTTCGTCGTCGGCGCGACGCTGATCCTCATGGGCCTGACGCTGCCGCAGGCGATCGGCGTGATCCTCACCGGCAACCTGCTGTGGATCTGTACCGGCATCGTCGCCGCCAGTGGCCCGGTCGCCGGGACCAGCGGCTCGGTGATCTCCCGGGCGATGTACGGCGTCCTCGGCAACAAGGTCGTCCTCGTGCTCACCGGCTGGCTGATCGCCGCCGCGTACCTCGCCCTCAACTGGTCGGCCGCGTCCGTCGCCGGGATCGGCCTCGCGGGCCGCTACGGGCTCCCCGACAACTCGGCCGTCGACGCCGCCGTGATCTGCGCCATCGCGGGCGGCACGATCCTCATCGCGATCTACGGCTACGCCACGATCGTGCGGCTCTACACCGCCCTCAGCGTGCTCCTCACGGTCGTGTTCGTCGTGGTGACCGGCTACGTCCTCGACCACACCGACTGGTCCTACACCCCCGCCGAGCAGCTCCACGGCACCGCGCTCCTGGTCGCCCTCGGCACCGGCTTCACGATCATCGCGTCGACGCCGCTGTCCTACAGCAACAGCCCCGACCTGGCCCGCTACCTGCCGCGCGGCAGCAGCCCGTACGCCATCGCCGGCTGGACCGCGTTCGGCGCGTACCTCCCCAGCGTCGTCTTCACCACCGTCGGCGCCCTCGCCGCCACCACGCTCGACATGAGCGACCCCGAGGCCGCGCTGGAGAGCATCCTGCCCGGCTGGTTCATCCCGATCTTCGTCATCGCCGTCGTCCTCAACACGATGACCAACAACGGCATGACCGCCTACAGCGCCAGCCTGTCGATCCAGTCCGTCGGCGTCCGCCTCGCCCGGATCCCCGCCGTGCTCATCATCGGCGTGCTCGGCACCGCCATGACGCTGTACGCGATCCTCGTCTTCGACTTCCTCACCAGCGTCAACACCATGCTGCAGCTCGTCGTCGCGGTCACCGGACCGGCCATGGCCGTCGCCGTCACCGACCTGCTGCTGCGCCGCAACCGCTACCGCGGCACGGACCTCCTCGGGCAGGAACGCGGCGGACCGTTCTGGTACCACCGCGGCGTCCACTGGCCCGGAGTGGCCGCTCTCGTCGTCGGCGGCGTGGTCTCGGCGATGTGGGTCAACACCAGCTTCTGGGTCGGCCCGATCGCCGGCGCCATGGGCGACGTCGACATCGCCATCCCGTCCGGGATGCTCACCGCCGCGGCCGTCTACTGGGCCGGCACCCGCATCCTGCGCACCATCCCACGGACCTGAGCCCGGCGGGCACGGCAGCCTGCCGCGCCCGCCGCTGTCTCCGCGGGCACGCCGCCGACCTGTACCGCGCTGAACCTGTACCGCGCTGAACCGAAGGAACCCCCGTGTACGCCGACGCCATCGTGCTCGCCCACCACGTCGAACACCCCGCGGACACCGTCCCCGGCCCGGCCGCCGACGCCGTCGCGATCGCCGACGGGCGGATCGTCGCCGTCGGCACCCGCGACTCCGTCGCGGCACTGCGCGGCCCGGACACCGCCGTCCACGAATTCCCCGGCGCCACCGTCCTGCCGGGCCTCGTCGACGTGCACGCGCACCCGGTGTGGGGGTCCATCTCGATCGGCAGCGGCGTCGACCTGTCCCGCGCCGCGACCCTCGGCCAGGTCCTCGACCGCTTGGCCGAGGCCGCCGCCGGACTGCCCGACGGGGCCTGGATCACCGGGTACGACCTGGACGTGAACGTCTTCGACGGCGACCCGACGGGCGACGCCTTCGGCGCGCGCTTCCCGGGCCGCCCCATCTCCCTCATGACCCGCGACGCGCACGCCCTCGTCGTCAGCCCCGCCGTCGTCGACCAGCTCGGCCTCACCGGCACCGAAACCTTCACCGACGCGTCGTCGATCGAGGTCGACGCGGACGGCCGGCCCACCGGCTACGTCGTCGAACTCCAGGCCATGGACCTGGTGTTCCCGCACTACCCGGAGATACCCGTGCCGACCGCCGCCGGGTACGTCCGCGACCAGCTCGACATCCTCGCCGACAGCGGCCTCACCGGCCTGCACGCCCTCGACTTCGGCGACCCGTCCGAAGACGTCTACCGGCACCTCGAAGAACTCGGCGACCTGCCGCTGCGGATCCGCTGCTCCCCGCTGGTGCCCGCCGACTCCGGCCCCGACGTATGGCAGGAAGTAGCCGACCTGCAAGGCCGCGGCGGCCGCCGCTGGCACGTCGAAGGCGCCAAGTTCATGCTCGACGGCACCGCCGACAACGGCACCGCCTGGTTCGACCACCCCGACATCCACGGCGAGAACCGCGAACCGCTGTGGCGCGACATCGACGCGTACCGTGCCGCCATGCGGTTCTTCACCGAACGCGGCATCCCGACCGCCACCCACGCCATCGGCGACCAAGCCGTCCGGCACGCGCTCGACGTCATCGCCGGGATCGGCCCCGTCGCCGCCGCCCCGCACCGCATCGAGCACATCGAGTCGATCCCCGACGACCTCCTGCCCCGGTTCGCCGAACTCGACGTCGTCGCCAGTCTCCAGCCCGTGCACGGCACCCGCCACACGCGCGCCGACGGCAGCGACAATTGGTCCCGCCGCATCGGCCCCGAACGCGTCGCGCACGGCTGGCGCACCCGCGACCTCCTCGACCACGGCGCCACCGTCGTCCTCGGCTCCGACTGGCCCATCGGCCCCGGCGACCCCCGCGTCGGCCTCGCCGACTGCCAGCTCCGGCGCCCCGTCGAAGAACCCGACACCCAGCCCGTCCAACCCGGACAAGCCCTCACCGCCCGCGAGGCCTACGCGGGCATGACCGCCGCCGCGGCCCACGCCGCCGGCGCCGCCGACTCCCTCGGCCGCGTCGCCCCCGGCTACCTCGCCGACCTCACCGTGTTCGCCGCCAACCCCCTCGACCTGGCGCCCGACGCGCAGCCCGGCAACGCCGTCCTCGCCACCGTCGTCGGCGGCGAGATCCGGCGGACCGCCCCCTCCCGGAAGGACGCTCGCCCGTGACCACCCTCCCCGACGGTGCCGCCGCGGGTACGGCCGCCGACCACGCCGCCTTCCTCGCCGGCCGGCGCCCCGCCGAACGCACCCACGTCCGCGTCGACGCCGCCGACCCGCACGCTCGCGGCCGCGCCCGCGGCGCCCGGCTCCGCGACGCGATCCCCGCCGCGTTCGCCGTCTACGAACGCTTCTTCACCCTCGGCGGACTCACCCCCGACCGCATCCGCACCGACGCGAACCGCGCCCTCGACGCCGTCGGCGCGTTCCGACCCGCCGCCCGCGCGGAAATCGAAGGCATCGCGGCCGGCGCGGGCCTCGACGTGTGGCAGATCGCCGCGCTCAACGCCCGCACCGAAATCCTCGCGGGCAGCACCACGATCGCCCCCGGCGAATGCACCACCATCGTGCGCACCGGCGGAGACGGGCCCTTCGGCGTCCAGACATGGGACTGGCACGTCGAACTCGCCGCCCACTGGCACACCCTCGAATCGCACGGCGGCCCCCGCAGCTTCGTCGGCCTCACCGAGGACGGCATCCTCGGCAAGATCGGCATCAACGACGCCGGACTCGCCCTCCACTTCAACATCCTCGGCCACGAACGCGACGGCATCGGCGGCATCCCCATGCACGTCCTCGCCGCGATCGTCCTCGCCGAAGCGGGCAGCGTCGCCGAAGCGGTCGACATCGTCCGGACGGCTCCGGTGGCCTCCTCCGGCTCCTTCGCCCTCTTCGACACGACGGACGCCGCCCTGCTCGATCTCAGCCCGGTCGGCGTCTTCCCCGTCCCGGCCGCGGACGGCTACCTGCTGCGCACCAACCACTTCCTCACCCCGGACCCGGCCGCCGGCGAGAAGACCTGGCTCTACCAGCCGGACTCGACCGACCGCCGCGACTTCGTCGCCGCGCGCCTCGCGACGACCGAACCCCCTTCCGCCGCCGCCGACTTGCCGGCCCTCCTGCGCACCGGCCCCGGCGAACCCCCGGTGACCTGCCTCCCGGACCCGACGCAGCCGACAGGCCTGCGCTGGGCCAGCCTGGCCACGGTGACCCTGTCCCCGGCCACCCGCACCGCGGCAATCCTCGACGGGACGCCGGCGGAGGCGGACAGCCGTCCGTGGCGGGTGCTGCGGGCGGGGTGAGTGCGGGCTGAGGGGGCGCGGTAGGAAGGCGACTCGTTGCCTGGGAGACCGGCCGCCGCTCGGCGACGTCGGAACGCCGGAACGCCGAACGGCCGGGCGGTCGGGCGGGTGAGCGCAGCAGCCGCAGCGGAAGCGCACGACGTGCGGGCGCGCGTCAACGGCGACAGGGGACGGCTGCGAACATGAGGGCGGCTGGCGGGACCGCGACCTTGTCCCGCACCGCCGCGGCCTTCGCGGCCGCCTCCTCTCCGCCCCAGGCCGTGTCCGGTGGATCTTCGGATCCCTCACGGCGCCGCGCCCTCGCACCGCATCCGGGCCGGGCGGCTCTCCCACGGCGGCGTTGCAGGCTCTTGCACGTACGGCCGAGTACGAGCTGCGGGCCTGCGCCTTGCGATGTACGGCACCGGACACCGTGAGGGGTCCGAAGATCCACCGGCCGCGACCCGGCCCTGCGTCACGTCGGCTCGCGGGCATCCGCAGTCGTGCGCAGCCGTACGCGGACTTTGGCCGCCGAGCCGCCCTCGTGTCCGTGCGGGCGGCTCGGCGGCGGGGTCCGTCGTCCGCACACCCACCCGGACGACGAACCGCCCGGCCGCGGGCTCCCTTCCGGCTCAGCTTGCCGACCCGAAGTTCTGCGTCCACCACGGCCCGCCGCTGCCCGTGGTGACGCCGACGCCGATCTCGGTGTAGCGGCACTGGAGGATGTTGGCGCGGTGGCCGGGGCTGTCCATCCAGGCGTTGACGACGTCCTCGGGGGTCTGCTGGCCGCGGGCGATGTTCTCGGCCCAGGACATCGCCGCATAGCCCGCCGCGTCGATACGGTCCCCCGGGTCGGAGCCGTCCGGCGCGGTGTGGTCGAAGTAGCCGCGCTTGGCCATGTCGTCCGAGTGGCCTTGCGCGGCGGCGGTGAGCTTCGCGTTGACGGTCAGCGGGGCGCACCCGTTCTTCGAGCGTTCGACGTTGACCAACTCGACGACGCGCCGCGCGAAAGCCGAAGCGGTCGACGTGGTGCCTGGAGACTTCGCCGCGGTGGTTTTCGGGGTGGCGGCGGGCGTGAGCTTGGGAGTCGCAGCCGGCTTCACCGCGGGGGGAGTGGCCGCCGGGGGAGTGGCGGGAGCCGCGGGTGGTTTCTCCGGGACGGAGGGCGCCGCGGCCGGCGGGGTCGCCGTGCCGGCGGGCTGCGTCGACGGCTGCCCGGCCGGCTGCCCCGGGGTTTGCGGACTGCCGGGCGCGGGAGCGGTGTCCGGCTTGGCGGTGCGCCGGGTGTCCGGGGCGTCGGGGGCGTTCGGGGCGTTCGGGGCGTTCGGGCGGGACTGCGGGACGCGGGACCCGCCGCCGACCGGTATCGCCCGGGACTGCGTGTCCGCCGCGTCCGCCCCCGGGAACGGGAGTCCGGCCGCCGCGTTCGCCTGCGCCGTGTCACCCGTGGTCCGCCCGTCCGGACCGCCGACCCCGAGACCCGCGACCAGCCCCAGCCCGGCAACCAGCCCGACACCGACCGCCAGCGGCCCCGCCTTCCCTTGGTACGGCGGCGGTTCCTTGCGGTGCCGGTGAGGCGGGCCGTCGACACCACTCGGGGCGACGCCGATCCGTTGCCCGCGCTCGGCCCGATGCCGCCCGCGCGGGCTGCGCGCCGTGGTGCGGCGGTGGCGACCGGGAGGGGCCGCCTCGTCCGACCGATCGCTGTCGTCCGGCGCGGTCGGCCATCGATACGTGTCCATGCGTCCTTCCGACGGAAACGGCACGTGTCACCTCGCCGCGCCCGCACCTGCGGGCCGGCGAACGTCGGTGACACGGCCCGGCATTCGTCCCGACGCGACCGGGGGACCGGGCCGCGTACGAGCTTGCGTTCCCGACGCTACGGCCCGCCGGGCCCGCCGACCCGCTCCCCAAGGAACCCCTAACCACGCCTTCGGACGCCGTTAAGGCAAGCCCCCACCGTGGTGCACCGTGGCTGTCGCCCGTGAACCGCGTGCTGCACCAGGTGCCCGCGCGGCGCCGCGATGGTGCACGAGTGCCCCTTCGGGTGTCCGGAAATGGTGCACCAGGGCCGTGGTCGCCATCCCGATGCTGCGCATAGCGTTCTGCACGCCCCAGCCGGAACCGCGGTTTCCCGGTTCGGCTCGCCCGGGGCGACAGCGCCGTATCAAAGGATGCCCATGCCGGCTGGATTCACCGTCACCTCGCTCGCCGAGGCGGCCCAGATGCAGGTCAACGACAAGATCACTGCGCGGGTGGTCAAGCAGGAGTCTCCCGAAGATCCCTCCGTGATCATGGAGTTGACGTTCGCGCCGGGTGCCGCGTTCGGAGAGGACGCGCACCGGCTGCCGGAGATCCTGATCGTCACCGACGGCGTGTTCGGCGACGGGACGGCCGAATACGGTGTCGGCAGCGTCATCATCGGGACTCCCGGCTCGGTGCACTTCCCCCAGTCCAAGGACGGCTGCACCGTGCTCGCCTTCCACCCGGTCGGCCTGTAGGCGAACCGGAAATCCTGCCGGAGTCCCGGTGAATCCGCATATCGGGACGTCGGGCAGCCTCGGCACCCGTTCGCGCGGCGATTGGCTGGATCCTCGTGATCGATGACGTACACCTGGTGTTCGGCGCTTCCGGCGCCGGCGTCGCGGCATGCCTGACGTGGGCGTGCCACCTCCCCGGCCGCCGCCGGGCCGACCGGCGGCTCAAGCAGGCCCGCGCCCGGGCCGATCAGGCAGTCGCCCGGGCAGCGGAGCAGGCCGCGCATGCGGGCGACGCGACGCGGGACGAGGCCCGGCTCCGGATCGCGGAAGCCCACGCGGAGGCAGCCGAGAACTGGTCGCAACTCCAGCACGTGATGGCGGAGATGGAGCACCTTGTCGAGGTGCGTCTGCCCGCCGTCCTCCAGGAACTCCAGGGGGTGCGGGTGCCCATCGCGGTGGGCCTGCGGCGTCCCGACCTCCTGGGAGGCTCCGAAGCGGCGGGCTACTTGGAAGCCGCCGAGGACGCGGTCCGCGCCGCGGGTGACGCGGTACGCCGCCGGGTGGAAGATTCCGCCCGCGCCGGCGTACGCGTCGCCGCCGAAGAAATCCAGGCGAGCCTGACCCGGGCGCAGCGCGACATCGACAACGGGTTCGACGACCACGGCGATCCGGGCGGGGGGTTCGGCCACGGCGCCGGGTCCGCGGCGCGGACGCTCGCCCGAGTCGACCACAGTGTCACGCTGGCCACGCACACCGTGCAGCGGCTTCGGATCCTGACCGAGTCGTGGCCGGGTGTCCAGCGCGCCGACTGCACCGTCGCCGAGATCATGGAGAGCGCCCGTGGCCGCATCAGGCAGAGCGACACGGTCGAGTACCCCTATCTCGCGCAGACCGGTGAAGCGGTCGTGGAGGGGCTGGTCGTGGAGCCGGTCATCGTGGCGCTGACCGAACTGCTCGACAACGCCGCCGCCTACTCGGGCGGGGTCGTCACGACGTTCGTCCAGCGGGTGCCGGCCGGCATGCGCATCTCGGTCGAGGACCAGGGCCTCGGCATGACCCCGCGGCAACTCCGGGAAGCGGAGGACGCGTTGGCGTCCGGGACCACGGACGTCACGGGTCTTGCCGAGCCCGGCAAGCTCGGCTTCCTGGTGGTCGGGCGGCTCATGCGCGCGTACGGGCTGCGCGTCGGCCTGGCGCCGTCCGCGGCGGGCGGTGTCCGGGCGGACCTGTTGATCCCCGCGGCGCACCTTGTCGCGGAAGGACCCCGGGAGGCGGCGCCCACCATGGCACATGACGAGGTGCCGCCGCGCCCGCGGATCCCCGTGCCGGCTCCGGTGCCCGCGCCGCCCTCGCAGCCCGAGGCCGCCGCCGGTGCGGCGCCGACGGCCGACGAGGCCGCGTCGGCGCCCGCGGTCGCGGAACCTGGCGACGCGGCGGCGCTCACGGTCCACGGACTGCCCAAGCGGCAGCCCCGCAAGGCCGTTCGGCGTGCTCCGTCGCCCCGGCAGCAGGAAGTGTCCGACCCCGATGCCTTCACCGAGGGATTCGCCCGGCTTCAGGGCGTCCTCGCCGACGGGTACGGGGGAGCAGACCACGTCCACGAAGGGTGACCACGCGATGTCCGAGTACCCGCACTTCACCGCCGATACCGCGGATTTGCGCCCGCAGCTCAACGCACTGCTGGGCGAAGGAGTGGTTTCGGCGGTCCTGTTCTCCTCGGACGGCCTGCTCCTGGCCGCGACCGACGGCTTGGGCCGCGACGAAGCCGAACGGTCCTGCGCCGCGTTCGCGAGCGTCGCGTCGCTCCAGCACACGTTCGCGGAGTGCTGCCGCACCGATCCGGAGAACCTGCTGCTGCGGTACCAGATCATGGACTTCACCCGGCACACCGTGCTGCTGATGTCCGCGAGTCGGAACAGCGGGCTCGGCGTGGCCGTGGAAGGCGACTCCATCAGCCAGAACGTGCAGCTCGCGCTGTCGAAATCGCTGAAACTGATCAAGGCCCTCGGCCCGGTGCTGGCGTCCCGGGACCGCGAGATCCACCCGGGGGCATGAGCGCCGGCGCGGCCGGGGGCGGCCATACGCGCCGCGGCGTCGTCCGCTCCCACACCGTGATCACCGCGCGGGACGATATTCCGGAACGGCCGTACGTCGACATGGCGACGCTCCTCGCGGTCGATCCGCGGGCGCCGACGGCCCGGTTGCGGGTGCAGGAACGGCGGGTGCTCGGGCTGCTGGGGCCCGGGATGCTGTCCGTCGCGGACGTCTCGGCCTTCCTGGGCCTGCCCGGCGGTGTCGTGCGTGCGCTCGTCGCCGACCTGATCGTGTCCGGCCACGTCACCGCCGACAACCCGTTCGTCCCTGCCGCGCAGCCGCTGGAACGCGATCTTCTGGAAAGGGTCTTGGATGGCCTTCAGCGTCTCTGACCACCACTACCTGCCACCCGGCACACGGTCGGTCAAGATCGTGGTCCTCGGGGCCTTCGGGGTGGGTAAGACCACGTATGTGGGGACCGTTTCGGAAATGCGGCCGCTGCGTACCGAGGAACGGCTCACGCGCGCCGGGCAACTCGTCGACGACGTCCGGGCGGACGGCAAATCCACCACCACCGTCGCCATCGACTTCGGCCGCCGTACCTTCGACGGAGGCATCGCCGTCTACCTGTTCGGCGCGCCGGGCCAGCCGCGTTTCGCCGAGATGATCCGCTCGCTCATGCGCGGCGCGCTGGGCGGGCTGGTGCTGGTCGACACCCGCAGCGTCGACCAGTCGTACGAGTCCATCGGCTTGCTGGAGGAAGCCGACCTGCCGTACGTGGTGGCGGTCAACACGTTCCCGGGCGCCCCCGGCTACCCCGAGGACGTGCTGCGCGACGCCCTGTCCCTGCCGGACGACCGTCCGCTGGTCTTCATCGACGCGCGTACCCTCCGGTCCGCCAAACACGCCCTGATCGCCTTGGTCGCCGACATCCTCCACCCTGCCCGGAGCGCCGCACGATGACGTACGCGAGCACGCAGAACACCGGGCTCCCCCGCTTGTTCGGCGAAGACTTCCGCGAGCACCCGGAGGCCGCCTACGCGCAGTTGCGCGCCGCCGGACCGGTCGCCTGGGCGGAAGTTGCGGCGGGTGTCCACGCCCTGGTGGTCACGAGCCATGCGGTCGCGCGCGAACTCCTCGCCGACCCGGACTACACGCGCGACCCCGCCGCGTGGGATGCGCTCGTCCGGGGCACCGTCCCCGCCGACCTCGCCTACATGTACACCGGTGGCCTTCAGCACACCGACGGCGCCGAACACGCAAGGCTGCGCGAGGCCGTCGACGACTGCCTGGACAGCATCGACCTGCACGCGGTCCGGCACACCGTCCGCGGGCTCGCCCGCCACCTGGTCGGAGCCTTCGGCGAGCGGGGGCATGCCGACCTGATGGCCGAGTACGCCGACCCGGTGGCGCTGCGCACCCTGACCGCCCTTCTCGGGTTCCCGCCCCATGCCGCAGACCGGCTAGGCCTGCCCGCCTGGTCTCTCGCGGCCGCCTCGCCGAACGCCGCGGAAGCGTCGGCGGAACTCTTCGAGGCGCTGCGGGAGCTGGTCGCGGCCAAGCGGGCCGCGCCGGGTTCCGACGTGACGTCGTGGCTGCTCGCCCATCCCGCACTGCTCGGCGACGCGGAAGCCGCGCGGCAGCTGGCATCGATCGTGGTGCTCGGTGCGGTGCCGACCGCCGCGTGGATCGGTTCCACCTTGCATATCCTGCTCACCGACCCGGCATATGCGGGCGAACTGGTCGGCGGTGCGGTGACGATCCGGCAGGCGATGAACACGACGCTGTCGCTGCGCTGCCCGGTGGCCAACGCCTCGGTGCACTACGCGCGCGGGCCGAAGATCCTGCACGGTGTCCACGTGCCGGCGGGCACGCCGGTTTTCGTGAGCCACGCGGCGACCGGAACCGACCCGGCCCGGCCGGGTCGGCACGCGCCCCAGGACCGCAGCCACCTGGCCTGGTCGGCGGACACGCACCGGTGCCCGGCGCAGGGCCTGGCCACGACCATCGCGGAGACCGCGATCGAGACCGCGGTGGACGCGCTGTGGGACCTGGCGACCCCCATCACGGCAATCGCCGGCCGACCCGGGCCGTTCCTCCAATGCCCGGCGCACGTCGGTGTCCTGTTCGCGCCGGAAAACCACCGGTAGGCACCCGATACGCGCGATGTGTGGACGGTTTGCGCGACCACGGTGTGTACTCGGCACAAAAGTGACACGGGAGATCCGAGCAATGTTCTCACTGCGCGACTTGAGCGCGATAGCGGAATTCGGCATCGGCGCCGGTGTCGTTGCCGACCGCGAGGTGCACTGTGCCGTGATCCTGTCCGGGAGCCAGTGGATCGGGCCCAGCGTCGAGAACGCGCTGGTGGTGTCCGACCTCCCGAGCCTCGGGATCCCCGACCGGCTGCTGAGTACGCTCGCCGCGGGGCACGCGGCGGGTCTCGTGATCGCCGGAGCCCCGGACGAGGCCGCGCTCGCCGACATCCGCGAAGCCGCCGCCCGGCACCGCTTTCCCCTGCTCACGTCCACCCGTCCGCTGTCCGCGTGGAAGGCCGGGCTGGCGCAGTCCGTGCTCGACTTGAGCGTGGCCCGGACGCGCCGGCACGTCGCCCGCCTCAACGGCCTCCTCAGCCGGCTCCGGCCGTCCCCCGACGCGGTCGACGCCATCAGCGGACTCCTCGCCGACGAATTCGACGCGGAGGTCGTCGTACGCGGCGGCACGGGCATCCTGGCCGCGGTACCGCCCGCCGCGCCGCTGACCCTCGCCTCGGTGATCCAGCGGCCCGACCGCCCGCACCAGACCACCGCGGCCGGGCTGTTCGCGCGAACCGTCCCGATTTCCGCCGACCAGGTGCTGATCGTCGCCACGAAGGAGCCCCAGGGCCGCGCGGAAGCCGACCTCATCACGCACGCCGCCACCGCGCTGTCCTCGGTTCTGGCACCGCGTCCCGGCGCGTCGGACGAGAATATCGCGGCGGCCGTGCGCGGCATCCGGCTGTCGGCCTTCCAACTCCTCATGACCGGCCACGCGCTCCACGCACGGCGGGTCATGGCGGGTCTGGCCCCAGGGCTCCTCGACAGCGAATCCGCCCGTGTCTACATCGTCGACTGCGCCCGCGCGGACCGGGACACGGTCATGGCCGAGGTGGAACGCAGCCTCGACGGACACGCGCTGGCCGTGCGGTGCCCCGCCTACCACGAACACATCATCGTCGTCGCGCCGCAGCATCCCGACAGCGACGCCGAGCAGCACCTCCGAAGGCTGCGCGAAGAGTTCAGCGCGGCGAACGTGGCGATCGGCGGCAGCCTCGTGCACCCGCTGGGCGGCGTCGGGAACGCCTACGGCGAGGCGGCGGACGCCATCGCCCGCGCCTCGCACCACCCCGAGCGGACGGTCATCATCTCCGCCCGCACCCCCACCCTGGTCGACGCGTTCCCCGCCGGGTCGGCGTACGCGTGGGCGAGCACGTTCCTCCAGCCCGTCCTGAGCCTGCCGAGAGAGGGTCGGCAGATCCTCGAAACGACGGCCATGGCCTTGGAATTCCAGACGTCGGCCGCGGCACGCATCATCGGTGTCCACCGCAACACCGTGGCACGCCGGATGGCCCAGGTATGCGCCGCCGTCGGTGTCGACCCCGACCGCACCCTCGACCGGATCACGCTGTCGCTGGCCATTCAGATCGTCACCACCTACCCGCACGACACCACCACGGCAGGGCCTCCCGTCTCCCTGCACGAACTCCTCACCCACGCCCAGGTACGGGCCTGGGCAGAGAAGGCCCTGCGGCCCTTGGCGGACGACCGCCGCAATCTTGTCCACACCCTCCGGGCCTGGGTGCTCGCCGAATTCAACGCCGAAGCCGCGGCGCTGCACCTGGGGGTCGCGACGAAGACCGTGCGCGCACACATCCGGGCGGCCGAATCCCTCCTGGAACGCGACCTCGTCACGAGTCTGCCCCGCGAAGCGGAAGACGCCGGCGAACAGCGCCTCAGCGGCATCCGCCCGCTGACCATCGCCCTCTACGCCACCACGCGCCCGGGATCCGTGTACCAGGTCCGCCTGACCGACCCGACCGCGTATCCGAACCCCGCCGCCGCCCCGGTCCCGGCCGAACTCTCCGGCACGCCTTAAGGCCGGGAAGCCGGGAACGCCACGCCGCGGTGCCGGCGGCAGAGCCCGGTGCCGACGCTTCCGGCGGCCGCCCGGTCGACGATTCAGTCCCGGGCCCCGTGGGCGGACACCCCGTACCCGGTCCTCCCCGCTGTCCGCGCCCGGTAGGCGCGGCACAACCGTGCGTACCCGGCCGGGCCCTGCAGCGTGGCGGCTTCACCGAGGGTCGCCCAACGCCACGACAAGGACTCCGCGTCGAGCCGGATCTGTGTCTCCGCGGGCACGGTTCCCCCGTCGAAGACGAACTGCAGAACGGGCGCGGCCATCGCGCCGTCACCCTCGTGATCGGCCGGCCGCCAGTCGACATCCAGCAACACCCCGACGGACAGCCGCAGCCCGGTCTCCTCGAACAGCTCCCGCGCCGCACACGCGGCCGGATCCTCCCCGTGATCCAGACAGCCGCCCGGCAGCAAGTACCCCTCCCGGTAACTCGCTTCGAGCAGCAGCACCCGCCCCGCGGGATCCGTCACCAACACCGCCGCCCCGACGTAATGCCGGGGCAATGTCGCCAACCAGTCCTCATGGGGGAGAAATCCGTCGGGCTTGCCGGTCGAAGTCATCGAGCCTCCAGCGTCGTGCGAACGTCGGCCGCGGCGGTCAGTCGGGCCACGGGGCGGTGTTCGGGTGGATTCTTCCCCGACACGACCGTAAGGAGCGGCAGCCAACCCAAGGGCCCGGACGCCGGGAACTCCGCCGCCCCGGCATCCGACTACCAGGGGCACGGGCGCGGACGAGCGAGCCGGAGACGACGAGGAGTGCGGATGTTGCGGGACCGGTGCCGGACGCACGCACCCCGGAGATCCTGCGCGAGGTCTTCGGCGTGTGCGCCACGGTCGCCGTGCACGCGGACGGCGTCGCCTACGCCGCCCAGCCGTTGGCGGAACCCGTGCGCGCGGAAGGGTAGTCGGGGGAGAGGGAAGGCGAGGGCGTGATGCCGGGGCCGACGAATGTGTATTCAGGACTCCGATCGCGAGCCACGCGTGAGGCCGCCACCTGCTCCGCGTCTTCCTCCCGCCGGTTCAGCCCCAGGCCTCGGCGCCCAGGCGTCGCCTTCGAGGGTGACGGGGGAGCCTGGCAGACTGAGAGGTCCTGGCCAGGGGGATCGGCGGCCCTCCGCTTTCAGGCCTCCCCCTGCCTCGTCCCCGTGGCCACGATCGTGCCCTGGGCCACCGCGACGAGCTGTTCCGTGCCGTCGCGGACCACGAAGACCGAGCATTGGCACACCGCTTGGCGGCGGGTGGTGGCGACGGCGCGGGCCCGGGCGATCACCGTCTCGCCCACCGCCGGCTTCACATAGTTGATCTTGTACTCGGCGGTCAACGCATCCCCGCCGAGCGCCAAACCGCCCGCGAACGTCAGCGCATTGTCGGCGAGATAGCTCAGCACCCCGCCGTGCACGAAACCGTGCTGCTGGTGCAGTTCGGGGCGATTGGCCACCCGGATCTCGGCGGAGTCCGGGCCCACGGCGGTCAGCTCCGCCTCCAGGAAACGGGTGAACGGCTGGGCGTCGAAGATGCCGTGAGCGAAGGTGGCGAGGTCGGTGGTCATGCCGCTCATCATCGCCGATCACCACCGCCGCCCGACCTGCCGCCGACCCCGCCGCCGCTCAGCCGGCCGCCAACCCCGCCGCCGCCCGCAGCTCCGCCCACTTCGCCTCCGCCGCCGGGCGGCGGCTCGGCACGTGTTCCGTCGGCCACCCCTCGACCGGCGTCTGCCGGGCCAGCAACGTGCGGGCCAGCACCGACTTGTGGAGTTCGTCCGGACCATCGCCGATCGACCCGAAACGCGTCGTGCGGTACCACGACTCGATCGGCAGATCCGCCGAGTAACCCAGTGCCCCGCACACCTGGATCGCCCGGTCGAGAACGGCCAGCACCACCTTCGACACGTGGGCCTTCACCATGCCCAACTCGGCACGCACCTCCCGCGCACCCAGCCGGTCCATCCGCCACGCCGTCTGGAACGTCAGCAGCCGCGCCGCCTGAATGTCCGTGTGGGACACGGCGATGTAGTCCTGCACCATCTGGTGCTGCCCCAGCGTCCGCCCGTGCGACGTCCGCGACACCGCCCGCTCGCACATGATGTCGAGCGCCCGCTGCGCCTGGCCGAGCCAGCGCATCGCGTGGTGGATCCGGCCGCCGCCGAGCCGCTGCTGGGCGAGGACGAAACCGTCACCGGGGCTACCGATCAGGTGATCGGCCGAGACCCGGCAGTCCCGGAACACGATCTCCGCGTGGTTCCCGGGACGGCCGAACGACCGCTCCGGATGCCCCATCGTCGGGATATCCCGCACGATCTCCATACCCGGCGTCCCGGCCGGGACGACGAACACCGACGCATGCCGGTGCGGCCGCCCCTCCGGACTGGTCTCCGCGAAGACCAGCACGAAGTCGGCGACGCTGGCGTTGGTGATGAACCACTTGTGGCCGTTGATCACCCAGTCGTCGCCGTCGCGCACCGCCGTCGTGCCGATCACCGTCGGGTCGGCGCCCGCGTGGAACGGCTCGGTGAGGGCGAACGCGCTGGAGATCTCGCCGCGCAGGTTCGGCCACAACCAGCGCTCCTTCTGCGCCTCGGTCGCGCCGTGGGCCAGCAGCTCCATGTTGCCGCTGTCCGGCGCCTGGACGCCGAAGATCGTCATGGACATCATGCAGCGCCCGATGACCTCGGACATGAGCGCCAGCTTGAGCTGTCCGAAGCCCCGGCCGCCGAGCTTCGGATCGAGGAACGCGCCCCACAGGCCCTGCGCCTTGACCTGGTCCTGGAGGTGCTTCTTGACGGTCTTCCACTCGTCGGACGGGAGTTCGTCGAAGACGGGTTCGAGCGGGATCAGGTGGTCGTCGACGAAGCCGCGCATCCAGGCGAGCTGTGCGGCGAACTCGGGGTCGGTCTCGAAATCCCATGCCATGGACGGGGATTACAGCGTAATCACGATGTGATGTCGAGAGGTTCCGGGCTCGCGGCCGCCTTGATAGAACGGCGCTGCCCGTGGTCCGGTGGCCGGTCGAGGAGGTTCGCGGTGAGCGCAGCAGGGGATCCAGGTCGCATCGCGGGGCAGGCACCCCGTCTGGACGGACGTACCGCGCTGGTGACCGGCGGCGGCACCGGGATCGGCAAGGCGATCGCGTTCGCCTTGGCCGAGGCCGGGGCGGTGGTGACGATCTGCGGGCCGGATGCCGGCGTGCTTGCCGACGCGTGCGCCGAATCGGCCGCCGCGGGCCGGGGCGAACTGCAGGCGGCGACCGCGGACGTGACGGACGAGGCGCAGATCGCCGCGGCCGTCGACGCGGCCTCGCGGGACGGCGCTTTGGACATTGCGGTGGCCAATGCGGGTGTGGCCAGGCCGGGTTCGCTGCTGCACCTGACTGCCGACGACTGGATGGGGCCCATCGGGGTCAACGTGCTGGGGACCGCGCTCACCATCAAGAGCGCGGCGCGGGCGATGCGGGCCAAGGGTGGGTCGATCGTCACGATCTCGTCGATCGCCGCCGTGCGGCCGGTCGCGTTCATGGCGGCTTACTCGGTGTCGAAGGCGGCGCTCGACGAACTGACGCGGTGCGCGGCCGCGGAACTCGGGCCGCTCGGGATCCGGGTCAACGGCGTGCGGCCGGGGTGGATGCGCACCGAGGCGGGTGCCGCGGCCGCGGCCAGTGATGCGAATCAGGCCCTGATCCGGGCGTCGACGCCGCTGGCCGGGTCCGGGGCCGAGGACGATCCGCTCGGCGACCCGGCCTACGTCGCGCGGGCGGTCGTGTATCTGGCATCGGACCAGGCGGCGTGGACCACGGGGCAGTTGCTCGGCGTGTGCGGCGGATCGTCGCTGCCGCCGTCGGCGGGCGACTTCGGGTATGTGGCGCGGATGCTCTATCCGGGGGAGATGGCGCGGGATTTCGCCGGGCCGGAGTAGCGGCGGCGGGCGGTGTCGAACCGGATGGACACCGGGCAGCCGGGCAGCAGGGCGGATGGGCTGTCGCGGCGTTCGTTGTGGTCGTTGTGGTCGTGGTGGGAGGAGAGGGTCGCATGCGTGCGTGGCGGGTGAGTGGGCACGGTGAACCGGGCGACGTGCTGGGCTTGGCCGAGGTCGAGCTGCCGGAGCCCGGGCCCGGGCAGATTCGGATGCGGGTGGCGGCGGCCGGGATCGGGCTGCCGGACGTGCTGATGTGCCGGGGGTCGTACCCGCTGACGCCCGCGGTGCCGTTCACCCCCGGGCAGGAAGCCGTCGGTGTGGTGACGGCGGTGGCGGAGGGCGTGGATATCGCGGTCGGCGCCGAGGTCATGGCCGTGACGGCGTTTCCGACCGGGCACGGGGCGTTTGCGGAGGAGTGTCTGGCGTACGCCGGTTCGACGTTCGCCCGGCCGCCCGGCCTCGACGACGCGGCCGCCGCCGGGTTCTGGATCCCGCATCTCACCGGGTGGCTGGGATTGGTGACCCGCGGGCAGGTCGCACCGGGGGAATGGCTGGTCGTCCTGGGGGCGGCCGGAGGCACGGGAATGGCCGCGGTGCAGCTCGGGCGTGCGCTGGGGGCGCGGGTGATCGCGGTGGCGGGCGGCTCCGAGAGGACGCGGTTCTGCCGGGAGCTGGGCGCGGACGCGGTCATCGACCATCGCGAGGGGCCGTTGGCTCCCGCACTGCGGGAACTCACCGGCGGAAGGGGCGTCGACGCGATCTACGACCCGGTGGGCGGCACCGCAGCCGAGGACGCCGCCGGAGCGTTGGCGCGGGGCGGGCGGTTGCTGGCCGTCGGGTTCGCGAGCGGGGCTTGGGCAGAGGTGCCAACGGCACGGTTGGTGATGGCCAACGCGTCGGTGGTGGGGGTGTATGCGGGGGGCATTCCGCGTCACGAATTGGACTTTCTCCACGAGCGGTTGTGCGCCCTTGTGGCGCAGGGAAAGCTGGGCGGGGCGGTCGGTTCGGTCCGCCGTTTCGAGGAACTTCCCGATGCGCTGGAACAGTTGGGGGGCCGTCGGGTCGTGGGGAAGCATGTGCTTCGGGGGTGTGACGGGTGAGCAGAACCGACGCGTCCGCGTTGGATGCGGAGCGGATCGTCGATGCGGCGATGGCGATCCTGATCGAGGAGGGGCTGGGCGCGGTCAGCATGCGGAGTGTCTCCGCCCGGCTCGGCGTATCGCCGGTGCCGTTGTACAGCAGGGTCGGCAACAAGGAGGCGCTGCTGGAGGCCGTCGCCGACCGGCTGCTGGCGGACGTGTCGCCCGTGTGCGGGGACGAGGAGACCTGGGACGTCTACGCCCGCCGCTGGGCCGAGCAACTGCGGCTGCGCCTGCGGTGCGTGCGGGACAGCCGAATGATCGCGGCCCCGGGTCGCCGCGCGTACGTGGAGGCCTCCCGGCCGCTCATCGCGGCGATGCGGCGCGACGGCTTGGCCGCCGACGAGGCGGTGCGCGCATGCCGGTTGATCACGTGGGCGACGGTCGGGTTCGTGGCGTTGGAGGCGGGTACCGAACCGCCGCCCGCCGGGCGGTACCGAGGGGCAGGCCCGGGAGGCGATGCGGAGGGCGTGACGGCCGCCGATGCGGATGCTTTGTTCGCGTTGCAGGTGCGGTATGTGGTGGACGGGGTCGTGCGGGACCGGACCGTTTGACGGTCAGGCGCGTTCGAGGGCCTTGGTGCGGGTGTGCGCCGGGCTCCGGTTGTCGCGTGCGCCGGTTGGTGTTGCCAGGGTGGGCAACGTCGACGTGCTCGGGTGCGTCGGCGGCGCGAGCGGGGTGGCCATGCCCCGGCCGGCGGTGACGGCGATTGCGGTTGCCAGGTGTCGGGGCGGGAGCGGTCCGGCGAATCCGCCTTGGACGGCTTCCACCTGGGCGAGCTGGGTCGCGAAGGCTTCGGCGCCGTCGTGGGCTCCGGCCCACTGCATGAAGTGGCCGCCGGGGAACTCCATGAGGCGGACGTCCGCGCCGGCCCGGGCCGCGACGCGCGCGTACGGGAAGGTCTGTTCCTGCGGGTACGTACGTGTGTCCTGCATGCCGAAGCTCATCAGCAGGACGGGCCGCCGCGCCCCGGGGTGTCGGACGATCCCATGGTCTCGCATGTGCCCGTAGGCGGAGGCCGCGGACAGTTCGGGACCGAACGAGTTGGCGCCGGCATTGCAGAAGCCGATCCCTCTGGCGAGGCCTTGGGCGTCGAAGCGCAGGAACGCCGAGCGCAGCGCGGCGCCGTGGAACAAGTCGGAACGCAATCGCAGGGCCTCGGCGGCGGGACCTGCCTGGGACGAGCCGCCCATCAGGAACATCCGTCCGGGCTTCGCCGCGCCGCGTTCGGCCAGGGCTTCTCCGGCGCCGATCAGGAGGTGGGGCAGCTCGGCGACGCCGTTGCCGCCCTGGCGCGGGTGGTCGTGGTAGACGACGGCGGTCGCGCCGCCCGCCGCGTGGACGGCGTCGTCCACCATGTGGTGGTTGGGTGCCCGGCCGGTCTGGATGTATCCGTAGAACGGATAGGCGTCGCGCATGACGACGGTGGGTTCCTGGCCGGTGGTGCGGGTCTTCGCGGGCGTGGTCAGGCGCACGACTCCGGTTTGGTGCGGCTTGCTGCCGAAGCGGAACGGGATGTCGCGGGTGACGGTGGGGACCGGCTCGGGGCCGCGGGCGCGCAGGTCTTTGGTCAGGCGCAGCTCGTGGGCGGTGGATGCGGCGTTCGGGTAGGCGGTGAGACGTTGACCTCCGATGTCGTTCCAGGCGATGACGAGCTGCCGCGATTTGGTCTGGCTGTCCGTCAGTTCCGAGGCGGCGGCGATGGAGGCGAACGGGGTGCCGGGCGAGGTGAACTCCCGGATCCGGGTGAGGCGCGGGCCGTGATCGGTTTCGCGGAGGCCGTGCAGGACGAGGGAGTCCCGGCCGTGGCGGGTATTGGTCAGCGAGATGCGGCCGTCGTCGTGGACGGCGAAGGCACGGAGGTGGATGCCACGTGCCTTGTCTCCGGTGGCGAGGGTTTGGCGGCTGCTCGGGTCGCCGAGCTTGTGCAGCGGGGCACGGACGAAGGCGCCGTACGGTTGGCGGCCGTTTTCGGTGGTGAGGAAGTACGCCCAGCCGTTGTGGATTTTGAGGGACTTGGATCCGGCGCTGGTGGTGTCGACGAACGCGACCCGCGTCGGGCGGCGTGGGTCGGTGGTGAGGTCGTAGACCGCGGCGCGGTGCTGCTGCCCGGTGCCGGAGGTCTCCGACACCACCAGCCAGCGGTTCTTGCCGTCCTTCTGCACGGACATTTCCGGGATGAACGTGTCCGAGCCCCAGCGGGGCGGCGCCAGCTCCACCGGGACGTCGCGCGCGGGGGTGTCGGCGAGGGGGTTCTCGCGCAGCATGACCCGGGCAGAAGTGATCACCGGTTCGTCCGCGTGGACGACGTGGTAGAGGCGGCCCGGGCGGTCACCGTCGGGCTTGTCATAGGCGGCATTGCCCGCGCGGCCACGGCCGAAGCGGCCGCCGCCCACCGTTCGGCGGGTTTCCGGATCGACGATGACCCAGGGGCCGAACTCGGTACCGTCGGCTATGCCGGCGAGGACCTTCGAACCGACCATTTTCCACGAGAAGATGTTGCCGTCGCGGACGAAGTCACCCGGGTCCACGACGGTTTCGACGTCGTCGAGGCCCGCTTCGGGGCGGATGCGGACAATCCGGGTCTTCTCCCATTCGGGCAGGCGAAGGCCGAAGTACCACCAGCCGTCGGCGGCGACGGGAGCACCCGTCACGACCGCCGACCTGGCTGCCAGGGCCCGAGTCCACCGCTGGTGGGCTCCGGGGGGTAGCGGGGTGTCGGGCATCGCCGGTTCCTTCGTGCCGCGTGGTGACTGTTGTCGTCGGGTGCAGTGTGGTGGGCGCGGTCGGGCGCTGACGAACCGGAGTGCGGTTGCCGCGAAAGTCCTGCGCAGGGGGGATGGGGACAAGGCGAGGCGGGCCCGGTCGAGAGGAGGAAACGGACCGTGGATTGCCGCGGCCGATAGCCGTGCGAAGCTGTGCGGCATGACGCCTTCCCTGGTCCGCGGACTCGCGCTGCCCGACAGGCTGATGGCCCTCATCGATTCCGGACGTTGGCGGCACCCGGGCGATGTCGTGCTCGCGGAAGTCATCCCGTGGTTCGCGTCCCCGCTCGACTTCCTGTCGACCCCGGAGGCGATGGAGTGGGAATCCGGATCGATGGACGTGCTCGCCGACAACACCTACTTCCGCGAGGCACGTGGAAGCACGGCACCCGTTCCGCTTGAACTGCCGTGGCTCGACGTCGAACAAGCCGTGCTGATCGCCGTCAACCGCATTCCCGGCGACGACGTCGCGCTGGCGCTCGACTACCGCTCCGATCCCGCGGACCCGTGCGTTGTCGGCACGGACTTCTGGACGGATCCGCGCGTGTGCCAATGGCGTTTGGTAGCACCCGCGTTCCCGGCATTCGCGGCGAGCTTGGGCCTGTAGACCCTCGGGTGCTACCGGCGGACACCGTCGTCGCCGTATCCTTCCGCTGCTTGCCGCGTGCAGTGTCCCGCAGGGTGGGGAGAGGGGAACGCTCGGTGGTGCAGGACAGACAGGTCGGGCGGGTTCGGCGGAACAAACCGGCGGACCGGGCCAAGCAAGCCAACGACCCCGACGCGCCCACGTCCCCCGAAGCGTTACCGCCCTTGGCCGTCCTCCCCCTCGCCACCACAACCCTCACCCTCACCGCCCTCCTCACCGCACTCGCCCCCCGCTACGGCTTCCACCGCGACGAGCTGTACTTCCTCGCCGCCGGCCACCACCCCGCCTGGGGCTACGACGACCAGCCGCCCCTCACCCCGCTGCTCGCCCGCTTCTCCACCGCGGTCTTCGGCGAGACGCCCGCCGGGCTGCGCGTCGTCGCCACCCTGGCCGCGGTCGTCATCGTCGTCCTCGCCACCCTGATCGCCCGCGAACTAGGCGCCGGGGGGAAGGCGCAGACCCTCGCCGCCGTCTGCACCGCGTCCTCCGGCCTCGTCCTCGCCGTCGGCCACATGGTCTCGACCGCGACCTTCGACCTGCTGATGTGGCTGCTCGTCACCTGGATCGCGCTGCGGCTCCTCCGCACCCGCGACCCCCGCTGCTGGCCCGCCCTCGGCCTCGCCGTCGGAGTCGCCGGACAGAACAAAGACCTCATCGTCCTCCTCGTCGCCGCGCTGCTCGTCGGCATCCTCACCGTCGGCCCGCGCGACGTCCTCCGCGGATGGCGGCCGTGGCTGGGCGCCTTGATCGCCCTGGCGATCGTGCTGCCCAACGTCGTCTGGCAGGCCCGCCACGGCTGGCCCCAGCTCACCGTCGCCCGCGGCATCAGCGAAGCCGACGGCACGCTCAACCGGACGATGTTCGTCCCCCAGCAGATCCTCTTCCTCTCCCCCCTCCTCGTCCCCGTCTGGGTCCTCGGCTTCCGCCGCCTCCTCCGCGACCCCGCCGTCCGCTGGGCCCGCGCCGTCGCCGTCGCGTATGCGGTCACCTGCGCCGCCATGCTCGCCATCGGCGGCAAGGCCTACTACGCCCTGGCCCTGCTCATCGTCGTCATGGCCGCCGGTTGCGAGCCGCTGCTCGCCTGGATGGGCGGCCACTGGCGCACCCGCCGCGCCCGCCTCGTCCTCACCATCGGCGTGCTCTCGGCCACCGTCAACGCCGTGCTGGCGCTGCCCCTGCTACCGCCACGCCACCTCGGCATCCCCAACGCCGTCGACCAAGAGCAGGGCGAACAAGTCGGCTGGCCCGCGTTGGTCCGCACCGTCGCCGACGGCTGGGCGCAGATCCCCGCCGACCAACGCGCCAACGCCGTCCTCTACGCGGTGAACTACGGCGAAGCCGGCGCCCTCGCCCACTACGGACCCGACTACGGCCTCCCGTACCCCTACTCCGGCCACGTCGCCTTCTACGGATGGGCCCGCCCCCCGGACTCCGCCACCGGCCCGATCCTGCTCGTCGTCAAGGAGTCCAAAGTCGACCGGCAGCGCCCCTACTTCACCGGCTGCCGCCAGGTAGGCCGCGTCGACAACGGCCACGGCGTCGACAACGAGGAACAACACGCCGTCGTCCTCCTGTGCGCGGGCACCGCGGAACCGTGGTCCCAGCTGTGGCCCCACCTGCGCAAGTACTACTGATCTACTACTGATCTCGACCGGTGCCGGACAACGCCCGGGGGCGCAACACGCCCCCGCCCTCACCGCCGCGGCGGCGGCGTCCCCGCCACCAGGTCCACGTACTCCCGCATCCCCGTCACCACGACCTCCACGGGCACGCACCCCTGACCCTCGTCCAGCGCCCCCGCCGCCGCGTTCAGGAGTTTCACGACCGTCCCCTGCAGATGCCCCAACTGCCACGCGACGCCCGGCTGTTCCAGCGTGGGAACCGCCGCGACGGCGGCCGCCAAGCCGCGGATCTCGTTGCCCTGCATCAGCGGATCTCCCTCCGAAGGCGAAGCGGCCGACCACCGCCGCACCGGCCACCCCCGAAAGCTCAACGACCAGGACCCCGCCGGGGATACGGACTCGTAAAGTGAACGCATGCTTGCCAACGGGCCCGTTCGCTCCCGCACCGCCACCGTCGCACTCCTCGCCGGTGCCCTGCTCGCCGCCGCCGGATGCACGGACTCCGGGTCCGGCGGATCCGCCAAGGCTCCGAGCCCGTCGGCAACTTCGCCCGCCCAGGAGGAGGAGCCCGAAGGCTCCGCCGACGACGAGCCCGTCGGTGCCGACTACTGGACAGCCAAAGCCGACGTGGGAATCTTCCTCTGCGGCAAATCCGACGCGAAACAAGACGGCTGCGCCAACGGCGAGGTCACCGGCGCGCAGCGGGACTCCATCGCCGAGGACCTCAAGCGCATGCCCGAGGTCGACCGCGTGTTCTACGAGAACAGCACCGAGGCGTACCGGCACTTCGCCTCCGATCCGAAGAACGCCGCGGCTGCCGCCGTGATGACCGCCGAGCAGTCCCCCGAGGCCTTCCGCGTCAAGCTGAAAGACCCCGCCAAGGAAGACGTCCTGCGCGCCGCGTTCGAAGGCCGTCCCGGCGTGCGGGCCGTCGTGGGACCGCCGAAGGCCACGCCGAAGCCGACGATCGATCCCCGCAGCACCTGGTACGGCAGGATCGACCTGACCCTCTTCCTGTGTACCAAGAGCGACCCCAAGAGCGGCGGCTGTGCCGACGGCGACGTCTCGGCCGCCGAACGCGACGCCATCAAGACGGATCTCCAGCGGAACCCCGCGGTCAAGCAGCTCTCCTACGAGTCGAAGCAGGACGCCTACGCCGACTTCAAACGGACCGCCCCCGACTCACCGGTCGCCGACGTCCTGACCGCGGACCAGTTCTCCGAGGCCTTCCGCATCGACCTCGCCGACCGCAAGGACCTCGACGCCGTCGTCGCGGCGTTCACCGGTCGCGCGGGCGTCCAGGCGGTCGTCCCCAACACGTGATCCCGCAGCCGCCGAGAAGCCCGATCCGAGCACCCGATCCGAGCGCCCGGCCCGAGCAGCCCAAGCCGAGAAGCCCGACCCGAAAACCCCGGCCAGCGCTGCCTCACCCCTTCCTCCCCGCCTCCTCCTTTCCCGCGTCCGCCGCCCACAGCGCGTCCTGCTGTTCCTCCAGCCGCTTCCCCTCGATGTCCGGGTCCGGGACATAGCGGGCGAACCACTGCGGGTGGTACCAGAGCTTGGCCTTCGCCATCGCCATGACCGCGGGCACCAGCGTCAGCCGCACCACGAAGGCGTCGAGGAACACCCCGACCGCGAAGCTGAAGCCGATGGCCTTGATCGTGGGGTCGTCGGTGAACATGAACGCCACGAAGATGAAGAACATGATGAGCGCGGCCGCCGTCACCACGCGGGCGGACTGGGCGGTGCCGCGTTCCACCGCGCCGCGGGCGTCCCCGGTCTTCGTGAAGTCCTCTTTGATCCGGGAGACGACGAAGACCTCGTAGTCGCTCGACAGGCCGAAGATGATCGCCAGCATGATGATCGGCAGGAAGCTGATCGTCTCCGTCGGCGTGATGCCGAAGATGTGCCGGCCCCAGCCCCACTGGAACATCGCCACCTCGGCGCCGAATGCCGCGGCCACCGACAGCAGGAAGCCGAGGATCGACTTGATCGGCACCAGGATCGTCCGGAACGCCAGCGTCAGCAGGACGAACGCCAGCCCGACCACCACCACGAGGAACACCGGCAGGGCGTCGGCGAGCTTCTGCGACACGTCGATGTTGGACGCGGTCGTGCCGCCGACCAGGATCGGCGCGCCGACCGACGCCTCGATCGTCGCCCGGTTGTCGCGGATCTCGTGCACGAGGTCCGCGGTCGCGGTGTCGTTCGGCCCGCTCTGCGGGATCACCCGGACCACGCCGACCTGCCCGTTGTTCGCCAGCGGCGCCGCCACGGCGACGTCGGGCTGCTGCGCGAGCACCCCGGCGAGCTGCACCAGCGACGACTGCTGGACCGTGCCGTCGGCGACCACCAGCAGCGGCCCGTTGTAGCCGGGTCCGAAGTGCTCCGCGGTCAGGTCGTACGCCCGGCGCTGCGTCTTCGACGTCGGCTGCGACGCCCCGCTCGGGAGGCCGAGCTGCATGTCCAGCGCGGGCACCGCAAGAAGAAGGAGGAAAGCGACGCCCGCGATCGTGACGACGATCCGGTTGTGCACGACGAACCGGGCCCACCGGGCCCCGAACGTGCGGGCCGGCTCCAACGCCGAGGTCTTGGCGACGTCCTCGTGGTGGTGAGGGCGCAGCCGCGTGCTGATGAACGAGGTGACCTTGGTGCCGGCGAACCCGAAGAGCGCCGGAATCAGGGTGAGCGCGATGAGCAGCGCGATGGCGACCGCCCCTGCCGCGCACAGTCCCATGACGGTGAGGAAGGGGATGCCGACGACGGACAGCCCGCACAGCGCGATGATCACGGTGAGGGCGGCGAACACGACGGAGCTGCCCGCGGTGCCGGCGGCGAGTGCGGCGGAGTGTTCGACGTCCATGCCGCGCAGCACTTGGTTGCGGTGCCGGAAGAGGATGAAGAGGCCGTAGTCGATGCCGCAGGACAGGCCGAGCATGATCGCGACGGTCGTGGAGGCCGACGCGATGTTGACCACCGAGGCGAGTGCGGTGACGCCCATGAGGGCGATGGCGACGCCGATGATGGCGGTGAGGATCGGCATGCCGGCGGCGACGAGGGCGCCGAGGGCGATCACGAGGATGACGAAGGCGACGCACAGGCCGATGATCTCCGGCACCTCGGAGACCACGATGCGCCAGCCGGGGAAGACGCTGCCGGAGTATTCGACCTGGACGCCCGCGGCCTTGGCCGGTGCGTTGGCGTCTTCGAGGGCGTCGAGGGACGAGTCCTTCACGTCCGCGGGCTGCCCGTTGTACTGCACATAGGCGAGGGCGACGCGCTGGTCGGGGGAGATGCCCTGGTCGGTGAAGGGGTCGGAGACGGAGACGACCTGCGGCACCGTCTTCATCCGCCCGACGGCGGATTCGATGCCGTTGCGGTACGCGGTGTCGCCGACCTTCGCGCCCCCGGGTACCGCGAACACCACCTGCGTCTGCCCGCCCGCGAGTGCGGGGAGCTTCTTCTGGAGCAGATCGGTGGTCTGCTGCGACTCGGTGCCCGGGATGGTGAAGGTGTCGTTGGTCTTCCCGCCGCTCGCAATCGCGGTCACGATGGTGCCGACGGCGATGAGCAGCCAGATGCCGAGCACGAGGCGGCGGCGCCGGAACGCCCAGCGTCCGAGCCGGAAGAGATACGTGGACAAGCGTTCGCCTCCGCGATCGACCGCACGATGTCATAATCTGTCCGGATTATCCGTTTTTGGCGGTGATCTCTCCGGAGGGCGCGCCGTCGGGTGGCGATCCTCACAATTCTGTGACGCGTGGTAGCGCTGGGGTGGGTGTGGGGCGATTTCCGGCCTCCCCGCACTTGCGTTCGAGCGGTTCCGCCATTCGGGGGAAAGCCGAGAATCTCCGCCGCTTCGTCAGTGCTGCGAAAAGATCTGCGGAATCGAGCCGTAGCGAAGAGAGAAAAGCCGGAAAGACGGACGTTCGACACGCTGGTATCCAGTCGTGATGTTTGCCGTCCGGGTGGCTGGGCTACGCGCGGGCGGGGGCACGCGGAACGTAGCCGATCACGGGCCGACACGGAACCCCAGGGCGAATCGGCCCGGACGCGGGTCCTCGGTAAGTTGCCTAGGCATGGCTCAGAACCCCTTTGCCGAAAACCTGGTGCTCGAAGCTCCCGGCATCGACGACGGTGCGGATCTGTGGCGGCTGACGCGCGATGCCGGTTCGCTCGATCTGAACTCGGCGTACCACTACTTGCTGTGGTGCCGGGATTTCGCGGCGACGTCGGTGGTCGCCCGACACGACGGAAGGATTTGCGGATTCGTCACCGGATACGTCCGGCCCGATGTGCCCGACACCCTCATGGTGTGGCAGGTCGCGGTTGCCCCGGACGCCCGCAAGCGCGGCCTCGCGGCCCGCATGATCGACGAACTCCTGGAGCGCCGAGGCCGGTTCGGCCAGAAGTACGTGGAAGCCACGGTCACCCCCGGGAACACCGCCTCGATGGCGCTGTTCCGCGGCTTCGGCCGCGACCGCGGCGCACCCGTGCGCGAGTGCGACCTGTTCGCGGCCGCGCAGTTCCCCGGAGGCGGGCACGAAACCGAAGTCCTGTTCCGCATAGGACCGGTCGACCCGATCGGCGGCTAGCCCTCGGCCGCCGGCACCAAGCCCCCTCACCATCACAACGTCAGGAATGCTTTTGAGCGTGACGGACCTGCCCCCCGTCTTCACGACCCTCGAATCCGAAGTGCGCGGCTACTGCCGCACCTGGCCGACGGTCTTCGACCAGGCCCGCGGATCCCGCGTCTACGACGCGGACGGCCGCAGCTGGGTCGACTTCTTCGCCGGCGCCGGCGCGCTGAACTACGGGCACAACAACCCGCGGATGAAGCGCCCCCTGCTCGCGTACCTGGAACGCGACGGCCTCACCCACGCGCTGGACATGGCCACGCAGGCCAAACAGGCGTTCCTGGAGACGTTCGACGAGGTGGTCCTCAAACCCCGCGCGCTCGACTACAAGGTCCAGTTCCCCGGCCCCACCGGCACGAACGCCGTCGAGGCGGCCCTCAAACTGGCCCGCAAGGTCACCGGACGCGAAGCGGTCGTGGGCTTCACGAACGCGTTCCACGGCATGACCCTCGGCGCGCTCGCCGTCACCGGCAACTCGATGAAGCGCGCCGGCGCGGGCATTCCGCTCGTGCACGCCACGCCGATGCCGTACGACAACTACCTCGGCGGCCGCACCCCCGACTTCCTGTGGTTCGAAAGCCTGCTGGAGGACAGCGGCAGCGGGCTCAACAAGCCGGCCGCGGTCATCGTCGAGACCGTGCAGGGTGAGGGCGGCATCAACGTCGCGCGCGCCGAATGGCTGCGCGGGCTGGCCGAGTTGTGCAAGCGGCACGACATCCTGCTGATCGTCGACGACGTGCAGATGGGCTGCGGCCGCACCGGCCCGTTCTTCAGCTTCGAAGCCGCCGGGATCACCCCCGACATCGTGTGCCTGTCGAAGTCCATCAGCGGCTACGGCCTGCCGATGGCGGTCACCCTGTTCCGCCGCGAGCTGGACGTCTGGTCGCCCGGCGAGCACAACGGCACGTTCCGCGGTTACAACCCGGCCTTCGTCACGGCGACCGCCGCGCTGGACTACTGGCGCGACGACGCTCTGGAGAAGGACGTGTTCGCGTCCGGCGAGCAGATCGGGCGCGTCCTCGGCGACCTCGTCGACGAGTTCGCCGGGCTCGGCGCCGAGCAGCGCGGCGTCGGCCTCGTCCGCGGCCTCACCTTCGAGGACCCGGACACCGCCGACCGCATCAGCGCCGAGGCGTTCCGCCGCGGCCTGCTCGTCGAGACGTCCGGCCCGCGCGGCGAAGTGGTCAAACTGATGCCCCCGTTGACCATCGCCCAGGACGAACTCGACGAAGGCCTCGACCTGTTCACGTCCGCAGTCCGCGCCGCCGCGCGCGGCTGACCCGCCGGACCGGGAAGGAACCCGCATGATCGTTTTGTCCATCGACGACCTGGACGGCACCGACCGGGACGTCAAAGCCGCTACTTGGCGCAGCCGCCGCATGATCCTGGCCCGTGAACGCGTCGGCTTCTCGCTGCACGAGACCGTGATGTACGCGGGCACCGAGACGTCGATGTGGTACGCCAACCACATCGAGGCCGTGTACTGCGTGCAGGGCCACGGCGAGCTGACCGACGAGGAGACGGGGCAGCGCTACCGCATCGGTCCGGGCGACCTGTACGTCCTGAACGGGCACGAGCGCCACACCATGCGCCCGGCCTCCGACATGCGCTTCGTGTGCGTGTTCAACCCGCCGGTGACCGGCCGGGAGGTGCACGACAAGGACGGCGTATACCCGCTCGTCAAGGAGATCGACGAGATCGGGGAAGCCGCCGGAATCGAGGGGGTCGAGGCGTGACCGCATACGTGGAGGAGGCCACGGACATGTACCCCACCCGGGCATCCGCCGGTGTGCACGTCGAACTCCCGCGCCGGGAGCCGGCCGTCTGGGGCGGCGACGTCCCCGGGCCGTGGAGCGACGACGAGCTGGAGGCCTACGAGCAACGCGGCTACGCGACCGTCGAGGGTCTCCTGTCGGCCGCCGAAGTCGCCGCGGACCTCGCCGAGCTGCACCGGCTGCGCAGCGAACCGATGCTGGCCGACGACGAGCGGGCGATCCGGGAACGCGACTCCGACCAGGTCCGCTCGGTCTTCGAGGTGCACCGGATCAGCGACCGGCTGCGCGCGCTGGCGCACGACCCGCGACTGGTCGACCGGGCCCGGCAGATCCTCGGCACGGACGTCTACATCCACCAGAGCCGGGTCAACTACAAGCCGGGCTACGGCGGCAACGGCTTCTACTGGCACTCGGACTTCGAGACGTGGCACAGCGAGGACGGCATGCCGGCCATGCGCGCGCTGAGCGTGTCCATCGCGCTGACCGACAACCACGCCACCAACGGGCCGCTGATGATCATGCCCGGGTCGCACCACGGGTTCGTCCCCTGCCCGGGGCAGACCCCCGACGACCACCACCGCGTGTCGCTGCGCGCCCAGCAGGTCGGCACCCCGGGACCGGCGCTGGTCCGCCGCCTCGCGGACCGGCACGGAATCGACGCGATCACCGGGCCGGCCGGCTCGGCGACGTTCTTCGACTCCAACTGCATGCACGGCTCCGGCGACAACATCACACCGTACGACCGCGCCAACGTGTTCATCGTCTACAACAGCGTCAAGAACACCCTGGTCGACCCGTACGGCGCGCCCAAGCCCCGCCCCGCGCACATCGCGTCGCGGGACTTCACCCCGGTGCCCTGACCCGGCAGCGGTAGCGGCGCCCCGAAACGGGCTCCCGGCGAGCACACGGAGCCGCCCGCCGGGAGCCTTTCGGCGTGCCTGAAGCCGTGCTCGGAGCGTGCTGGGGGCCGTGCCCGGACACCGCCGGGAAATCCGGTGGCCTCCGCACCGGCGCCGTGGTTAGCCTGGCCGCACGCCAGTTGTGACCACGTACCGAGGCCGTCCGCGCGCCCGGTGACCGGGCCGCCGTGCCCACGGAGAGGGTGTCTTGATGTCCCGGCACGCGCCGAGCGCGCTTCGCCGTACCGCCTGACGGTTCGCCATGCCGATGCCGCTCGGCCTGCTCTTGCTGCCCCGAATTCGTTTCCCGGCAAGGAGCACACCCGGGTGTCCACCCCTCATCACCGACCGACCACCCACACGTTCTCGTGCGGGCGCTGCGGCCTGACCGTGTCCGCCGCCGCGCCCGATGGGAACCCTCGCCGCCACTGCCCGTCCTGCCTGCACGCGCGGCACGTCACCGACCCCGCCGAGGGCGGCCGCGGCGACTGCCGCGGACGGATGGCGCCGATCGCCGTCGCCGTGCTGCGCACCGGCGACTGGATGCTCGTCCACCGCTGCGTGCGGTGCGACGAACTCGCCTCGTCCCCGGTGCACGCGGACGACAACCAGCTCGTCCTCATGCGGATCGCGGTCCGGCCGCTGGCAGAGCCCCCGTTCCCGCTCGAAGCGTTCGGAGCGCTGTGAAGCGGCGGGCGGCACGTCGGCCGCAACGCGCCAAGGACGTCCTGCACGGGCAGGGCAGCAGATCCACCGGGGAGTTCCGGTGCGTCGGCTGCCGTCTCGCGGTGCCGCTTCGGGCGCCCGGCACCGGGCACCGCAACCACTGCCCGAACTGCCTGGCCAGCCGGCACGTCGACCGGCGCATACCCGGCGACCGCGCGGCGGCCTGCGGCGGCCGCATGGAGGCCGTCGGCCTGACCGCCCGGGCCGACGGCGAATGGCTGCTCGTCCACCAATGCCGCTCCTGCGGCGCACTCGGCACCAACCGCATCGCGGGCGACGACAACGCCTTGGCGCTCGTCCGCCTCGCGATGCGGCCGTTGGCCGATGCCGCGGTGGCCCGCCGGGTGCTCCTCACCTTGTGAGGCGTCCCCCCCGGCGGGGCGTCGGCGGCGGACCGGGTGACCGGTGCGCCGCCGACGTGTCACCAGTGGGCGGCGGTGGCGTAGAAGGACGTGCCCGGCCACGCCTCCACGGGCGCGGCCGATGGCACGACCTTTCCGGCGCACAATCCGCGGGCGGCGAGGCCGTCGACGATCCGCGGGATGGCGGCGAGCGTGGTGGTGTAGCCCTCGTGCATCAGGATGATGCCGCCGGGCTGGACTTGGAGCGCGTTGTCGACGATGGCGTCGGTGGTGATGCCGTTGTAGTCGAACGAGTCCGCGGTCCACAGCACTTCGGTCATGCCGAGGACGGCGGCATCCTGCCGGATGTCGGCGTTGGTGCGGCCGTAGGGCGGGCGGAACAGTGTCGGGGCGGTGCCGGTCTGCGCGAGCAGGATCTGGTTCGTGCCGAGCAGTTCGTCGAAGGCGGCGGGCTCGCCCTGTTCGTCGAGGAACGGGTGGGAGTAGCTGTGGTTGCCGATCCACTGCCCGTTCTGCGCCAGCAGGTCGACGTTCTGCGGGTAGTCCAGGGCGTGCGCGCCGGTGAGGAAGAAAGTGGCCCGCACCCCGCCGGCGTCCTGCAGCGCACGGACGTAGTCGGGGGTCATCGCCGTGGGGCCGTCGTCGAAGGTGATGGCGACATAGCCGTTGGCGCACTGCGTGGCCGCGTGGGCCGCGGGTGCCTGCGGGCCGACGGCCAGGAGGCAGACGGCGGCGGTGGCGGCGGCCAGGCGGGCGACGCTCCGGCGGGCCCGGCTACGGCGCCGGGAAGCAGGGGCAACAGGGGATGCAGGGGATGCCTCGGGCATCTGGTCCTCCGAGTCGGGGTCCGCGGGCAAGGCACGACAAGCGTCGGCCCCGCGCGGTCCGCGGGGGCCGACGCCGGTCGTCAGCGGGTGCGCGCCGGGAATATCCGCTTCAGCGCCAGTCCGGCGCTGAACAGCGTGAACGCCGCGACGAGCGCCCACATCAGGTTCACCGCGCCGGTGGCCGCGAGGACCCCGCCGGTGCCCGCGGCGGCGGCACCCGTACTTGCGTTGTACAACCTCACCACTTCCTTTCCTTGTTGCGAAGGGCATCCCAGAACGCTTTCGCCTGGGCGGCTTGGAGGAACAGGTCGAAGGCCATCTCCACGACCACGAGACCCCCGAGGAACATCTGCAGGGGGCCGCGGCTGCGGACGGTGACCGCCCGTTCGAGGGCGAAGATCGCGGTGACGATCATCCAGACCGGTTGGACGTTGACGCGCCCGGTGGTCGCGAACGCGAAAACCAGCGACGACAGATAGATGAAGATGACCAAAAGGCCGATCAGGGAAAGAAATTGCCGACCCCAGTAGCCGCGGGTGACGCGGGTCCATCCGTAGTCGGTCAGGTTTTCCAGCGCGCCTCGCTTCCAGCGCAGGCGCTGATTGAACAGATCGCGCCAGGTGAGCATCACTTCGGTTTCCAGCGTGCATTTCGGCGGGCAGATGATGCGCAGTCCCAAATGCAGGATGGCCAACGTGAGTTCGTTGTCCTCGGTGAGCACGCGGGTGTCGTAGACCTGCGGGCTGCCCGGCAACTCCTTGGCGCGGCGGGCCTCGACGACTTCCTGCAGGGCCACGGCGCGGAAGAGCGTCGCGGTGCCGGTGAGGACGAGTGCGCGGCCTTGGAGGCGCTGGACGTCCCGCACGTAGCGGGCGTACTCGTTGCGCTGCAGCATGCCGACGAAGCCGCCGCCCGGCTTGCCGGTGAAGGTCCCGCCGACGCCGGCCCACTGGCCGGTGGCGAGACGTTCGAGGCCGTGGCCGAGGAACTCCGGGCCGAGGGTGGAGTCGGCGTCCATGACGAGGACGGCGTCGAGCGGCCCCAGGTCGGGCAGCAGGCGGTCGAGGACCTGGTTGAGCCCGCCGGCCTTCTTGTGCTGGTTTTCGACCGTTTCGTAGACGTCGACGCCCTTGGCTTGGGCGATCTCGATCGTGCGGTCGCGGCAATTGTCCGCGATGACGATGATGCGTTCCGGCGGCCGCTGCTGGGCCAGCAGCGAGTCGATCGTGTCGCCGATCTGGTCCTCTTCGTTGTGCGCCGGGACCAAGGCGGTGATGCGCATGTCGGCGACGTCGACCTCGGGCAGCGAGCGGCGCCGCCGCCGCTTGGTGCGGAGGCGGAACGGCGCGGCCTTGCGCGGCGCGTGCTTGGCGCGGCGCCCGGCGGCGGCCTGCGGGGCCGACGCGGCGGGCGCGAGGGAAACAGGTTCGGGGAACGCGGGCACCGGCCGGGTCAGCACGGCGGTGGACGTGTCCGCGGAGAGGTGGGTGACGCGTGTCGGCGACGCGGTTCCGGGACGGAACCAGTCGTCGGGAACTGCCGTGTCCGGTATGCCGGGCACGCTCGAGGGCTGTTCGTCCATGTCTCCGCCGCTGCTTGCCGCCTCCCCCTGCGGGCAGGCGTGCCGAATTGCATCAATTCGGAGAGCGGAACGACATCCCCCACCCGGCGTCCCCCCGGACGCCGCGTTCGGCTAACAGCAGCGATGGCACCGCATTCAATGCGCTCCCCAGGCGTCACCGCGCACACGAATTGTGCGGCACCGGGGGGCGAAAGTAAACGTGAGGGCCATCACGCCAATTCATCCAAATGGTTGATCGAAATGCCGTTTCCGGGAATGGAATCGGTCATTTACCGATGACCGGGGCGGGCGGGCTCGCCGGTGGCGACCGGCAGCGCGGCCAATCCGCGTACCCGCAGCGACTGTTGCCAGACGGCGGGGTTCCCGTCCGGCAGGCACAGGTCCGGCAGCCGGTCGAGCAGCGCGGTCAGCGCGACCTCGGCTTCGAGGCGGGCCAGGGGAGCACCGATGCAGTAGTGGACGCCTTGGCCGAAGCTCAGGTGGCGGTGCAGGTCGTCGCGGCCGGGGTCCACGGTGTCCGGGTCGGTGAAGCGCCGCGGGTCGCGGTTGGCGGTGGCGAGCGCGAGCATGACGGTCTCGCCGGCCGGGACCACCGCGCCGCCGATCTCGACGTCCTCGACCGGGAAGCGGCGGATGGCGAGCAGCGCGGGGGACTCGTGCCGGGCGACTTCCTCGACCAGGGCGGCGATGCCGTCGCCGCGGGCGGCGGCCCGGACGCGTTCGTCGGCGAGCACGGCGTAGGCGGCACCGGCGATCAGGTTGGCCGAGTTCTCGTAGCCCGCGAACAGCAGCAGGAACGCCAGCGAGGTGAGTTCGTCCTCGCCGAGCCGGTCGTCCGCGTCGCGTGCCGCGACGAGGTCCGACAGCAGGTCGCCGGACGGGTTCGCCCGCTTGTCCGCGACCAGGGCGGTGAAGAAGGCGTACATCTCCCGGACGATCGCCGCCATGCCCTCGCGGGTCGCCTCGGCGCCCAGCAGCCCGGCCGTCCACTCCCGGAATCGGCCGCGCGACGCCGCGGGCACGCCGAGCAGTTCGGAGATCGCCAGGACGGCGTACGGTGTCGCGAAATCGGCGACCAAGTCCGCCGACCCCTCGGCCGCCAGCCGCGCCGCCACGGCGTCGGCCAGCCCCCGCGCCGCGTCCGTCAGCGCCGGGCGCAGCTCCGCCACCCGCCGCGCGGTGAACGCGGACCCGGCGAGGCGGCGCAGCCGGGTGTGGTCCGGCGCGTCCATGTTGAGCAGGTTCGCGTCGAGCGCGGGCGGCAGCGAAAAGCCCTGGTAACCGCCGGGTTTGGCGTTCCGCTTGGACAGCGAGAGCCGCGGGTCGGCGAGCGCCCTGTGGACGTCCGCGTAGCGGGTGACCAGCCACACCGACGTCCCGTCCGGCATCGTCACCTGGTGCACGGGCCCGGCCTCCCGCAGCCGCGAGCCGATGCCGTGCGGATCCGCCGCGTATGCCGCCGCCATATCGCTCATGGCGGCGATCATCCCATCGCGGCGGACCCGCGGCGGACCCGCGGCGGACCTCGAACAGGTGTGGCTCAGGCGTTGCTCCGGCCTCGGACGGCCGTCGAACGGCCTTCGGCCGGACCGGAATCAGGCCCCGATCTCGTCCAGGAGCTGCCGCAGCGCCGTGGCCGGCGGGTTGTCGCGCCAGATCGTCTGAGCGGCCGGGATTTCACCGCGGGCGACACGGCGGTTCATGGCGCGGACGACGATGGCGGCGTAGCGGAAGCCCGCGAGGACCTCGAAGGGGGTGGTGTCGCCGGGGCCGCGCCCGGCCGCCGCAGCGTAGAGGGCCCGCTGTTCGGCGCGGTCCGGCTCGCCGTCGAGGCGGGCGATGCCGAGGGCCTCGTGCATCGTGCGGTCGAAGAACAGCCACCAGCCGAGGTCGAGTTCCGGCGGGGCGATGGCGACGGCCTCGAAGTCGGTCACGCACACCGGCTCGATGCCGCGCCAGATGATGTTGCCGGGGCGGGCGTCGCCCCAGGCGATGCCGGGTTCGCCGCCCTCGGGCAGGTTGGCGTGCAGCCAGGTGCGGGCCCGGTCGAGGACTGGGTGGTCGCGGCCGTCGAGTTCCCGGTCGGCGTATTCCGACCAGATGGCGAACTGGCGGGCGGCTGTGGGCTTTTCGCCGGGAGGCACGAGCCAGTCGAGGTCGGCGGCGTGCCGGTCGGCCCGGTGCAGCCGGGCGAGGACGTCGAGGCCGTTCGCGATCATCGTGCGCCGGTCGGCGGGAGCGGCGTCGAGGAACGGGCCCGCGGCGGTGTAGGGCGGGTTCTCGACCGGCACCCAGCCGTCCACGAAGCCCATGACGAAGAACGCCGACCCCAGCACGGCCGGGTCGTCCTCGTAGCCGATCAGCGGTGCGACGGGGATGTCCGCCGCTGCGGCCAGGCCGCGCATCGTGCGGTACTGGATGGCGATCTCAGGGCCGTCGTTCGCCGCCTGCGCGGGGTACATCGCCGGGTCGGCGGTCTCCCGGCGCAGCACGAGCCGGTGTTCGGTGTCGGCGGTGGTCGCGCGCAGGAGCACCGTTTCGGCGGAGAATCCGCTGCCGGGGCGGCCGTCCAGGGCGACCCGGACGTCGCCGCCGAGGTGCGGGGACAGCCAGCGGGCGAGCGCGTCGAGGGCGTCGCCGGTGAGGTCGCGGGTCACGACGCCGCCCTTCCCGCCGCGCCGTTCGCGGCCGCCGGGGCGGACACCGCGGTCACGTCGCGCAGCCACACCGGGGACGTCAGGACGCCGAGGATCGCCGCGGCGGCCTGGTCGAGGGTCATCGGGCCGCCCGGTCCGTTGTCGTGGACGTAGCCCAAGGCCTGCCACTGCGGGGACAGTTCGAGGAGCAGGTCGCGGTCCCACGACGCCATGATGTCGCTGCCGAGCGCCGAGCCGATCCGGACGTTCGCGACGCAGACGTCGGGGTGCTCGGCCTGCCACGCGCGGGCCATCGCTTCCAGGGCGGCCTTGCTGGCCGCGTACACGCCCATGCCCGGCAGCGGCCGGTCGACCGACGACGCGGACACCAGCACCGCCCGGCCTCCCGACGCGCGCAGGTGGGGGAGCGCGGCGGCGGTGACACGTGCCGCGCCGAAGACGTTGGTGGCGAAGGTGTCCGCCCACGTGTCCATGTCGGCGTCCGCGACGCGGCACAGCACGTCGACGGCCGCCGCGTACACCACCGCGTCCAGGCCGCCGAGCGCCGCGGCGGCGTCCGCGACCACGGCCGCGCAGGAATCCTCGTCGCGGACGTCGCACCGCAATGCGACCGCGCCGCCGCCCGCCTCCGCCGCGGCCGCCTCCACCCGGTCGGCCCGCCGCGCCGCGAACGCCACCGCGGCGCCCGCCTCCGCGGCCTGCGCGCCGAGCGCGCGGCCGATTCCCGAGGACGCACCGATGATCAGGATCCGCGAGCCGTCGAGGGCGCCCGTGCCCTTGCCGTCCCTGCCCATACGACCGCCTTCCGTTCTGCCGTGCCGATCAGGCGGTTTGTATCTTGACCAAGTCAAATAGACAAGCGGGCTCAGTGTGACGTCCGCAGCCCCGCGCCGACCCCGTGCATGTGGGACAGCGCCTGCCGGTACGACTCCACCGCCCCGGTCTCCAGGTACGGCACCCCCAGGCGCGCGCAGTACGCCCGCACGATCGGCTGCGCCCGCCGCAGGCCGAACCGCGGCATGTTCGGCACCAGGTGGTGCTCGATCTGGTAGTTGAGCCCGCCCATCAGCCAGTCGGTGACGCGGCCGCCGCGCACGTTGCGGGACGTCAGCACCTGGCGGCGCAGGTGGTCCCACTTCTCGCCCGGACCCGGCATCGGCATGCCCTTGTGGTTCGGCGCGAACACGAGGCCCAGGTGCACCCCCATCAGCGCGTGCTGGAGCAGGAGGAACGCGATCGCCTTGCCGGGAGACATCGCCGAGAACAACACCCCGAAGTACAGGCCGGCGTTCGCCGCGATCAGCGCCCCTTCGACGCGCCGCTCCGCACGCGACCGGTTCCGCAGATCGACGATGCTGCCGATCTTCAGGTTGAGGCCTTCGAGGAGCAGCAGCGGGAGGAACAGCCGCGCCTGGTGCCGGGTCAGCCATCCGGCGAAGCCGCGCCGGGAGGCGGCCTGTCCGGCGTCCCACACCAGGACGCCGGCCCGCACGTCCGGGTCCTTGTCGAGGTGGTTCGGGTTGGCGTGGTGCCGGTTGTGCTTGGCGATCCACCAGCCGCTGCTCATGCCCATGAGGAGATTGCCGTGCAGCAGCGCCATCGCCCGGTCGGTGCGGTGGCTTCGGCCGATCTGGCGGTGTCCGGCGTCGTGGCCGACGAACATCGCCCGCACCCCGAACAGCGCGGCCGGAACGGCCAGCGCGAGCTGCCACCAGCTGTCGCCGAGCAGCGCGACGCCGGCGAACGTGCCGACGAGCAGCGCGATACCGGTGCCGATCGACAGCGCGTAGCGGAGCGGGCGGCGGTCCAGCAGCCCGGCGGTCTTGAGGTCGGCGAGGAGCGGGGCGAAGTCGCTGCCGCGCCGCCGTTCCTCCGCGGTCTTCGGTGGGGCAGGGGCGGCCAGTGCGGTCGGTGCCATGGGAACTCCCGGGAGCGGATTGCGGGTTCCCTGGCGACGCTAGGTGCGCGGATGGTGCTGCTTCGATCCGGCGAGCCCCCGGACTGCGGCGGACCGACCCCCGGGGAAAGGTGGGGCCAGACCCCCCATGCCGGGGGCCTGGCCTCCTGGACGCCGTCAGTGCGCTCCGCAGAATTTCGCCTCCGCGGCGAACGGGTCGCGGGGGATGCGCAGCGCCGTGCGGTGGTAGGCCCCGGTCAGGTTGCGGAGGAAGCGGGACGCGGTGAGGGGTTCGCGGACGGACGCGAGGAGTTCGCGCAGGTCCCCGCACCCGAGCGCGTGCCGGGCGGCGGCCAGCGATGCCGGGGTCACGGCGGCGATCCCGGGGACGTCGGTGACCGACGGGTCCAGTTCCAGCGCGAGCAGCCACACGTCGCCGAGGGGCTTGCGGTGCCCGGGCCAGTTGCGGTGCGCGCCGGGTGCGTACTCCAGGTGGGCGCCGACGGTGTTGGCGAGGCCCCAGGTCTCCACGATGTACTGGTCGAGCGGCACCAACGCGCCGGTGACGCCGAGGAATCCGCCGGGGAACGACACCCGGCTCGACCCGTGCCCGGGGCCGAGCGGCAGCAGTTGCCCGACGCTCATGTCGGGGGCGAGGCGGACGAGCACGGGGCGGTCGGCGGCCATGCCCGCCGCAACCGCGTCGCGCAGCTTCGGGAACGCGGCCGTCCACGCGGCGACGTGGTCGGCGTTCGGCGAACCGGTCAGTGCGATGTCGCTGTCCCGGACCCGGATCGAAATCGTGGTGTCCCGAGCGTGGTACGCCGCCGGATGCCACGGCCCGACCACGGCCACGGCCCATACGGACGTCGCCGCCGCGACCGCGATCGTCCCGGCGCGCACGGGCACCAGCAGGACCGGCACCAGCGCGAGGAACAGGGCGGGGAGCAGCATGCGTCCGTGCATGTAGTCGCCGCCGATCCGCACGACGTACCCGGCGTGCAGCGCGGCGGCCGCGACCGGGACGAGCGGCACGACCCACCGGACGGGCGCCGGACGGGAGCGGAGCAAGTGCGCCACGGCCAAGGCACCCAGGAGGGCGAGGGGCACGTACAGCCACAGCGGCCCGGCGAAGTCCGCCGCGTAGCGCAGCCCGCGGACGGGATCGCTGTCGCCCGGCTCCTTGGTGAGGCCGGGCATCGGAACGAGCAGGCCGTAGTAGCCCGCCCGGAACACCTCGTACGCGGCGGGCAGTGCGAGTGCCGCGGCGAGTTGCCCGGCGGCCTGCCGCGGACGGGGCCGCCGCACCCACCACAGTCCGGCGAGGAACACCACCGTCGTGATCGCGTAGTCGGGCCGGACGAGGAATCCGAGACCCGCCCACACCGCGTACCCCGCCCGGCCGCGGGCCTCGGGGGAGCGGTACGCGCGGACCAGCAGCCACCAGCATCCGGCGAGCCAGAACGTGCCCAGCCCACTGTCCAGTCCGGACCCGGCGAAGTCCCAGAACACCGGGACGGCGAGCAGCACGAGCGCCCCGGCGGGCAGCAGGTGCCGCGGGCCGGCCGCGGTGTGCAGGCGACGGGTGGCGTCGAGCGCGACCGCGAACCCCGCGGCGGTGAGGAGGATGCCGGCGAGGACCGCGGTGAAGCCGAGGTCGCCGGGGGTCACCGCACCGAACGCGACGAGCAGCCACTGCCACAGCGTGCTGGTGTCGGCTTCGACGCGCTCGCTCAGGTTCACGGTGGGCCCGTGCCCGGCGAGGATCTGCCGGACGGTCCGCAGGAAGATCGTGCCGTCGTCGGTGAGCGCACGGTGCCGCCACCCGAGCACCGCCAGGGCGAGGACGGGCAGCACGACGGCAAGCGCGTTCCCCCACCGGGCGCGGGGTACGCGCGGGGACTCCGGAACGGTGGATTCCGCGGGTGCGGCGGAGATCGCCGTGGCGGTGGTCACGAAGGCTCCTGGGGTGGGTGTGGCGCGCCGACGGGCGTCGTGAGCAGGCGCTCCAGTGCCCGTTTCCCCACCCCCCGAACCGCCCCAGCCGAGACACGCCCCAATTCCGCCGAATCCCCGCCGACTCGCCCGCTTGCCTGGGCGCGGCTGGTGCGGGCCCGCCCGCGCCGGCCCGTCCGCCTACGCGATCACTTCGCCACGCGCTCGTCCGTGCGCGGCCTCCCGTGTCCGGCTTCCGTCCGTGGCCGCGTCTCGACGGGGAACGTTCCGACCGGTGGCCGCCTCCCGTGCGCGACAACGCGAAACGCCGGGCTCCGCAAGGGCAGTGCCCTTGCGGAGCCCGGCGTCGTGTGCGCGGGGTGCCGTCCGGATCGCGGTCGTCCGGATTCGGCGCGTCCGGCTTAGTCCACGCCGAATTCCATCGCGGCGCGGTCCAGCAGCTGGTCCTCGATCTGCTCTTCCTCGTCGACCTCGCCGCGGGCCGCGATGGCCTCGGCGCCGCCCTCGGGCAGGTTGCCGATCAGGCCGGTCGCGGCCGCCTGGGCGGCGCCCATCGCGGGGTGCGCGGTGCCGATCAGGCCGATGCCGGTGTAGAGCTCCAGCTTGGCGCGCGAGTCGGCGATGTCGAGGTTGCGCATGGTCAGCTGGCCGATCCGGTCGACCGGGCCGAACGCGGCGTCCTCGGTGCGCTCCATCGACAGCTTGTCCGGGTGGTAGCTGAACGCCGGGCCGGTGGTGTTGAGGATCGAGTAGTCCTCGCCGCGGCGCAGCCGCAGGGTGACCTCGCCGGTGACGGCCGCGCCGACCCACCGCTGGAGCGACTCGCGGACCATCAGCGCCTGCGGGTCCAGCCAGCGGCCCTCGTACATCAGGCGGCCGAGGCGGCGGCCTTCGATGTGGTACTGCGCGAGGGTGTCCTCGTTGTGGATCGCGTTGACCAGCCGCTCGTAGGCGGCGTGCAGCAGAGCCATGCCCGGCGCCTCGTAGATGCCGCGGCTCTTGGCCTCGATGATCCGGTTCTCGATCTGGTCCGACATGCCCAGGCCGTGCCGGCCGCCGATGGCGTTGGCTTCCATGACCAGGTCGACGGCGGAGGGGAACTCCTTGCCGTTGATGCTGACCGGGCGGCCCTGCACGAAGCCGATCGTGACGTCCTCGGTGGGGATCTCCACGGAGGGGTCCCAGAACCGCACGCCCATGATCGGGTCGACGGTCTCGACGCCGGTGTCCAGGTGCTCGAGGGTCTTGGCCTCGTGGGTGGCGCCCCAGATGTTGGCGTCCGTCGAGTAGGCCTTCTCGGTGCTGTCCCGGTAGGGGAGGTCGTGCGCGACCAGCCACTCGGACATTTCCTTGCGGCCGCCCAGCTCGGTCACGAAGTCCGCGTCGAGCCAGGGCTTGTAGATCCGCAGGTTCGGGTTGGCGAGCAGGCCGTAGCGGTAGAACCGCTCGATGTCGTTGCCCTTGAACGTCGACCCGTCGCCCCAGATCTGCACGTCGTCCTCGAGCATGGCCTGCACCAGCAGGGTGCCCGTGACGGCGCGGCCGAGCGGCGTCGTGTTGAAGTAGGCGCGGCCGCCGGAGCGGATGTGGAACGCGCCGCAGGCGAGCGCGGCCAGGCCCTCCTCGACCAGCGCCGCACGGCAGTCGACCAGGCGTGCGACCTCGGCGCCGTACGTCTTGGCGCGGCCGGGCACCGACGCGATGTCGGGCTCGTCGTACTGGCCGATGTCGGCGGTGTAGGTGCACGGGACGGCACCCTTGTCGCGCATCCACGCGACCGCGACCGACGTGTCGAGCCCGCCGGAGAAGGCAATGCCGACCCGCTCGCCCGCGGGAAGAGAGGTGAGGACCTTGGACATGGGAAGAGTATGCAGGGTTTCGCATGAACATGCAAAGCCGGTTTCTGCGGCGCGTCGGCGGGATCCCCGCCGCAGAGCCGCCGAGCGCTCCGCCTAAGCCCCGGCGGTCTCGTCGCGTCGTACGGACAATACGCCCTGAAAGTCGGACAACCGGCCGAACGCCGCCACCAGGTAGAGCAGGGTCGCCGCGCCCATCTACGCCGGCCCAGCCACGCCGGCCATCGCCACCGCGCAGGTCAGCCACACGCCCGCGGCGGCGATCCGCGTGGGACGCGCGAGGGAGCGGATCACGCGTAGTCCTCGCCTTCTGCAGAAGCGTCGGGCTGTGCGTGGGGTCCTGTGCCGGCTGATCTGCCGGGCGGTGCGTCGGGGGTGGTGCGCGGCGCGGACGGGTGCCCGAACCGGAACAGCGGGTCGGCGGTGTCGAACGGCACGTCCTCGCGCGATTCCTCGACGGCGCGCATCGACGACGGCAGGTCGAACGGCAGCCGCCCGACGGCCTGCGCGCGGCCGAACACGACGTCCAGCACGAGGTCGTCCGCCGCGCCGAAGTCGCCGAGCAGCAGCGCCGTGCCGTCCACCAGCCCGGTGAGCACCGCCGGCCGGTCGAGGCACACGCTCACCGCGAGCGGCACCGCGGCGCCGAGCTTGCGGAGCCGGTCGAGTTCCTCGGCCGGGAACTCCAGGGACCCGGCGTGGAAGCCGCCCTCCAGGAAGCCGTCGCGTTCCTCGTAAGGGGCGCCGAGGCGCACGACCGCGGCGTCGGCGTCCTCGGGTCGGGCGACGACGGTGCCGTACGCGGCGGCGGCCTCCGGGCCGACGTTCTCCACGTAGATCCGGCCGCCCGCGGGCAGCGGATCCCCGGTCAGCCGGACGAGGGCGCGCTGTTGGACGGTCCGCCCGAGCGCGCGCGTTTCCGCGGCGCCCACCAGCTCCTCGGCGGCGTCCGCGTCGACGTACGGGTCGTCGAACAGCCCGAGCCGGAACTTGTCGCGCAGGATCCGCCGCACCGACGCGTCGATCCGCACCTCGGTCACCGCGCCGGACCGCACCGCGTCCACGATCAGCTCCGGCCGCGTCTCGCCGCCGAACTGGTCCACGTCCGCGTCGAGCAGCATCCGCACCTGCTCCTCCAGCGGCAGGTGCTCGACGCCCCAGTTGCGGGCGGGCAGCGTGCCGCGGCCGGGGATCGTCATCCCGGCGAGCAGGTTGAAGTCGGTGCAGATGACGCCGTCGAAGCCGAAGCGCTCACGCAGCAGCCCGACGAGGACGTCGCGGTTGAAGCACGCGCCGACCTCCGCCATGCCCGTGCCGGCCGGGATGCCGTAGCCGGGCATGACCTGCGCGCAGCCGGCCTCCAGCGCGGCCCGGAACGGCCGCAGGTGGTAGTCGAGGTTGCCGCCCGGATAGGCGCCGAAGCGGCCGTACGAGAAGTGCGGGTCCTCACCGTCCGCGGTCGCCCCGCCGCCCGGGAAGTGCTTGACCATGCACGCGACGCTGTCCGGCCCCAGGTCCGCGCCGCCCTGGAAGCCCTGGATGTACGCGACGAGCATCCGCGACGCCAGGCCGGCGTCCTCGCCGAACGTGCCGTGGATCCGCGCCCACCGCGGCTCGGTCGCCAGGTCCGCCATCGGGTGCACCGCGACCCGGATGCCCACCGCGCGCAGCTCGCGCGCCGCCGCGGCGGCGAACTCCTCGACGAGTGCGCCGTCGGCCGTCGCGGCCAGCCCGATCGGCTCCGGACCGCGGCTGAACCCGCCGGTCAGATGCGCGACCAGCGGATTCGCCGCGAAGCCGTGCCGCGGGTCGGACGCCAGCGTGACCGGGATGCCGAGCCGCCGAGCCGCCGCCAGATCTTGCAGGTGATTGTTCCAGCGGGCCATCACCCCCGGCCCGGGCATGGTCATCAGCAGGAAGTTGGTGATGCCCAGGTCGCTCAGCTCGGCGGATTCCTCTGGGAACACGCCGGGGTTGAGGGTAAAAATGCGCCCGTGGCACATCTGCGCGGCCTTTTCGGCCAACGTCATGCGGGCGAGCAGGTCCGCGACCCGGTCCGCCACGGGCAGGCGCGGGTCCTCGTACGGCTCCATCGTGCCGTTGTGGTTCAGATCGCGGAACAACGTCCCGTCGTGATGGCGCAGCAGTTTCACCGTTCGTCCTTGCGGGTGTCGTCGGCGGTACACGGACCGGCCGGGGATCACCGCCAGAGTTGCCGGTGCACGCCGCACGTCCGCGCGGATGGCCGAAGTCGTCCTGAGGGGCCCTACCGATGCGCGATTTGAACGCCTCACCCGGCCCCGATGCTCTGGATGAACTCGACCTGGCGCTGGTGAACGCCCTCCAGCTCGCGCCGCGCGCGTCCTGGTCCGACCTGGCCCCGGTCCTCGGCGCCGCTCCCGCCACGCTGGCGCGGCGGTGGCGGCGGCTGACCGGGACGGGGGCGGCCTGGATGACCGGCTTCATGGGCGTGCCGCAGGGGATTCCCTCGCAGGTCGGCAAGGCGGTGCTGGTCGAGATCACCGTCGCACCCGGCCGCATCCCGCACGTGGCCGCCGAGCTGTCGCGGCAGCCGAACATCATCAACATCGAGTACCTGACCGGGGGGCGCGACCTCTTCGCCTGCGTGTACGCGCCGGACGCGGGGCGCCTCGCGCACTACCTCCAGGTGCGGCTGCCCGCGGTGCCGGGCATCACCGGGATCCGCGTGCAGATGCCGCTGCGCCTCTACAAGGACTCGGCCGCGTGGCGGCTGCGGGCGCTGGACCGCGACCAGCGGCGGCAGCTCGTCGAGCTGGGCCGGGTGACCGCGCCGGCGCCGTTCGCCCTGGACGCCGACGACCTGGCGATCGTCGGGCAGCTCGGGCCGGACGGCCGGCTCAGCACCGCCGAACTCTCCCGGCGCCTGGGACTGAGCGGCGTGACGGTGGCGCGGCGGCTTTCACGGCTGATGGGGGCCGGATATGCGCGGTTCCGGTGCGAGGTCGCCCGGTCGTTGACCGGCTGGCCGTGCACGGCGACCTGGTGGCTGCGGGTGCCGCCGGACGAGCTGGACGCCACCGCCGCCGAGCTGTCCGAGGGCGGGGACGTGCGGATGTGTGCGACGGTCACGGGCCCCGCGAACCTGATCCTGGTGATGTACCTGCGGTCCGCGGCCGACGCCGGCCTGCTGGAAGCCGACTGGGCGCGCCGCTTTCCGCGGATGGCCGTGCAGGACTCGGCGATGACGCTGCAGGTCGTGAAGTGCCTCGGCCGGCTCGTCGACACGAACGGGTTCGGCACCGGGTTCGTGCCGCTGGGGATGGCCGACGAGGGCGGAGCGGAGCGGGGGAAGGCATCGGTGCCGGCGTGACCGCGCCGGCACCGCACGGCCTCAGCCCAGGAACTGCCGCGACGGGTCGGCGCCGTCCCGGGACGACCCGCCGTCGTGCTTCTCGATCGCGGTCATCGCCGCGTCGTGGAGCGTCACCGACTGCAAGTCCGGGACGTGGCGGCGCTCGTCGATGGCCCAGCGGCCGTCCCGCAGCGACCAGCGGTCGAGGTAGCGGCCGCGTACGACCGTCTCCGCCGTGCGGTCGGGGCCCGCGGCGGACTGCAGGGTGACCGTCACGTACGACTCGCTGACCGCGGTGTCGCCGTCGACCTCGACGAGGGCGTTGGTGATCTGGTGCGAGTGCCCGGTCATCCCCTCGTGCTGGACCCACACCCAGTCGACGAACTCCGCGCCGGTGCCCTGGAAGAACGGCCGGTAGTCGGCGGTCCCGCCGGTATGCCAGACGGCCAGGGCCGCGTCGCGGTCCATCCGGTCCAAGGCGCGGCAGTAGCGGTACAAGACCTCGGTGATGGCCTGCTTGGCGAGCAGGACGGACAGGGCATTGCCGGACACGGCGTCGTCGGTCATGGCGCCCGAGTATTGCCTGACGACCTATCAGAAACAAGGTGATCGGAAAGCCCCGTGCGGCGGCCTTCGTCAGGTCCGGAGCGACCGCAGCATTCGCCCCAACGCGGCCTGGGTGTCCGCCAAGGCGCCGTTCGGCGGTGCGGTGGCGAGCCACAGCGCGGCCTCGTTCATCGCGCCGGACAGCAGGTGGACCAGCGGTGGGATCGGCTGCCGCGCGATCACCCCCGCCTCGGCCAGCTCGGTCAGCGCCTCGGCCAGGTGCCGGGCGGACGCGGCCTCGTCCATGGCCCGCCACTCGCTCCAGCCCAGCACCGCGGGCCCGTCGACGAGCATGATCCGCTGCCGCCGCGGATCGGTGGCGGCGGCCAGGAACTCCTCGCATCCGGCGGTGAGGCGGGTCCACGGGTCGTTGTGCGCCTCGGCCGCCTCGGCGACCTGCCCTCCGACCTCGTGCTGCACCTCGTCCAGCACCGCCCGGAAGAGGTCGGCCTTGTTGGCGAAGTGGTGGTACAGAGCCCCCTTGGTCACCTGCGCGGCAGCCACGATCTCCGCCAATCCGACCGCGCCGTAGCCCCGTTCGGCGAACAGACCGCGCGCCGCGCGCACCAGTGCCCGCCGGGTCTCCTCCCGCTGCCGTGCCCGCACGCCCTCGTTCCGCATGCCGCTCCCTCCGCGACCGACCGGTCGGCCCGCCGGTTGACATACCGATGGTACGCGAATAGCTTCTTTCGCATACCGATGGTATGCGAAAGGGGAGCGCCATGCGTCCGACCAGCCTTTATCCCGTGATCGGTACCGCGAAGATCGACGAGTCGCGCGACTTCTACACCCGCCTCCTGGGCTTCGAAACGACGTTCGCCGCGGACTGGTACGTGAGCCTCCGCCTCCCCGGCGACCCCGGCCACGAACTGGCCCTGCTCGACCACGCCCACCCGACCATCCCGGCCGGCTACCGGGTGCCCGCCCAGGGCGTCCTGCTCAACTTCGAAGTGCCGGACGTGGACGCGGAATGGGACCGCCTGGTCGTCCGCGGCGGGCTCGCGCCGCTGCTCCCGATCCGCGACGAGGACTTCGGGCAGCGCCATTTCATCGTTGCCGACCCGAACGGCGTGCTGATCGACGTCATCACCCCCATCCCGCCCACCGCCGAGTTCGCGGAGCAGTACACGGATTAAGGGCGTGCGCGCCGACGACTAGATTGCTAGCATCCTAGTTATGGCGGCCGAACGACAGGTCAAGCAGTTCAACGTCTACCTACCGGTCGACCTCGTCCGCGAGGTCAAGCATCACGCCGTCGACACGGAGCAGTCACTCTCCGCAATAGTCGAAGCGGCACTCACGCAATACCTCCAACGCGCGGCGGACGCCGGAAAGGAGCACACCGATGGCGACTGAAGGCATCGAAGGATTCCTCGTCGAGACCCGCAACTACGGTGCGACGGCGGCGTTCTGGAAGTCCCTGGGCTTCCGGAGCGTGCTGGAGACCGAGCACGGCTCCGGGCACTGGGCCCACCCGTCCGGCGGGCCGTACGTGTTCATCGTCGAGCAGCAGGACCGCGAGCTGACCACGTACCCGGTCCTCAAGGTCGCCGACTCCGCGGCGTTCGCCCCCGAACGGGAGCCCGACTTCGCGCAGCCGTTCACGCCCACCCACTGGGGTGTCGACCAGGCACTCGTCCGCGACCCGGACGGGCGGATCGTCGCCCTCGAAGCCCCGCTGCCGGAAGACAGGCAAGCGGACGGACACCATCATGGCTGAGCCCGTGCGCCCGGACGGCGAGCAGGAGCCCGACCACACCGCCGTGCGCGTCGCCCTGTGGCGCGCCCTGCACGTGCAGGCCGACGCGCCGCCGCACGTCCTCGACGACGAGGTCGGCCTGAAGCTCGCCGACCCGGGCGACGACTGGCGGGCGCGCGGCGACATGACGATGCCCGGCGTCGAAGGGGTCCGTGCGTCGATCGCCGCCCGCGCCCGGTTCGTCGAGGACCTGGTCGCCGAACAGGCCGACGCGGGCGCGACGCAGTACGTTGTGCTCGGCGCGGGCCTGGACACCTTCGCCCAGCGGCGCCCCGAAATCGGCTCCCGGATCCGGGTGTTCGAGGTCGACCAGCCCGGCACCCAGGCGTGGAAGCGGCGCCGGCTCGCCGAACTCGGCTATGCCGTCCCGCCGTGGCTGAGCTTCGTCCCCGTCGATTTCGAAGCGGGCGACTCGTGGTGGGAGCGCCTCAAGGCCGCCGGCTTCGACCCGGCGCAGCGGACGGTCGTCGCGTCGACCGGAGTCAGCATGTACCTGACGCGCGAAGCCAACATGGCGACGCTGCGGCAGGTCGCCGAGCTGGCACCCGGGTCGGTGTTCGCGGGCACGTTCCTGCTGCCGCTGGACATGCTCGAGCCGGACCAGCGGGCGGTGCAGGACTTCTCGATGCGGAACGCCGCCGCGTCGGGCACGCCGTTCCTGAGCCTCTACGCGCCGGACGACATGAAGTGGGCGGCGTGGGACGCCGGGTTCTCGAAGGCCCGGCACGTGTCCCCGGACGAGTTGGCGGAGCGCTACTTCGCGGGCCGCCCGGACGGGCTCCGGCCGCCGCGGGCCGAGCAGTTCCTGGTCGCCGAGGTGTGACCCGGCGGGGGCCCGGCACCGGGCCCCCGCCTGCGGGTTGTCCGCTGCACGCGGACCGGCCGCGTTTCCCGCCGCGGGAGCGATCACCGGCGCATATCGTGGCGCACGCGGCTCGGTGGGGCCGCGTCCGCTACGGGGAGAGGCAGCGCCGGAATGAACGTCGTCGGGCAGGACGTGGAGATCGATGTCGACGGTTCGGCCATGGCCGCCTACACCGCCCGGCCGGCCGACGCCCGGCTGCGGCCCACGGTGCTGGTGTGCTCGGAGCTGTGGGGGCTGACCGACGACGTCCGGGCGCTCGTCCGGGACGTCGCCGCGCTCGGCTACGTCGCCGTGGCGCCGGACCTGTACCACCGCCTCGACGCCGACACCGCGCGCGGATTCGCCGAGACCGACGCCAACCGCACGCGCGCCTTCGAACTGGTCGCGCAACTGACCCCTGAAGGCGTCGAGCAGGACCTGCGCGCGTCCCTCGACTACGCGCACGCGCGGGCGGACGCCGCGGGAAAGCCGGGCATCCTCGGCATGAGCCTCGGCGGCCACCTGGCGTTCTACGCCGCGAGCCGCCTCGACCTCGCCGCGGCGGCGATCTACTACCCGGGCTGGCTGCCGGTCGCCGGGACGGCGCTCAGCCGTCCCGAACCGCTGCTCACCGTGGCCCCCGCGATCGCGGAACGCGAGGTGCGGCTGGAGCTGTTCTTCGCCGAACTCGACCACGTCATCGACGCCGGGCAGCGCGACACGATCGCCGCCGGGCTCACCGCGGCGGGCGTGCGCCACGAGATCACGGTGTACGAAGGCGCGGCCCACGCCTTCTTCTTCCCGGGGCGGGAGCCGTACGACAAGGCGGCGGCGGACGACTCGTGGCAGCGCGTGTCGGGACTGTTCAGGGCCGAACTGGGCTGACGCGCGGGCACCTCGCCGGTCGCCTAAGGGCACCGCAGCGGCGGCCCGAACCGGGTCCGCACCCCCGGCGAGAACAGCACGCTGACCGGGGGACCGGACACCGGCGGGAGACCCGCGCCGACCAGCAGGTCGTCCTCCCACGCCAGCAGCTCGGCGTGCCGCAGCGGCCACGGCGGGTGCTCGTTCGGCAGGTACAGCGTGCGGCCGTGCCAGGCCACGTGCAGGCCCCAGCGGGCGGTGAGGAAATCGGCCAGTTCGTCGGCCTCGTACGGGGGGCCGACGCGGATGTGGACGCTGCCGCCCGCGCCGCGCGGTCCGGGAGCGCGGCGGACCGTCGTGTAGCGGAATTCCGGGTGTTCCGCCGTCCCGAGCCGCTCGACGCGCATCCGCGCCCACATGTACGGCAGCGCGAACGCCGCCCGCGCCACGGCCACCGGCAGCAGCCGCGCGGCCTCCAGGGAGCGGAAGACGACGCCGCGCCGCCCGGCCCGGTCGACCGAGTACAGCCGCACGTTGGTCTCGGCGAAGCTGCCGAAGTAGGGGATCGCCGGGCGCGGGCCGAGCGAGATGCGGTCCATGCGGAAGGGCACCAGGCCGACGTAGGTGACGCCGTCGATCGTGTCCGGCACCGTGCCGGGCGGCAACAGCGGTGCGACGAGGGCAGGTTCGACCGGCCAGTGGAGGAACGTCAGGTCCAGCCAGCCCTGCGCGAGCAGGATGGGACGCACGGGGCGCGGCGCGGTGCGGGTGACCGGCTCGGGCTCGGGGGACAGCGGCGACGAGGGGGCCGACGGGTGCGGCGCCTCCGGGTGCTCGGGCTGCCGCGGCGGGGAGGTGGCCATGCCCCAGTGTGCCGCGGACGGGCGCCCGGCGCCCCGCCCGCGTGCCCGCGCATTGCGCCGCACCCCGCACCCACGCCCCAAGGTCCCGGTCGGCCGAACGCACGGCGGCCAAATGGGTGCACAGGCAGCGACGACGGACTCCGCCCCGTCACCCGGCGTAAGCGCTCGAACCGGTCGGCTGCTTTGCCGTGCCGATTGCGGTGCAGGGCCCGCCCGGCCGGGTAGCCCGACAGTATGCGACTCGGTAAGAAAACCCCGCCGCCGATGCGCGTGGCGGTGATCGTCCACGAGCCCGAGTCCGGCCCGGCCTCGCCGCGCGGCGCCCGGCGCCCCGGCAAGCGTGTCGTCGTCGCGGGCTCCCTCGCGGTACTCCTCGCGTGGCCCGCCGTGCGGGCCGCCCGTGCCCGCTGGAACCCGCCGCCGCCGGAACTCGACCCCCCTATTCCCCCGACCCGCGCCGACCCCGAGCGTCCGCCGCCGCAGTTCCACCTCGCGCCGGGACCGCTCGCGGGCCACTTCGAGCCCCGCGAACCGATGGAGATGCCGCACAAGCACATGCGCGACCGGACACTGCCGCAGGAGCTGACCGGATACGGCAACTTCGGAACGCGGCCGCGGCACCCGCCGGAGGAGTGAAGCAGACCGCCGACGACGGCCGCGTCACTCGCCGCCCATGCCGAACCAGTCGTGGACGGCGCGCACCTCCACCGCCACCACATGGAAGTCCAGGACCCGCCGGGCGATCTCCACCGCCCGCTCCCGCGACGCGCACTCGACCACGTAGTACGCCGTGACCTGCTCGGTCGCGGACGTCAGCGGCCCGCCCGCCGAGGATGCCGGCTTGGCGCCGCGCCACCGCAGCGCGGTCGTGTCGGCCGGATAGCCCAGTCCCGCGCCGTTGAGCATCTCGCCCGTCTCCGCCAGATCGCGGTGCAGCGCTTCGTGGCGGGCGAACACGTCGGCGCGCTCCGCCTCGGTCATCGCGGCGGTGGCGGCCGGGTCGGCGTACATCAGCACCAGGAACTTCATGCCGTGGTCCTCACCGCGAACTCCATGCCGGGCTCCTCACCGGGGACGTCCATTCCGCGATCCTCGCATCGATCCGCCAACTTCCCTGGCATTCCAGGCCAGTTCGCGCGTTATGCAATCGGTGCGCGGCGGCTGCCGGGCTGATTGACTGGCAATATGACCGACCCGATCGACGACCGCGACGAAGCCGCCGCCGCGCTGGAGCGGGTGTTCCGGGCCGCGGGCCCCTACCTCGACGGGCTGCCCGACCGGCCCGTGCGCGACGCCAAGGCCGAAGACCTGCTGCTCGGCCACCTCGGCGGGCCGCTCCCGGAAACCGGCGACGGCACTCTTGCCAGCGTCGAAGAGCTGCTCCGGATCGCCACCGAAGCCGCCACCGGAACCTCCGGCCCGCGCTTCTTCCACCTGGTCGTCGGCGGGGCGACCCCCGCCGCGATGGCCGGCGACTGGATCACGTCACTGGTCGACCAGGCCGCCGGGCTGCACGTGGCGTCACCGCTCGCCGCGCGCGCCGAGACGACCGTCCTCGCGTGGCTCAAGGACCTCTTCGGCATCCCCGCCTCCTACGGCGGCGTGCTCACCCCCAGCGCCACCCTCGCCCACGTCACCGGACTCGCCTGCGCCCGCACCTGGTGGGCCGGGCAGCACGGCGTCGACGTCGCCGCCGACGGGCTCTCCGGCCTGCCCGCGATGCCCGTCCTCACCAGCGGCCTCGTGCACCCGAGCACGCGCAAGGCCCTGCAGATCCTCGGTTGCGGACGCGACACCCTCCGCACGTTCTCCCGCGACGACACCGGACGCCTGGACCTCCGCGCGCTGGCCGACGCCCTCGCCGTACTCGACGGCGCCCCCGCGGTGGTCGTCGGCAACCTCGGCGACGTCTACTCGGGCGACTCCGACCCGCTCGACGCGCTGGCCGACCTCGTGGAACGCCACAACGCCTGGCTGCACGTGGACGGCGCGTTCGGCCTGTTCGCCGCCCTGTCGCCGCGCACCGCGCACTTCGCCCGGGGTGTCGAACGCGCCCACTCCGTCACCGCGGACGGCCACAAGTGGCTGAACGTCCCCTATGAGAGCGGCTTTTCCTTCGTCCGCGACCGTGAGTTCCTCGCCCGCGCCTTCGGCGGCTGGGGCGTCTCCTACCTGCCGGAGGCCGACGGCGCGGAAGTCGACTACAACACGCTCGGCCCGGAATCCTCGCGCCGCGCCCGCGCCCTGCCGATCTGGGCGACCCTGCGCGCGTACGGCCGCGACGGCTACCGCGCGATGGTGGAACGCCACCTCGACGCCGCCGCCCACCTCGGGCGCCTCCTCGACGCGTCCGACGACTTCGAACTCCTCGCCCCCGTACGGCTCTCCATCGTCTGCTTCCGCTACCGCCCGCCAGGCGTCCCGGACGACCGCCTCGACGACTTCAACACCCGGCTCGGCGAAGCCGTCCTGCGCGACGGCCGCTTCTTCGTCGGCACGGCCGCCTACCGCGGGGCGAAAGTCCTGCGGTGCGCGCTGGTCAACTGGCGGACGACGGACGCCGACGTGGAGGCGCTGCTGCCGGTACTGCGCGAGGTGGGGCGGCAACTGGCGGAATGACCGCGCGCCGGCTTCCGCGGGGCCGCCGGATCCCGGCCGCCCCGCGAAGCCGGCGCCAGGGCGCTCGTCAGTCTTCCGCGGCGATCTGCCGGGCGCCGCCCGGCTGGTCGCTGTCCTTGAGCCCGCCCCAGCCGTGCCAGCGGTCGATCTCGATCCAGGCGCTGACCCGGGCCCGGTCGCGGATCGCGTACGCCTCGCCGCCGTAGTGCCGGGAGAGCCGGTCGATGTCCGCCAGGTCCTTGTCGTCGCGGAACTCCACGACCCGGCCGATGAGGGACAGGTGGGTGTACCAGTTGCCCTCGTCGAGGATGGTCAGCGTCACGCGCGGGTCGTTGCGCACGTGGTCGAGGCGGCGGCGCCCTTCGTCCATGTTGACCAGGACGCGGCCGTCGTCCTCCCACAGGTACCAGGTGGCGGTGGAGACGGGCTGGCCGTCCTTGCGCAGCGTCGTGATGACGGCCGGGTTCGCCTTGCGTGCCATGGCGATCGCCTGCTCGGGCAGCGGCGGCTTGCTCACAGGGGTGTCCTTTCGGTCGCGCCGCGGCACCGGGGACCCGTGGTCGACGAACACGCCCGGCGGGTGCCCGCGGCTTCGGTCATGCCCCAGCCTTGCACCTGCCCGGGGGCAAGGCCGGGCGTGTCGCACCATGATCGGCAAAAAGAATGCGCGCCTGCCCCGCCCCGGCGCCGTCGGCCCCTCCGCGATGATGAGGATCATGAAGTACGACGTGCGCCGCATCGAGGCAGGGGAGTGGCGCGAACTCCGCGCCATCCGCCTGGAAGCCCTCGCGGACTCCCCGAACGCCTTCGGCACCAGCCACGGCGCCGCGGCCGCCCTCCCCGACAGCGCCTGGCGGGAACGGGCCGCCCGCGCCGCGACCGCCCCCGACGACGCGCTCTTCGTCGCCCTCGACGAAACCGGCACCTGGACCGGCACCGCCGCGGCCGCGCCGATCCCCGACATCCCCGGCACCGCCCATGTCCACGCCGTGTACGTCACCCCACCGCACCGCGGCCCCGACGGCCCCGCGCGCGCCCTCATGGACACCGCCGTCGACTTCGCCCGCGCCCACACCGCCTGCGCGTGGCTCACCCTGGGCGTCCACGAGGACAACCACCGTGCCCGCGCCTTCTACCGGCGCCTGGGCTTCACGGACACGGGCAAGCGGGTGCCGTACCCGCTGGACCCGGCGAAGGTGCTGCACATTCTGGGCTGCCCGGACTTCCGTGCGCCGCAGGGCGGTTGAACGTCGTCGAGGGAAGGCGGGGCCAAGAGAGGACCCGGCAGGCCCGCGTCGGGACGTGAGCGGGCTGGTCGGCCCGCCCACGCCGCGCGCGGCCTGCCGCGGCGGCGAGACGAACGGCGATGGGCGCTCGGTGGGAGGCCCGCCGACCGGCGGCGAGGATGGCCGATTCCCATAACTCGCCACGCGGGTGGGCTGGTTGCGCTGTCCGGTGGAGCCGGGCTGACAGCCTAGGCCCAGCCACGCGGAGCCGCTTGCGTTCAGCCGGGACAGCGCGGCGGAGGCAGGCCAAGGGGTGCCGGTGATCCCTGGCCTGCGCCGCGCGTGCCCGCGGCCTGCGGCATCGGGTGCGGTCCCGCTTGGGTCAACTTCCGCAGCGCGGCACTCAGCAGGCACGCCGCGAGGCATTTCGCCACGGGGTGCCGCAACGCCCGGCGCAAGGTCTCCGGGGGCGGCGGGGTCACCGGTCTTCGCCCGTCGGCCGCTCGCCGCACGGGCGAGGTGCCCGGCCGTCGGGCTGTTCCTCCGGCCGTTCCGCCTGCTCGCCGGGCCGATCGTCGTCGGGCCGACCACCGGCCAGGCCCCCGCGCCGCCCCTCGGGGACTCGATCGCCCGGTAGTTCCCCCGCCTTCCCGGCCCCCGCGCCGCCCCATCCGGCGATCATCCGCTCCACCTCCGCCGCGTCCGGCTCCACCACCAGCGTTCCGTCCGGCAGGGTGAGCGTGGGGACGCGCCGGCCGCCCTGTTGCAAGCGGTAGACGGCCTTGCGGGCCTTCTTGTCCTCGTCGATGTCGAAGTACTGGTAGGGGATGCCGCGTTCGTCGAGCAGGGCGCGGACTTCGGCGACGGTCGGGCACCAGGACGTTCCGTACATGCAGATCTCCACGGCGCGTACTCCTTCGTCAGGGGGATGGACACGTGCCGCCGACCGGGTCCGGTCGGCGGCACGGGGGCCGGGGCTCAGGCGACGTCGGCCGTCTCCCGCTCCGCGGCCTCGGCGTCGGCCGGGGCGGACGAGCCGCGCAGGGTGACGATCGCCAGCAGCGCACCCGCGGCGGCGATGCCCGCGGCGCCGAGGAAGGCTGCGGAGAAGCCGTCGGTCAGGGCGGACGCGTTGCCGATCCGCCGCGAACCGTGCGCGGCGGCGACCGCGGTCATCGCGGCCAGGCCGAGCGCCGAGCCGATCTGGTACGAGGTGTTGACGATGCCGGACGCCAAGCCGCCCTCTTCCGGCCGCGCGCTGGAGATCGCGGTGCCGAGCGACGGGATGAAGGCCAGGGACATGCCGGTCGCGGCCACCAGCGACGCGGGCAGCACGTCGACCCAGAAAGTGCCGTCGGCCCGGACGAACGACAGCCACAGCATGCCGCCCGCGAGCAGCGCCATGCCGGCGACGATCAGGTTCTTCGGCCCGAACTTGGCGATCAGGCGGGGCGCCACCGTGATCATCATGACCATGATCGCGACGGTCATCGGCAGCAGCGCAGAGCCGCTCGCGAACGCCCCCAGACCCAGCACCTGCTGCAGGTAGAGGTTGAGGAAGAACCACATCGGCACCCACGCGCCCGCCATCAGCAGCTGGGCGAGGTTCGCGCCGCCGAGGTCCGGGGTGCGCAGGATCCGCAGCGGCATCAGCGGCTCGGCCTTCTTCGCCTGGACCAGCAGGAACAGCAGCACCAGGGCGAGGCCGCCGGCCAGCACCAGCAGGGTCTCCGCCGAGCCCCAGCCGACCTCGGGCGCGCGGACCACCGAGTACACGACGACGGCGAGGCCGCCGGTGGCCAGGATCGCCCCCAGCCAGTCGATCGAGCCGCGGCGCGCCGGGGCGGACGGCATCAGCGACGGAGTGAGGACCAGGGTGAGCGCGACGACCGGCAGGTTGATGTAGAACACCCACGGCCAGCTCGCGTACTCGGTGATCAGGCCGCCGAGGAACACGCCCGCGGTACCGCCCGCGGGGGCCGCCGCGCCGTACAGCGCGAACGCCTTCGTCAGTTCCTTCGGGTTGCCGCCGAACAGCATCATCAGCAAGGTCAGCGCGGACGGGGCGATCAGCGCGGCACCGGCGCCCTGTACGGCGCGGCCGGCCAGCTCGACCCACACTTCGCCGGCCAGTCCGGCGACCAGCGACCCGACGCCGAGCACCACCCATCCGGCGGTGAACATCCGCTTGGCGCCGAACAGGTCGGACAGCCGGCCGCCGAGCAGCAGCAGGCCGCCGAAGGCGATCACGTAGGCATTGAAGACCCAGGACAGGTTCTCCTGCGAGAAGCCCAGGTCGGTCTGCATGTCGGGCAGCGCCACGCCGATGATCGACGTGTCCATGATGACCATGAACTGGGCGAGCGCGATGAGCGCGAGTGCCGCCCAGCGGCGCGGGTTGGGTACATCGGGCGCGGACATCTCCACCACTTCCGATACGGGGTATAGGTACCTCTGGATTTCCGAACGGCGCCGAACATACCCTAGGGGGGTACCGTATGTGAAGACGAAAGTTCGAGGAGGAGCTCCGATGGCCGGATATGCGGCGGACAAGAAGGCCTGCATGGCGCGGTTGAAGCGGGCAGAAGGCCAGGTCAGGGGCCTGCAACGGATGGTGGAAGAGGACGCCTACTGCCTGGATGTACTGACTCAGGTCTCCGCGATCACCAAGGCCTTGCAGGCTGTGGCGCTCAAATTGATGGACGACCACCTGGGTCATTGCGTGGCCGCGGAGGCGGTCGAGGGCCGCGGCGCGATCGAGGTGAAAGTGCGCGAAGCGACCGAGGCGATCGCCCAACTGGTGCACGCCTGAGGGGTGTTCGTCGAACCTGCGGACCCATCGCCGGGGATCGGGTCGGGGGGACGGCTTGACAAGATACCCGAGGGGGGTATGTTGTGAGTCGTGAAGCCGCCCGGACCGACCGGCGGCGCCCCCCACGATCCCGCCCAGGAGGCATCCCATGAGCACCACCACCGCGACCACCGCCGAGTACTCCGTCTCCGGCATGACCTGCGGGCACTGCGTCTCGTCGGTCACGGCCGAGGTGAGCAGGCTCGACGGCGTCACGGCCGTGAACGTCGACCTGGCAGCGGGCCGGGTGACGGTGTCCGCGGCTGGGGCGATCGACGACGCCGCGGTCGCCGCCGCGGTCGCCGAGGCCGGCTACCGGGTCGTCGAGGCCCCGAAGGACGAGAACCCGGGCACGTCCTGCTGCGGGAGCTGCCACTGAGCGGCGCCGATACCCGGCCGGGGTGTCGGCGAGCCGAGCCGGCACCCCGGCCGACACTCCGGCCGGGACCGTGGCCCGCGCACGCCGGCGCCCGAGCGCCCCCCCATGACCGAACCCCGAGCACCACCCCACGAAAAGGAGAACGGCCATGAACACGGCCACTCGCGTCGGCGCGTTCGCGGCCGGCCTCGCCCTGGCATTCGGCGCCGCGTACGGCGTCGGCAACGCGGTCGGCCCGGTCGGCGGCGGTTCGTCGCCGCACGGTCACAACTCGGCCGCGTCCCCGAGCGCCACGGGCGACGGCCACTCCGGGCACACCGCCCCGACGGCCGCCGGAAACGCGGCAGCCGCCAATGCCGCGGTCGCGGGCGGCCTCCAGGTCTCCGAACGCGGCTACACGCTGGTGCCCCAGCAGGAGCCCCTGCCGGCAGGTGTCCCGACCGAGTTCCGCTTCCAGGTCCTCGGCCCCGACGGCCGCCCCTGGACCCGCTACGACCGCGCCCACGACAAGGACCTGCACCTCATCGTCGCGCGCCGCGACATGTCCGGCTTCCGGCACGTCCACCCGACGCTCGGCGCGGACGGCACGTGGCGGGTCCCGCTCACCTTCGAGGCCGCGGGCGACTACCGGGTGTTCGCCGACTTCACGCCGTCCGGCGACCCGGCCGGCGGGCTGACCCTCGGCGCCGACGTGGCGGTGCCCGGCGACTACCGCACCGTGCCGCTGCCCGCGCCGTCGCGGACCGCCGAAGTCGACGGCTACACCGTCACGCTGAACGGCGACCTGGCGACCTCGGCGAGCATGCTGACGCTGTCGGTGAGCAAGAACGGCGTGCCGGTCACCGACCTCCAGCCCTACCTCGGCGCGTTCGGCCACCTTGTCGCGCTGCGCCAAGGCGACCTCGCCTACCTGCACGTGCACCCCGAGGGCGCGCCCGGCGACGGCAAGACGCCCGCGGGCCCCGGCATCTCGTTCCACGCCGGAGCGCCCAGCGCGGGCACCTACCGGCTGTACCTCGACTTCCAGCACGAAGGCATCGTGCGCACCGCCGAGTTCACCGTGACGGTCGACCCGGGCGCGGCCTCCGCCGCCTCGCCGACCCCGCCGGCCCCGAACGGCATGACCGGCCCGACCAGCCCGAGCGGCGAAGACGCCGGCCACGAGCACTGACCGCACGCCGCACCACCACTCCCGGCCGGCCTCGCGCCCCCGCGGAGCCAAGGCCGACGGCTGTTGACTACATACCCCCCTAGGGTATGCTGAGCAGGTGATCGCGGGACGGCGTGGGCCGCCACCGCCGGAGCACCACCCGTACCCCCGCACCACCGGGACATGACGAAGGAGCAGGCGATGAGTCCGGACACCGGGACCTCGGCGCCGCAGGACGCCGCGCGGATCGAATTGGCGATCGGCGGCATGACCTGCGCGTCGTGCGCCAACCGGATCGAGCGCAAGCTCAACAAGCTCGACGGCGTCACCGCGACCGTCAACTACGCCACCGAGAAGGCCAAGGTCACCTACGAGGGCGACGTGACCCCCGAAGACCTGGTCGCCCAGGTCGAGGCGGCCGGCTACACCGCGGAACTCCCGCCCCCGCCCAAGGCGCCCGGCGCCGCGGCGGACCCCGCGCCGGAGACCGACGCCGAGGGCGGCAGGATCCGCGCGCTGCGCGACCGGCTGATCGCGTCCGCGGTGCTCACCGTCCCGGTGATCGCGATGGCGATGGTCCCGGCCTGGCAGTTCACCAACTGGCAGTGGCTGTCGCTGGCGCTCGCGTGGCCGGTCGTGCTGTGGGGGGCCTGGCCGTTCCACAAGGCGGCGTGGACCAACCTCAAGCACGGCACCTCGACGATGGACACGCTGGTGTCGATGGGCACCCTGGCCGCGCTCGCCTGGTCGGTGTACGCGCTGTTCTGGGGCACCGCGGGCGAGGCCGGCATGACCCACCCGTTCTCGTTCGCCATCGAACGCAGCGACGGCGCCGGGAACATCTACCTCGAAGCCGCCGCGGGCGTCACCACGTTCATCCTGGCCGGCCGCTACTTCGAGGCCCGCGCCAAGCGCCGCTCCGGTGCGGCGCTGAAGGCGCTGCTCGAACTCGGCGCCCGCGACGTGGCGGTGCTCCGGGACGGCCGCGAGACCCGCATCCCGGTCGAACAGCTCGCCGTCGGCGACCTGTTCGTGGTCCGCCCGGGCGAGAAGATCGCCACCGACGGCACCGTCGAACAGGGCACGTCCGCGGTCGACGCGTCCATGCTCACCGGCGAATCGGTGCCCGTCGAGGTCGGCCCCGGCGACACCGTCACCGGCGCGACCGTCAACGCCGGCGGCCGCCTGGTGGTCCGCGCCACCCGGATCGGCGCCGACACCCAGCTCGCCCAGATGGCCAAGCTCGTCGAGGACGCGCAGAACGGCAAGGCGCAGGTCCAGCGGCTCGCCGACCGGATCTCCGGGGTGTTCGTGCCGATCGTCATCGCCCTCGCCATCGCCACGCTCGGCTTCTGGCTGGGCACCGGCGAAGGCATCGCGGCGGCGTTCACCGCCACGGTCGCCGTGCTGATCATCGCCTGCCCGTGCGCCCTCGGCCTGGCCACCCCGACCGCGCTCATGGTCGGCACCGGCCGCGGCGCCCAGCTCGGCATCCTCATCAAGGGCCCCGAAGTCCTGGAGTCCACCCGCCGCGTCGACACCGTCGTCCTGGACAAGACCGGCACCGTCACCACCGGCCGCATGACCCTCGTCGACACCCGCCTCGCGGAAGGAGAGACCGAGGCCGACGTGCTGCGTCTCGCGGGCGCCTTGGAGAACGCCTCCGAGCACCCCATCGCGCAGGCGATCGCCAAGGCCGCCGCCGAACGCACCGGCGACCTGCCCGAGCCGGAGGACTTCGCCAACGTCGAAGGCCTGGGCGTGCAGGGCATCGTGGACGGGCACGCGGTCCTGGTCGGCCGCACCCGGCTGCTCACCGAATGGGCCCTCGACCTGCCCGCCGACCTCGAACGCGCCAAGGCCGACGCGGAAGCCCTCGGCCGCACCGCGGTCGCGGTCGCCTGGGACGGCAAGGCCCGCGCGATCCTCGTGGTCGCCGACGCCGTCAAGCCGACCTCGGCGGAAGCCATCCGCCGGTTCAAGGAACTCGGCCTCACTCCGATCCTGCTCACCGGCGACAACACCACGGTTGCGCAGGCCGTCGCCGCGCAGGTCGGCATCGACCCCGACAACGTGTTCGCCGAGGTCATGCCGAAGGACAAGGTCGACGTGGTGACCCGGCTGCAGAGCCAGGGCCAGGTCGTCGCGATGGTCGGCGACGGCGTCAACGACGCCGCGGCGCTCGCCAAGGCCGACCTCGGCCTGGCGATGGGCACCGGCACCGACGTCGCGATCGAAGCCTCGGACCTGACCCTGGTCCGCGGCGACCTCCGCGCCGCCGCCGACGCCATCCGGCTGTCCCGCAAGACGCTCCAGACCATCAAGTCCAACCTGTTCTGGGCGTTCGCCTACAACATCGCGGCCCTGCCGCTGGCCGCCTCCGGCATGCTCAACCCGATGCTCGCCGGCGGCGCGATGGCCTTCAGCTCGGTCTTCGTCGTCTCCAACAGCCTCCGCCTGACCCGCTTCAAGGCACTGGCCGACAAGACGCCGGTCCTGGACGGCCCGGTGCCCCTCGCGGAGAACCCTCGGGTGGAGGCCGCGGTCTGACCGCGGCACCCGAAGAGTGGCCCCGTCGCAACACGCGGCGGGGCCGCTCGGCATTGTGGTCCAGGTCACATCGGGCCCGGCGATGACTCCGCGGACCCGCCCCGGTCTACCCCTTCGACCGCAGCAGCCGCGCAACGCGGCGCCGAACACGAGAGGTTCCGACATGAGCGAGAACGCCACCACCGGCTTCCCCTACACCGTCACCCGCGTCATGAACGCCTCCGTCGCCCGCGCGTGGGCCGCGTACACCACCGCCGCCGAGTGGCCGGCCTGGTTCGGCGCCGCCGAAGGCAGCGTCGAGATCGACGTCCGCCCCGGCGGCGCCTGGAAGTCCACGCTGCTCACCCCCGACGGCGGGCAGTTCCCGCTCACCGGCACGTTCCTCGAGGTCGAGGACGGGCACCGGATCGTCCTGTGGATGGACGTGCCGGGCGCCCCCGCCGAGGTCATGGCGATCACGTTCGCCGCGCACCCGGACGGCGTCGAGGTCGTCATCGACCAGACCAACGCCACCGAGGAAGCCCGCGACATGGCCCGCGAGGGCAGCACGATGATCCTGGCGGGCCTCGCCGCGCACATCGAAGCCTGACCGGGCGCCGACGGAGCCGTCTCTCCCCAGGGCTCGGACGGCCGTCCGGAACGGCCCGCTAGCGTGGGCCCCCATGCACGCCTGGCACCTGCGCCCCGCCTCGGCGGCCGACGTCGAGCCGGCCGCCGAACTGCGCGCCGTCGTGATGCGGCCCGACCTCGAACGGCTCGGCCGCTACGACGACCACCGCGTCCGGCAGCGCCTCCGCGACGCCTTCGAGCCCGCGCACACGTGGGTCGTCGAAGCGGGCGGAGCGTTCGCCGGATGCGTGGCGCTGCGCCCCGCCGACGGCGGCTATTGGCTGGAGCACTTCTACCTGGCGCCCGACGCGCAGGGCGCCGGCGTCGGCTCGGGTGTGCTGCGCGGCCTGCTCGACCGGTGCGACCGCGAACGGGCGGTGGTCCGGCTGAACGTCCTGCAAGGGAGTCCGGCGCGGCGCCTCTACGAGCGGCACGGGTTCGTCCCGGAGTCCGAGGACGCCGTGGACGTGTTCATGGTGCGGCCGCTCAGCCCTGCGCCGTGACGGCCGGGCGCACCGGGTGCTTGCTGAGGATCGACACCCGGTTGAAGGTGTTCATCGTGATGGCGACCCACAGGACGGCGGCGATCTCGTCGTCGGTCAGGACCGGCCGGGCCGCGGCGTAGGCGCTGTCCTGCGCGGCGGCGTCCGCGATGGCGGTGGCGGCTTCGGCGAGCGCCAGCGCGGCGCGCTCCCGGTCGCTGAACAGCTCGGTGTCCCGCCACGCGCTCAGCGTGCCGAGGCGCTGCGTCGTCTCGCCCGCGCGCAGCGCCTTGCGGGTGTGCAGGCTCAGGCAGTACGCGCAGCCGTTGATCTGCGAGACCCGCAGGTTGACGAGCTCGATCAGCAGCGGTTCCAGGCCGGTGTCCGCGGCGCCTTGGCGGACCGTCTCCCGGGCGGCGACGAACGCCTTGAACGCCTCGGGCGTCTGCTTGTCCAGGTAGATCCGGGCGGGCGGCGTCGGGACGGCCATGGGGACTCCTCGCTGAACAGGCGGAACACGCGTCGATGCGGCGCCTTCAGGGGCGCCGCATCGACTAGTGGATCACGCTCGGTACCGCAGCGGGCGCGGGCCCTCAGCCGTTCAGAATGCGCTGCTTCTGCGCCTCGAACTCGGCGTCGGACAGGACGCCCTGCTCCTTCAGGTCGCCGAGCTGCTTGAGCTGGGCGAGCTTGTCGTTCATCGGGTCGGACGGCGCCTCGGCGGGCGGCTGCTGCGCGTACACGACCTGCTGCGGCTGCTGCGGGGCTTCCTGCTGCGCCCAGCGGCCGGCCTGGCGCCGCGAGACCCGGTTGGACACGGCGGTGGCGGTGCCGGCGACGACGGCGGTCCGGGCGACGCCGCGGAGAAGACCTGGCATGGTTTCTGCCTCCTGCTTTCGGTGCGGGCGAACGGGTGCGGCGGGGTTCAGCCGCCGGCTTCGGCGGCCTCGAGCGCTTCGAGCGCGTCGACGACGGCTTCCACCGGGATGCGGCCGCTCGCGACGACCCGCGCCCCGTTGCGGCGCAGCGCGGTCGCGAAGGGGGCGGCCCACAGGTTCTCGTAGACGATGACGCCCGCGGCGGTGCCGGTCTCCAGGGCGGCGCCGGCCTCGGCGAGGTCGTCGTCGCCGAGCAGCCCGGAGGACGCGCCTTCGAAGACGGCCAGGTCGAGCTGCCCGTCCGCGTCGAAGTCGGCGATGTCGATGCCGACGATGGAGCCGTCCGGCTGCTTCGTGACGAACAGCAGGTCGAGAATGCGGATGATGCCGCGGTCGACCAGGTCGACGAGCAGGGGCAGCCCCTCGCCCTTCATACCCTCGCTGGGGAACTCGACGACGAGATAGTCGATCGGGCCCGTTTCGATGAGATCCTCGCTCACCTTGACTCCTCCGGTGGGTGGCCGCCTGCGGCGGGGGAACGTCGACGGCCGTGGTGCGGTCGCGGCACAGCCGAACGAGGCAGTCGTCGGTTTTTGAAACCGGCGCGGCCTTATCCCTCCACCATGCGCACCGCGGCTCCGGCCTCGCCACCGGAGCCGCGGTGCGGAACCCGCCGCCGTGGCCGGGTCCGTTCGAACGGCTTAGGCGTCGACCTCTTCGCGCACCGGGGTTTCCGTGCCGGTCGCGTCTGCGCCCGCGGCGGCGGGCCGCATCGTGGCGACCAGGACCGCCGCCAGGACGAAGATGCCCGCCGCGACCAGACCGGTGACGTGCAGGCTCGTGGTGAAGGCGTCCCGGGCGTCGTGCAGCAGCGACGCGCTCCGGTCGGCCGCGAGGGTGCGGCTGGTGGCGACGGCGTCGGCGACGGTCTCGGACGTGCCGCCCATGTGGTCGCGGTAGACGGCCGCGGCGAGCACGCCGAGGAACGCGAGGCCGAGGGACCCGCCGAAGTAGTTGCCGGTCTCCGACATCGACGCCGCCGAGCCGGCGCGCTCGGGCGGCACGGACCCGACGACCAGCCCGGTGCCCAGTGCGAACAGCGGCCCGGCGCCGAGGGCCAGGACGGTGATCCCGGTGATGACCAGCGGCAGCGCGACCGCGCTGCCGGGTTCGACGGCGACCAGCAGGACGCCGCCGAGCGCCGACACGACCAGGCCGCCCGCGATGGCGGTGGTCTGCGGGATGCGGCGGGCCAGCGCCGGGGCGGCCATCGTGCCGCCGGCCACGCCGAGCCCCATCGGCGCGAAGAGCAGCGCCGACACCGCGGGGGAGTAGCCGAGGACGCTCTGCAGGTACTGGGTCACCAGCAGCCCGGTGCCCGCCATGGCGATCCCGGCCAGCACCAGGCCGACGAGGACGGCGGTGAAGGGGCGGTTGCGCAGCAGCCGCAGATCGAGCAGCGGCGTGGCCGAGCGCAGCTGGCGGCGGACGAAGACCACGCCGATCGCAGCGCCCGCGATCAGCGCGACGGCGGGACCCGCGGACGCGTTCTCCACGGCGAGCTGCTTGATCCCGTAGATCATCGGGAGGACCGAGGCGAGCGACAGGGCGACGCTCGCCGGGTCGAGCCGCCCGGCGTGGTCGCTGCGGAACTCCGGGAGCAGGATCGGTGCGGCGACGAGCAGCAGCAGCATCGCGGGCACGGCGGCCAGGAAGACCGAGCCCCACCAGAAGTGCTGGAGCAGCAGCCCGGCGAGCACCGGGCCGAGGGCGCCGCCCGCGAACTGCCCGGTGGCCCAGATCGCGATCGCCTTCCCGCGTTGCCGGTCGTCGCGGAACATGTTGGTGATCAAGGCCAGCGTCGACGGCGCCAAGGTCGCCCCGGCGACCCCCAGCAGCGCCCGGACGACGATGAGCATCTCGGGACTGGTGGAGAACGCGGCCACGACCGACAGCACCGCGAACGCCGCGGCACCGATCATCAGCAGGCGCCGTCGGCCGATCCGGTCGCCGAGCGTGCCCATGGTGATGACGAGGCCCGCCACCATCAGCCCGTAACTGTCGCTGATCCACAGCTGTTGCACGCCGTCCGCGCCCAGGTCGGCGCTGAGCTGGGGGAGCGCGAGCAGCAGCGCCGTCATGTCCATGGCCACGAGGAACGTCGGTAGGACGAGGAGGCCCAGTCCCAGCCATGCCCGGTCGACTCGCATGTCGGAAGCTCTCTTCTGTCGTGGTGTCACTGTCGTGATGCCGTGGTGCCGTGTGCGTGTGTCGACCGGTGGTCGGAGCGGCGCCGGGCTTCTTGACGTCGGGCGGCGGAAAATCGGTGGCGGAAAATGCGTGCGGAAAATCGGGCGGGGGATGTCAAGACGACGGCGCCGGCTCCGACCACCACGCGAAGGGCCCCGCCGGGGGCCCGCGCACCACGAGGAGAACGAGATGCAGTTCCTGATCAGCATGCACGTCAACCCGGCCGTGCTGGACGCGCTGACCGACGCGGAGAAGGCGGCGATCGGCGACGGCCACGGCAAGTTCATCGCCGGCCTCAAGCAGTCCGGGGAGCTGATCACCACGCAGGCGCTGGTCGACCCGTCGCAGGCCGTGGTCGTGAAGGTCCGCAACGGGCAGCCGGTGGTGACCGACGGGCCGTTCCTGGAGGCGAAGGAATACCTGGGCGGCTTCTACCTGGTCGACTGCGAGAACAAGGAGCGGGCGATCGAGCTGGCCGCGCAGATTCCGGACACGGCCGTCGAAGGCCTGGGTGTCGAGGTGCGTCAGGTGATGTTCGCCGACGGACAATTGGAGGCATGACGGCCCCACCCTTCGAGGACCTGCTGCGTGAACTCACGCCGCAGGTCCTCGGCACGTTGATCCGCAGGTACGGGCAGTTCGAAGGCTGCGAGGACGCCGTCCAGGAAGCCGTCCTCGCGGCCGCCGTGCAGTGGCCCGCCGAGGGCGTGCCCGACAACCCGCGCGGCTGGCTGGTCACGGTGGCCTCGCGACGGCTGATCGACGCGATGCGCAGCGACCACGCGCGCCGCGAACGGGAGACCGCGGTGGCGGCCGAGGTGGTGCCGGAGGACGTCCCGGACACCGACGACACGCTCGTGCTGCTGTTCCTGTGCTGCCATCCGACGTTGACCGCGGCATCGCAGACCGCGCTGACGCTGCGCGCGGTCGGCGGCCTGACCACCGCGGAGATCGCCCGCGCGTTCCTGGTGCCGGAAGCGACGATGGCCGCCCGGATCAGCCGGGCGAAGCAGCGCATCAAGGCCGCGGGCAGCTCCTTCCGGCTGCCGGAGCCCGCGGAACGCGAAGACCGGCTGCGCGTCGTGCTGCACGTGCTCTACCTGATCTTCAACGAGGGCTACACCGCGTCCTCCGGCACCGAACTCCACCGCGCCGACCTCGCCCGCGAGGCGATCCGGCTGACCCGCATGGTCCACGCGCAGTTGCCCGACGACCCCGAAGTCACCGGCCTGCTGGCCCTCATGCTCCTCACCCACGCGCGCCGCGCGGCCCGCACGACGCCGTCCGGCGACTTGATCCCGCTGGACGAGCAGGACCGGACGCGGTGGGACGCGGAGCTGACGGGGGAGGGGATAACGCTGGCGAAGACCGCGCTGGGCGGCGCCGCCCTCGGCCCGTACCAACTCCAGGCCGCCATCGCCGCCACCCACGCCGACGCGGCCGCCGCCGAGGACACCAACTGGCAGCAGGTGCACGCCCTCTACATGATCCTGGAGCGCATCGCCCCGAACCCGATGGTGACCCTGAACCGCGCCATCGCCCTGGCGGAGGTGGAAGGCCCCGTGGCCGGAATGGAGTTGCTCGCGACTCTGGACGACGACGACCGCATGGCCGGCCACCACCGCCTGCTGTCGGTCCGCGCCCACCTCCTGGAAGAGACCGGCGACCGGGCCGCCGCCTACGACCACTACCGGCGCGCGGCCAAGGCGACGGCGAGTCTGGCGGAGCGGCGGTACTTGGAGATGCGCGCGGGACGGGTGCGGCCGGATGCGGAGAGCGCGGGTCGGCCCATGTCCGACCCGGTCTAGGCCGTCCAGGGGTTGACGCCGCCGAGGGCTTGCGTGGCCGCTGTGGCGGTGGCGACGAGGGTGTCGGCGATGCGGCGGCGGCTGCCGGGGTCCGGAGTGCCGTCGACGACGACGGTGAAGACGTACGGCTGGCGGCCGTGGCGGTCGAAGATCGGCGCGGTCATGTGCCGGACGACCGCGTTCGGGACTTCCTCGCCGGGCAGTTCGTACTCGGTGAAGGTCAGCGGCGGCAGGTGGCGGAACAGCTTGCGGAGGACCGCCTGGGGAAGGTGCGAGGAGACGAGCTGGGCGATGACGGCGTGGCCGATGTCGTCCGGACCCGCCTCGCACTCGACGACGTAGCCGCGCTGCCGGGCGTCCGCGGCGAGGGCGAAGACCCGGTCGGGGCTGCCCGCGAGGGGGACCAGCGGGGTGCGGGCGAGCCACGCGTGGAGGTCGGCGTCCGGGTTCCAGAGATTGTTGACCAGGCCCAACGGCGCCGCGGCGGGGAAGCGTTCGCCGACGAAGTCGCGCGTGTCGCCGGTGGCGAGGACGCCGCGGCGGTCGAGCACGACCACGTGGGCGTCGATGTTGGCGACCAGCATGCAGCTGCCGGCTTCCCGGTGCAGGGCCTCCAGGTGCGGGCGGATGAGGTCGAGCGGTGCCACGCTGCTCTCCGCCGCGGTGCCCATGCGCAGCAGGGCCGGGCCGGGGCCGTACGTCTTGGCGTCGTCGCGGGTGAGCAGACCCGCCGAGCTGAGGCTGGCCAGCACGCCGAGGCAGGTCGGCTTGCTCATCTCCAGCCGCTCGGCGATCTGCGTGAGCGTCAGGCGTTCGCCGGGGTGGTCGGTGAGCAGCGTGAGAATCCGCACCACGCGGTCGGCGGACGGGGATTGCCGGTCGGTCATCGTGCGCACGCCTCCCGCGGCCGGTCGATGGTTGACGGTGTGTCAGATCCGAACCTAGCATCGAATTCTCATATGCGAATCTCACATTCAGCATATGGAATCTGGCTGAGCAGGCAAGCGGACGTCGACCCGACAGGAGCGCACATGGCCGGCTGGTTGTCCCGTATCGAGGCGGAAGCGACGGACTTCCCGGGGACGTTGGGGTTGTTCCCGGAATTGCGGACGAGCTACGCCGACTACTTCACCCGGCTGTGGAACCCCGTGGTGCTCGATCCGCGGACCACCGAACTCGTCCGGCTGCGCATCGCCCAACTCCACGAGTGCGAGACGGAACTCGCGGTACGGACGCGTCCCGCAGTCGACGCCGGTCTCGACGACGCCAAGGTCGCGGCGCTGGCGAAGGGCGGGGGCGATCCGGCGTTCGACGCCGTGGAGTCGGCCTGCCTGGACTTCGCCGAGCAGTTCGTCATGGCGCCGGGCGGGGTCTCCGACGAGGACCGCACGCGCCTGACCGACCTGCTCGGGATGCCGCGCGTCGTGGGCCTGGCGATGGCTTGCGCGGTGTTCGACGGCTTCGCCCGGTTCCAGGTGGTGCTCGGCACGCACACCGTCGCACCCGCGCTTCCCGGTACCGCCGTCACCGTCGCCGAACTGCCCGGACTCGACCCGGCGGCGCCGGCCACGCCGCCGCCCACCGACCCGGCGGACCCGATCGCGTCCAGCCCGTTCGCCCTGCAGCCGGATCTGCTGGCGTCGTTCCTGCGCCTGTACGGGACGCTGTGGTCGAACGGCGTCGTGGACCACGCCTCGAAGGAAGTCGCCCGGCTCCGCAACGCGCGTGTCACCGACTGCCGCTTCTGCCGCGCGGTCCGGTACGACCAGGCCACGGCGGCCGGGCTCACCGAGGACTTCGTCGAACTCATCGACGACGGATTCGAAGCCAGCGCCCTCCAGGAGCGCCACAAGACGGTGATCCGGCTCGCCGACGTCTTCCTCGGCAACCCGCACGGCGTCACGGGCGAACTGCGGAACGAACTGGTGGCCGCCTACGGCGCCGCCGGGACGGCGGAACTGACCGCCGGGCTGGCTTTGTTCATGGGCTTCTCGAAGATCGCCGTGAGCCTGGGAACGATCCCGGAGGGCCTCCCGACCCGGATTCCCCTGCCGACGCCGCGGCGCTAGGGGGAGTTTGCGGGCGGGCGGGGCGGGTTGGCAAACGCTGGGTGGTTGCTTGGTGCGGCCTTGACCAAATGCGAGGGGATCAGCAAGATCGCTCTCCGGTTCAGGATCCGTATCGGGGGGCGTTCCATGCCTGCGAAGAAGTCCACGAAGGTTGTCGTCGGCGGGGTTGCCGCGGCGGCCATGGTGCTGGTGTCGGGGTGTTCGTCGCCGGCCAAGGCCAAGAAGGTGCCGGACGACCTGTGCGCGGTGATGACCGCCCCGCCGCTCACCCGGCTCCTGGCCGGGGGAACGCCGCAGCACCGGGCGAAGAACGACAAGCTGACCTCGCGGGCCGACTGCGAGCTGTCGAGCGGCGCCGACGACTTCGAGGTCGACCTCGAACGGCACGGCGGCACGAAGAAGCACGGGGCGAGCTACTGGTCCCAGCGCGCTTACAAGTCCACGAAGGACTCGCACACCTGGACGTACCGCTGCTCGAACCCGCCCGCCTCGCCGCGCCTGGGCAAGGACTCGTTCGAATGCCGGTCGGACAAGCGGCTGGAGATCACCGTCCGGAAGGGCAAGGACGTGCTCTCGCTGGTCCTCACGGGTCCCCGGGCGGCACAGCCGGACGCGGTCGAGGTGCTGCGGGGGTATGCGGACCAGATCGTGAAGGTGCTGTAGGCAGGCTGATCGGCGGCCGGGTGCCGTTGCTCAACCCTCGTGCCACGCAGGGCCGTTCCTCTCCCTTGCACATGCCTGCCGTGCCTCGGCGTTCTGCCCGTGGACCGCGTGGAAGGACGCCTCCGCCAGCAGCCGGGCCGCGGTCGCGTCGCGGGTCATCGCCTGGGCCCCGGAAGCGATGACGCACGCCGTCGCGGTGCGGAGCGCCAGGTCGACGGCGGCGGCGCGGACCGCCAGGCGTTCGGCGAGGGCCTCGCTGGGCGGTTGATGGTCCGTCAGGGCGTAGGCGCGCGTGCGGAGTTCGGCCGCTCGGCGGGTCGCGTGCGCGGCCCGTGCGGTGAACGGCTCATGGGCGCCCAGGAAGGCTGTCGTGGCGTGCAGGTTGCCGAAGAGGGCGGGGTGGGTGTTCGCGCTCTGCGCGTGGTGGTCGCGGAGCCACGGGGCCGCGGGCCGGAGCGACACGATCTGCGGCGGCGCGACGCGCAACCCGGTGACGCGGACGGAGACCGCGTAGGTGGCGTTCATGCTCCACAGATCGTGGGGGCGGACCGTGCCCGCCTCGGCGAGTTCGGCGGATGAGAGCAGGGCGAACAGGATCCGCCGGTCGGGCGTCGAAGCCCCCAGGAGGACCGCGTCGACCAGTCCCCAGCCGGTCAGCCACGGGATGCGACCGGACACCCGCCACCCGCCCGCGCCGTCGGGCGTCGCGGTGAGCATCGGCGGGCCCGGGCGGGCGAGGTGCGAGACCGCGTGCCCGCACAGGACCCGGCCGGTGCGCAGGGGAGTGAGCCGGTTTTCGCGCAGCTCCCGGTTGTCCGAAGCGGCGACCGCGCGCAGCGGCCGGTGGTGTTGGGCGTATACGAACCACGTCGCCCCGTCGGCGGCCGACACCGCCTCGACGGCGTCCCGGAGCACGCCCGGCGCACGCAGCGCGAGGCCGAACGCGCCCGCGTCGGCCAGCGCGTCCAGATGCGACCGCGGTACCCCGTCCCGGGCCGTGCGGTCCGCGAGCGGGCGCAGTAGTTCGGCGGCCACTCGCCGGGTCGCGGCCAGCACCTCGGCGTCGGAGGACGACGGGGCGGGGGTGTGGCGGCCCGGCGCATGTGCCGGACCGCCGGACGGCCCCGTGGGCCTCACGGGTTCGCGGTCGTGGCCAGGCTGCTGAACTTCTCGCCGAGGGGCCGGATGATGTGGCGTTCGACCTCGTAGTAGCTGGTCAGTTCGGCCATCGGGGTGCGGCGCAGGTACCAGCGGCCGGTGAGGTTGCAGCCGATGTCGCGGCCGGCGAAGGTGCCGGTCGCCCAGCCGTCGCGTTCGTCGTCGCGGGTGCGCTCGATGCGGAAGTAGTTGAAGAGGCTGGTGGACGTGGTCGCCACCGTCTCGTCCGGGTCGTCCGGGCGCGGGTCGGCGACGCCGAACCAGCACTCGGGGCCGTCGGCGTCCTGCACGTACGCGTCGTTGAACCCGAGCCACGGCCAGATGAACGCGATCAGCCCCGCCTTGTCCGTCGGACAGTCGTCCACCTTGCAGTCCGGCGGCACCCGGTCGGCGTCGACGTAGAACCGCCCCAGCCAGGTCGGCAGCCACAGGTAGAACGGGTACGAACTGTTGTCCGACAGCAGGTAGCTGTTCGCGTTGGAGTGCAGTTCGTTGCCGGCGATCGGGGTGAGGCGGACCCCGTACTCGGGAATCGCGAAGCGGACGCCGACCACTTCGTAGAAGGCCCGGATATCCCGGAAGTACTCGGACAATGCGTCGTAGGCGGAAGGCGCTTGGGCGAGTACGTCGGTCCGGAAGATCACGTGTGCCCCCGATGTCGACAACAACGTATTTGCTTACTCGATGTTGCATCCCGGGTACGGAACGGTAAAGGCCTGCCGGAGGAATGGCCGGTAACGGGGGGTCGGGGGATGACCGAAGTCGCCGTCGTGGGCGCCGGGTTCGGCGGATGCTACGCCGCGTACCGGCTCGCCGCGGCCGGGCGCCGTGTCGCGGTGTACGAACGCACGTACCGCATCGGCGGCCGCATCCGTTCCGCTCCGCTGCGCGCGGGCGGGTGGGCCGAGTTGGGCGCGATGCGGCTCAACACCGAGGCGGCCGCGGTGATGGCGTTGGTCGAGCACCTGGGGCTGGCCGCCGCGCTCGAGCCGTTCCCCTTCGGCCGCCCCGAGACGTTCGCGCATACGCACGGCGGACTGCGCCGCCGCCGCGACCTGGCCGCGATGCCGGACAGCGATGCCGACATGCTGGTGGCGCGGGCGGTCGAGGCCGCCGTGCCGGGCTTCGCGCGGATGCGGGCCGCCTTCCATGCGGCGCGCGGCGGGGGCCGGGAAGCCGCTGCGGTGCACGAGCACGCCGCCTACCGGGCGGCCGTCCACACGGCCGCGGTGCACGGCGTGCCGCTGCGCCGGGTTTCCTGGCCGCGGCTGCTCGATGCCGCGCTCACTCCCGACGCCGTGCGCCGCATCACGCACACCGGCGGTTACGACGTGCACACCGGCGGCGCGGCCGAGTGGATCGACGTCCTGTTCGACACGCCGCCCGACGCCCACTACGTCGCCCTGTCGTGCGGCATGCAGGCCCTGCCGACGATTCTGGCCACCCGCTGCGCGGGTGCGGGCGGCCGAACCCGCCTGGGACACCGTCTGGTGCGTCTCGAGACGACCGGAAAGCGTTATGAACTCACCTTCGCCGTCGAGGATTTCGCGGGAAGAGACACCGGCGGACGCGAGTGCGCCACCGCCGACGCGGTCGTTCTCGCCCTCCCGCAAGCCGCACTCCAGGCCATCGAGTTTGCGCCACACCTGGCCGCGCGGCTGAGGCCGCAGTGGCGTGCGGACCTGGCCGCCGTGCAACCGGTCCGCGCCCTGAAGCTCTTCCTCGCCTACCCCGAGCCCTGGTGGCAGGCCTGCGGCGTCACCGAAGGACGCAGCACCACTGAACTCCCGCTGCGCCAAGTGTGGTACGCCCCCGGCGGCGCGTCCCACCTGCTGCTCGCCGCCTACCCCAGCGGGCCGTCGACCGCGATGTGGGACCGCTTCGCCGCCGATCCCGAGCGCTACCCGGTCGACCCCGCGGACGGGACGGGCTTCGCCGACGCCCCGCCCGCCCCGGCCGCGGCCGTCGCCCACGCCCACCGGCTGCTCTGCCGCATGCACGGCGTCGACGCCCCGCCGCCGGTGGCGGCCTGCCTGCAGGACTGGGCGGGTCCGCGGCACGCCGCGGCGTGGCACGTGTGGCGGACCGGGCGTTCCCCCGGGCAGGTCGCCCCGCGCATGCGGGCGCCGGTGCCCGGGGAAGCCGTGTACGTCGTCAGCGACTGCTGGACCGGCGACCCCGGCTCGATCCCCGGCGTCCTCGGCTGCGCGGAGGACGTCCTGCGGGACCACCTGGGCCTGCCGGAACCGCCGTGGCTCGGGTAGCCCGGCAGCGCCACATCCCACCGACGAGGAGGACCATGACCGACCCCGCCGCCCCGACCGACCCCGCCGCTCTGCTGGGGCACCTCGCCGGGCATCCCGCGCTGGCCGACCGGCTCGGGGGCGACCCGGCACGCTGGTCGGTCCGGGAAATCGGCGACGGCAACGTCAATTTCGTGTACGTCGTCCGCGGCCCGAACGGCGCCGTCTGCGTGAAGCAGGCCCCGCCGTACGTGCGCGTCGCGGGACCGAGCTGGGCCCTGACCCCGCGCCGTGTCCTGTTCGAGCACCGGGCCGTCGTGGAACACCGCCTACATGCACCCGAGTTCGTTCCGAAGCCGTGGTACGTCGACGCCGAATCCCACCTGCTCGCCGTCGATTTCCTCGAAGGTCACACCGTCATGCGCGGCGAGCTGGTCGACGGAGCCCTCCACCCGCACTTCGCCGCGCAGGCCGCGCGCTATCTGGCGGACACCCTCTTCGGCACCTCCGATCTTGCGCTGACCGCGACCCGGAAGCGCGAGCTGGCCGCGTTCTTCGAGACCAACACGGCCATGTGCCGGATCATGGAGGACATGGTCTTCACCGAGATCTACCTGCCGCACCCGCGGAACCGGTGGACCAGTCCGGAACTCGACGACGACGTAAGGCGGTTGCGTGACGACACCGAGCTGAAGCTGGCCGTGTCCCGCCTGAAGTCCCGCTATCTGTCGTCGCGGGACGCGCTGCTGCACGGTGATCTGCACACCGGGTCGATCATGGTCTCGGCCGACGGAATCGCCGTGATCGACCAGGAGTTCGCATGCTACGGGCCGATGGGGTTCGACATCGGCACGCTGCTGGCGCACCTGCTCATCGGCTACTTCGCGGCGGGCGCGCACGGGCCGGAGCGGGCGGCGCAGCGCGCGTGGCTGCTGTCGGCGGTCGAGGAGGTGTGGGAGGGCTTCCGCGCCCGGTTCGCGGAGCTGTGGCGGACGCGGGCGGCCGGGGACGCCTACCCGGCGGCGCTCTTCGACGGCGTCGATCTGGAACCCGAACGGCAGCGCTACCTCGATGCGCTGTTCGCCGAGTCCCTGGGCTTCTGCGGCGCCGAGATCCTCCGCCGCGTGATCGGCTTCGCCCGCCCGGACGACTTCACCACGCTGAAGGACCCGGCGACCCGCGCGGCCGCGGAACGCCGCGCGCTGGCGTTGGCGAGGTCTTTGGTCACGGAGCCGGGGCGCTATCGGACGGCGGCGGAGGTGACGGAGGCGGCGCGGCAGGCGTGAGGCGGCGCGGCGGTGCAAGGGGAAGGGGCGCGAAGCGACCGCCCGGTGTCCCGGTGTCCCGGTGTCCGCCCCGGCCCAACCGCCCCCAGTCCGCAGCGCCGCCGCGCCCGTCCCGCTCCGTCCCTCCGTCCCTCCGGCCCCACCCGGCCTCGCTTCCCGCTGTGGCCGCGTCGGCTTGGACGGCTCCGCGCCCCGCCCTCGCGCTTCACCCCGCCCCTCCAGCCCGACCCGGCCGGCCCGACCCGCCTCCCGTCCCGGCGGCCTCGGTCTGGAAGCCTCCGTGCCCGCCCAGCATTCGACTCTCGTGTTTGCATACATATCTAAAGGAGCTTTACTCTTCTAAACATGGCCCTGACCGACCGAGAGCGTGAGATCGTCGACCTGCTGCGGGTCGACCCCCTCCTCGCGCCTGCCGAGATCGCCGACCGCCTGGGCACCACGCGTGCGGCGGTCAACGTGCATCTGTCGCATCTCACCCGCAAGGGCGTGCTCCGGGGCCGCGGCTACATCCTCAGCGAGGAGCCGTCCGCCGTGGTGATCGGAGGCGCGAACCTGGACATCAAGGCGCGCAGCGCCGCCCCCGCGATCCTCGCCACCAGCAATCCGGGCTCGGGCTCGATGGCGGCCGGCGGGGTGGGCCGCAACATCGCGGAGAACCTCGCCCGGCTCGGCACCCCCACGTACCTGGTCGCCGCGGTCGGCAACGACGCGATGGGGGAGCGGCTGCTCGCCGACACGTCCGCGGCGGGGGTCCGGCTCGACCACGTGCACCGCAGCGGGCATCCGACCGGCACCTACACCGCCGTCCTCGACGCCACCGGCGAACTCGTGCTCGCCGTCGCCGACATGACCGCCACCGGTAACCTCATGCCGGAACACCTCGGCCCGCTGCGCGAACTCCTCGCGCACGCCGGGCTCCTCGTGGTCGACGGCAACCTCTCCACAGCGACCGCCTCGCACGCCCTCGACCTCGCGCTCGCCGCAGGCGTACCCGCCCTCTTCGAGCCGGTGAGCGTGCCGAAGGCCGCCGTGCTGGCCCCGCTGATCGCCGCGGACCGCCCGCTGTTCGCCGTCACCCCGAACCGCGAGGAACTCACCGCGCTGACCGGTCTGCCCAGCGGCACCGACGCGGAACTCCTGGCCGCCGCGGCGAGTCTGCACGAGCGCGGCGTGGCGCACGTGTGGGTCCGCCTCGGCTCCCGCGGCAGCCTGCTGAGCAGCGTGGACGACGAACCCGCCTTCGTCCCGGCGCTGTCCGCGGCCGTCGAGGACGTCACCGGCGCGGGCGACGCGATGCTCGCCGCGTTCGCGCACGCGCTGCTGGCCGGGCACGCCCCGCGGCAGGCCGTCGAGCACGGCACCGCGGCCGCCGCGCTGACCATCGAAAGCGCGCACACCGTCCGCCCCGACCTGTCGCCGCGCCTGCTCGCCCAAGCCCTCGCCGAGCGCACCGACCGCCGGCCGACCCCGGCCTGGACCCGCGACTCCGCGACTCCGCACCTCCGACCCCGCCACGAGCACCAGGAGCACCAGTGACCCGCACCCCGCACCCCGACCTCGTCCTCACCGAGGAAGTCCGGGACGCCCTCGCGGCCGGCCGGCCGGTCGTCGCGCTGGAGAGCACGATCATCAGCCACGGCATGCCTTACCCGCAGAACGTCGCGATGGCCACCGAGGTCGAGGACATCATCCGCGCCCACGGCGCGGTCCCCGCGACCATCGCGGTGCTCGGCGGCCGGGCCCGCATCGGCCTCACCCCGGACGACCTGGAACTCCTCGCCACCGCGCCGGACGTGGCCAAGGCCAGCGTGCGCGACCTGCCGTACGTGATGGCCCGCGGCGCGCACGGCGCCACCACCGTCGCCGCCACCATGCGCCTCGCCGCGCTCGCCGGGATCCGGGTCTTCGTCACCGGCGGCCTGGGCGGCGTGCACCGCGGCGCCCCGCAGAGCTTCGACATCAGCGCCGACCTCGTCGAACTCGCGCAGACCGACGTGGCCGTGGTCAGCGCCGGGGTGAAGAGCATCCTCGACATCGGCCTGACGCTCGAACACCTGGAGACCGGCGGGGTCCCGGTGATCGCCTACGGCACCGACGAGTTCCCGGCGTTCTTCTCCCGCAGCAGCGGCTTCGCGGCCCCGATGCGCGCCGACTCCGCCGAGGAGATCGCCGCCATGATGCGCGTCAAGTGGGACCTCGGCATCGCGGGCGGCCTGAACATCGCCAACCCGATCCCCGAGGCCGACGAGATCCCGGTCGCCGAGATGGACGTCGTCATCGACCAGGCCCTCGCCGACATGCGCGCGCTCGGCATCACGGGCAAGGAGACCACGCCGTACCTGCTCGGCCGGATCGTGGAGATCTCCGGCGGCGCAAGCCTCAAGGCCAACATCGCGCTGGTGGAGAACAACGCGCGGCTGGGCGCCGCGATCGCCATCGCCTACGCGGCCGACCCGGCCCGCTGACGGGGCGGGCGGGGCCGGTCGATCAGCCGGGCGTCCTGTCCAGCGGTCCCGTCGGGTTGCCGGTGTTGACGTCGACCGCGGTGAACTGGAGCTTGCCGTCCGAGCGGAGCGACAGCGTGATGTCGCCGCCGCTCGTGCAGAACGGGTTGGCCGCGTTGCCGCTGCCCTGGACATCGGTCAGCTTCACCGCGTTTCCGTCGACGCCGGTGAGCTTCATGTTGCCCTTGCACTCGATGCCGTAGGCGCTCATGGTGCTCGACGCCACGACGTCGCCGTACTTGCCGGCGCTCACGGTGATGGTGACCTGTTCCTTGAGGACCCCGTCCCGCGTCGTCGCCGTGCCGGTCCACGTGCCGACGAGGGCGGCCGGGAGGCTGCCTTGCCCGGTCGGCAGCCCCGGCGGAGCCGTGGAAGGCGGGGGCGACGGCGTGCCGTTCCCCCCGCCGGTGACCGGCGTGACGGCGGCCGTGGCCGGAGCGGTGGGGGTCGGCGTCGACGCCCCGGACCCGCCGTCGTCGGTGCCGTTGTCGCCGGTGGCGAAGTAGATCCCGGCGGCGATACCGCCGATCACGAGCACGGTGACGTACGGGACGAGCCGCTGCCACGTCGGTTTGTCGCGCTGCTCGCCCTCGCCCGGCGGGTGCCGCGGCGGATCCCCGAACGGCCGGGCGTCGTAGGGACCCGGCCCCGCGGCCCGCGGTGATCCGGCGTCCCGGCCCTGCGTCGGCAGCGCGTCCGGCCCCGGTGCGGTGACCTTGTCCCGCGCCCAGTCGGGCACGGCGTCCGCGGGTCCGGAAGGCTCGGAGGGTTCGGGTGCGCCGACGTAGGCGGTGTCCGTCTCTGCCGCGTTGCCCGGATCCTCCGCGTCGTGTTCCAGTTCCAGCAGCGCCACCGCGCGGCGGCTGACGTCGTTGGCCACCTCCGGCGGCAGCCACGCCGCGGCGAGCAGCGCGTCGATGTCACCGTCCGGGACGGCCGCGCGCCGGACTTCGCCGGGCGTCGGGCGGTCGGCCGGGTCCTTGGCCAGGCAGGCCTCGACGATCGGGCGCAGTGCTTCGGGGACGTCGTCGAGCTGGGGTTCCTGGGCGATGAGACGGAACAGCAGGGCCTGCGCGTTGCCGTCGCCGAAGGGGCCGGTGCCGGTCGCGGCGTACGCGAGCACCGCGCCGAGCGCGAAGACGTCCGCGGCCGGGCCGATCGGTTCGCCGCGGACCTGTTCGGGGGAGAGGAAGCCCGGCGAGCCGAGGATCGTGTCCGTGCCGGTGAGCACGGTGGCGTCCATGGCGCGCGAGATGCCGAAGTCGATCACGCGCGGGCCGTCCGGCGACACCATCACGTTCGACGGCTTCAGGTCCCGGTGCACGACGCCCGCTTCGTGGATCGCGGTGAGCGCCGCGGCGAGACCGCCGGCGAGGACCCGCACCGCGGGTTCGGGCAGGGGACCGCGTGTGGCGACCGCCTCGTGCAGGGAGACGCCGGGGACGTAGCCGGTCGCCAGCCACGGCCGCTCGCCCTCGGTGTCGGCGTCCAGCACCGGCGCCGTCCACACCCCGGCGACCCGCCGCGCGGACTCGACCTCGCGGCGGAACCGGCTGCGGAAGCCCGGGTCGTCGGCGTAGCCCGGGTGCACCACCTTGAGCGCGACGGTGCGCCCGGTACGGCTGCGGCCCACGTAGACGCGCCCCATGCCGCCCGAACCGAGCAGCGCCAGCACGCGGTACGTGCCGAGCCGACGCGGATCGTCGGCCCCGAGAGACCTCATGTTCCTCCTCACCCGGGTCGTGCCCGGACCTGCTCCGCCCTCGACCCTACGGTGTGGCGCGGGGCGGGAGGCCGGGGAAAACCCTCGGATGACCGCGCCCGCGCCGCGGCCGAACGCCCGTTCAGCCGCGGCGGAACCAGCGCCGCTCGGCGTCCGCGTGCGGGGCCGGGGCCGCGTCCGGGGCCGCGGAGCCGCCGGTCTGCGCCGGGACGAACGGCGCCGTGGACCGGAACGTTTCCGCAACGCGGACCGCGGCGGCCTGCCGGGCGAGCACGGCCCGGACCCGGGTGAGCGGGTGGTCGGGGAACCGGGCGTCCCACTCGGGGGCGTCGGCCGCGCTGTAGGGGAGGGGGAGTTGCGCGTCGGGCGCGTAGGGGTGCGGCAGGAACACCTTGTCGGGGGCGCCCAGGGAGTTGAACACCAAGGCCTCGCGCAGGCCGGTCATGCCCTGCTCGGCGGCCTGCACCTTGACGACCACGCTGCGGTCGGCGCGGGGGAGGGTGAAGGAGCCGATGAACACGAGCCCGTGGTCGCGGCCCGGGATCCGGGTCTTCAGCACCTGGCGCATCGCCGGAAGCCCGTCGACGGCGACCACGTCGATCTCGATGGCCGCGACGCCCTGCCCGGCCGCGTCCAGCGTGTTGAGGCGACGCAGCGAGGCAAGGTCGTCGAGGGCCGCGGGCACGTCCGGGACCAGGCCGAATTCGTGGACGCTGAGCACGCTGCCGGCGTCGTCCGTCCAGAAGTCCGGCCGGTCCGGGACCGGGGTGAAGCCGTCGAGGTCGAGTGCGGTGAGGAAGTGCATCGGTCGATCATGGCGTGCCGCGGCGACGGGTTCCAGGGCGGAGGCGGCCGGACCCGGTCGGGCGCGCTATCCGGCCGGAGGCTGTGCGCCTTCCGGCGGTTGCCCGCCTTGCGGGGGTTGGCCGGTGGGCGGTTGGCCGGTCGGCGGTTGTCCGCCCCCGGGCGGTTGTCCGCCGGGTGCCCCGCCGCCGGATGCGCCGCCGGGGGCCTGCCCGCCGCCGTCCGTCCGGTTCGCGGACGGGTCGATGCCGAGGGTGAGGGTGCCGACGTACCCGGCCGCGGGGTCGGCGGAGTCGACCGCCGTGACCGTCATCAGGCCGTCCTTCGCGCCGCCGCCCGTGTAGACCATGTCGCCCGCCAGCTTGGTCGGCGTGCCGGTGTGCCGGGTGTACGGGGCGAGCTTGTAGACCGCCTCGCCGATCGCGTCGTCGAAGAACAACTGCCCGGTGAAGTTCGTCTTGCCGCCTTGGTAGGTGCCGTCGGCCTGCTGCCCGCCGGTGTGCACCTTGACGTGGATGTGCGTGACGCGCGGCGTGTACCAGCCCGGCACGATCGTGGCGAACTCGACGACGCCGTCCGCGCCGGCGATCTGGTAGCCGCGCAGATACGTTTTGTCGTTCGCGCCGCTGGTGTCCTCGCTCTCCGCCGGCGCGTTCCCGCCCGGGCTCGCCGTGGTGTAGCCCGAGTAGTACCCCCACGCGTCGCAGTGCCAGATCTCCACGGCGGCGCCGGCCACCGGATTGCAGGAAGCCGTCGTGTCCTGCACGGTCAGGCGCACGGTGAGCGGCACCCCGGCCTTCCCTTCCCGGATGTCGCGTCTGACCAGCGCTTTGTCCAGGTAGTACGGGCCCTGGGTGACGTTCGTGGACAGCACGCACTGCGCCGTACCGGCGGAACCGCCCGCGGACACGCTCGCGCTCGGCTGCGCACCGCCCGCCGCGCCGTCCTTCCCGCTCCCGGAGGAGTCGCTGCAGGCGGTCAGGGCCAGCCCGGTCGCCGCCGCGCCCGCACCGAGGACCAGGAAACGCCGCCGGTTCATGTCGTGTTCGGTCATGTCGCCAGGATCCCGGCCGCGGATGAGAAGGCGGTGAGAACCGTATGAGGAACACGACATCGCGATCACTATGCGATTGTCCTGGGCAGGATGACCACCGGAGTTCGGCGGACGACGGGAGTGCCATGAGCGGCTGGGGCAACGCGGAGAGTGCGGCGTACCGCGAGGCGGCGTACACCGAGGTGGAGGGCGACGGCGGTTCGCGCGGGTTCGGGAGGCCGCTGGACGGCGTGCGGGTCCTGGCCGTCGAGCAGATGCAGGCATTGCCGTACGCGACCCAGATGCTGGCGCGGCTCGGCGCCGAGGTGATCAAGGTCGAGGCGCGGGACGGCGGGGATTCCGGCCGCGGCTCGCTGCCGTCGATGGCCGATCCGGACGGCCGTCCGGTGGGCGCCACGTTCCTGCGCAACAACTTCGGCAAGCGCAGCATCGCCGTCGACCTGAAGAACCCGGAGGGGCTTGCGGTCGTCCACGCGCTGGCGGCCAAGGCCGACGTGGTGTGCGAGAACTTCAAGGCGGGTGTGGCGGGGCGCCTCGGCCTCGGGTTCGAGGACATCGCGGCGATCAACCCGCGTGCGGTGTACCTGTCGGTGTCCGGGTTCGGCAACACGCGGGAGACGCCGTACGCGACCTGGCCCGCCTACGCGCCGGTCGTCGAAGGCATGGCCGGCCTGTACGAGTTCAAGCGCCCGCCCGGCGTGCCCCCGATCGTGTCGCCGCTCGGCGGCCTCGGCGACACCGGTTCCGCGCTGTTCGCGGTCATCGGCGTCCTGGCCGCGCTGCGGCACCGCGAGGCGACCGGGCGCGGCCAGTACGTCGACATCGCCATGTACGACGCGATGATCGCGCTCAACGACACCGGCATCGGCTACTGGTCGATGGGCCTAGAACACGGCGGCCTCGCCCCGCTGATCAACGACGCCTTCATGGCGCGCGACGGCTATGTGATCGTGCAGTGCGGCCGCCCGCACATGTTCGAGGCGCTTGCCCGCCTCGTCGGCCGCACCGAGTGGCTCGACGACCCGCGCCTGGCGGGTCCGCAGGACTGGTTCGACCACCTCGACGACGTCATCCGCCCCGGCATCGAGGCGTGGGCCGCCGACAAGACCCGCCGCGAGGCGTGCGCCGCCCTCACCGCCGCGGGCATCGCCTCCGGGCCGGTCAACACGCCCGCCGACGTCATCGCCGACCCGCACGTCAAAAGCCGCGACATGCTCGTCGCCATGGACCGCACCGACGACGTCCCGGGCCCGGTCCTGACCCCCGGAAACCCGGTCAAACTGTCCCTCGCCGAAGAACAGCCGGAGACCCGCGTCCCGTGGCTGGGCGAACACACGGACGACGTCCTCCGCGACGAACTCGGCCTGAGTGACGCGGAGATCACCCACCTGCGGGAGGCGGGGGCGGTGGGGGCGGCGGACGCCTGAGCCGTCGCCGCCCCCGGGCCGCCGCGGTCACTCCGCCGCGGCGGCCGGGAGGCCTCCGGGTGCCGTAAGGTCGCGGGTATGGCGGAGCGTGTGGTTTCCGAGCCGCAGCGGCGGCGCCGACGGCCGACCCGGAAGGGAGCGGTGCTGTCACATGCGCTGATCGTGGAGACGGCGCTGGCGCTGGTGGACGAGCACGGTGCGGACGCCCTGTCGGTCCGGCGCCTCGGCGCCGCGCTCGGCGCCGACCCGACCTCGATCTACCGGTACTTCCGCAACACCGACGACCTGCTGCTCGCGGTGGCCGACGAACTCCTGGGCCACGCCCAGGAAGGCTGGGCCGAGACCGGCGACTGGCGCGCCGATGTACGGGACCTCTCCCTGCGCCTGCACGCCGCCTACGCCAAACACCCGCGGGCGGCCACCCTCGCCGGGCACCGCACCACCGGCCGCGCCCACGAGATCCAGGCCGTCGAGACCCTGCTGCGCCTGCTCCGCGCGGCGGGCTTCCCGGACGGCGAGGCCGTGCGGTACTACCACGCCCTGGCCGACCAGACCCTCGCCTTCGCCGTCCAGCACGCCGCGGCGCTGAGCCTCCCGCCGGACGCCCTGGCCGCGGACCGCGAGGTCTGGCAGGGCACCTACGCGAAACTCGCCCCGGAAACCCACCCGAACATCGCCGCCACCATGCCGCTGCTCGACGCGGAAATGCAGCACGGGGCCTTCGCATTCGCGCTCGACCTGCTCCTGGACGCGATCGCGGCACGGCTTCCGGCCGTCGCGAGCGACTGACGGGGCGCTCGCGGCCGGGTTCCGCCGGTTGGGGGATTGCCCGGGTATTTTCGGCGAGTTGAACCGATTATCGGGATATCAACTGGCAATCTGAGCCCGGAAAGTCGTATTAATTCGGGCTTAGGTGGGTGGCGATTGTGCTCAAAAGCTTCAAAGGCTTCCTCATGCGGGGCGACATCGTCACGGTTGCCGTAGCGCTGATCATCGCGCTGGCGTTCAGCACCCTGATCAAGGCCTTCACGGACTTCGTGATCAACCCGATCGTCACCCGGTTCCAGGGCGGTTCGTCGGTCGGCCTGGGCTGGCAGCTCGGCAAGTCCGGCAACGTGGCGACCTACCTGAACGTCGGCCAGTTCATCTCGGCGGTGATCTACTTCATCATCTTCATGGCGGTCGTGTTCTTCCTGATCGTGCTGCCGTACAAGTCGTACCAGCAGCGGCGCGGCGTGAGCGTGTTCAAGGAGGACGGCCCGGAGAAGACCTGCCCCGCGTGCCTGTCGGAGGACCTGCCGAAGGCCGCGAGCAAGTGCAAGTACTGCGGCACCGACCAGCCGTCCCCGGGCGCCACCACGGCGGGCGCCTCGATGTAGCCGGTCAGGGCCGGTCGCAGTCCCTCGCGGCAGGTCGTGATCCGTTGCGATCGGTCGCGGACGCAGGGCCGTCGGGGCCCGGGTGGGAACGGCGGGTGCTCTCTCTCACAGTTGGTGCTTGATTCGATCAACCTCAAGGGATTGGGTTTAGCCTCCGCAGGACGCCGTACTACCTGACAGGGGTTAATCCGTGCACCTGAGCCTCGACGCCCTCGAAACCACCGGCCTGCTCGTCGACGGCGCGTGGCGGCCCGGCGGGCTCGGCCGGTTCGACGACGTGTCGCCGGGCACCGGGGCCGCGTTCGCGACCGTGCCGGACGGCGACACCGCGGACATGGCGGCCGCCGTCGAGGCCGCCCGCCGCGCGTTCGACGCCGGGCCGTGGCCGCGCATGTCGGGCGCCGAGCGGTCCGCGTGCCTGACGCAGCTGGCCGAGGCGCTGAAGCGGCACGAGCCGTTCTTCGACCACCTCGCCCGGGTCGAGTGGGGCGTCGCCAACGACCGGCCCGGCCAGGTCATGGCGGCCGCGATGATCACCGCGGGGGCGGCGCAGCTCGCGCTCGTGCCCGCCGAGGAGGAGCTGACCGCGCCCGGCACGTCCGGCACCCTCGTGCACGAACCGCACGGCGTCGTCGCGGCCATCACCCCGTGGAACTACCCGCACACGCTCAACCTCACGAAGGTCGCGTCGGCCATCGCCGCGGGAAACACGCTCGTCCTCAAGCCGTCGCCGCTCAGCCCGCTGGCCGCGGTGGCGCTCGCGTGGATCGTGGCGAACGAGACCGACATCCCGGCGGGCGTGGTCAACATCGTGCCGACCACGTCGCTGGAAGCCGCCCAGGCGCTGACCGCCGACCGGCGCGTCGACATGATCTCGTTCACCGGCAGCACCGCCGTCGGAAAGACCATCGCCGCGGACGCGGCGGGCACCCTCAAGCGGCTGGTCCTCGAACTCGGCGGCAAGTCCGCGGCGATCCACTTGGACGACCTCGACGACGTCGCGTACGACGCGCTCGCCGCCCGCGCGCTCTTCGACGGCTGCCTGCGCCACGCCGGGCAGGCCTGCCTGCTGCAGAGCCGCCTGCTCGTCCCCGCGGACCGCGAACAGGACATCGTGGCGCGCCTGGTGGCGGCTGCCGAGAAGGTCCGCGTGGGCGACCCGCTCGACGACACCAGCGACATGGGCCCGCTGATCAGCCCCGTGCAGACCGACCGCGTCCTCGCCGACATCGCCGACGCGGTGGCCGACGGTGCCACCGTCGCCTACGGCGGCACCCGCGTGGAAGGGCCGGGTACGGGCAACTACCTGGCGCCGACGATCCTCACCGGCGTCGCCAACGACATGCGGATCGCGCAGGACGAGGTCTTCGGACCGGTCCTCGCGGTCATCCCCTACCGCGACGAAGAGGAAGCCGTCGCGCTCGCGAACGACTCCCGGTTCGGCCTGGTCGGCTCGGTGTGGGGTGCGGACACCGACCGCGCGGCCGGGGTCGCCAAGCGGCTGCGCGCCGGGCAGGTCACGGTGAACGGCGCCCGCGCCCTCGGCCCGTTCGGCGGGTTCAAGGAATCCGGCATCGGCCGGGAGCAGGGACTGGAAGGCCTGCGCGAGTACACCGAGACCAAGACGGTCAGCCGGCCTGCGTGATCCGGTGCCCTTGCGGGCAAGCCGCGGTGTCCGGGAGCAGGGCACCGCGGGATGGACGGCGGGGCGGCACGCGCGGAGGGTCGTGGGGAGGGCGGTTCGCCGAGTGGCCCCGGAGGTGTCCATGCGCGCGCACGACCACGACCACGACCACGACGAGGACCGGACGGGAACCCGCGCCGGCCCGGAACACGACCACGAGCACGCCGCCCTGGTGTACCGCGCGGCAGCGCTCGGCCGACCGGACGTGGTCGGGCGCGCGGGCCTGAGCAGCCTGCAGCGGGCCGCGGGCAACGGCGCCGTGCGGGCGATGCTGGCCGACGACGAGAAGGACCGCGCGCCCGCGGCACAGCGGGCCGCCGCGGAACCCGCGCCCCGGTCGCGCGTGCACGAGGTCGTCGGGTCGGGCGGCGGCGCGCCGATGGACGGGGACACCCGCGCCGACATGGAAGCCCGGCTCGGCGCCGACTTCGGGGACGTGCGCATCCACACGGACGGGCGGGCCCACGAATCGGCCGCCGAGGTCGGCGCGCACGCCTACACCGTCGGCAGCGACGTGGTGTTCCAGCGCGGCATGTACGACCCGGGCTCGCACGACGGCAAGACGATGCTCGCGCACGAACTCACCCACGTCGTCCAGCAGCGCAGCGGGCCCGTGGAGGGCACGGAGACCGCGGGCGGCATCCGGGTGAGCGACCCGTCGGACCGGTTCGAGCGCGAGGCGGTGGCCAACGCGGACCGGGTGATGTCCCTCCCGGCCCCGACCGCGCCCACGCCGGACGTCGGAACGGGCGCAACGAGCGCGGCCGCCGCACCCGCGGGACCGTCGGCACCCGTGCAGCGGGCCGTCGACGAAGGCGCCGAGGGGGCCGCGACCGCGGCGGCGGTGCAGCGCGAGGAAGACGAGGACGAGGAACCGGCGGACGTGCAGGGGGCGTTCGTGCAGCGGGCGGAGGACAAGACGGACGAGGAAGAGGACGAGCCGGCGGAGTGACGAGCCGCGCCGGGATCCGATTCGGGGCCCGAGTCGGCGGGGCGACGAGCAGCGTAGGCAACCGACCGGGTCCCGAGGCGGCCTCGCCTCGGGACCCGGATCGGGCTCCGCGCCGCTACGACCCCGGCTTCAATATCCCGCCCAGCAGCAGCGATTCCACACACCCCGACGGCGCCGGGGCGGCCACCGGGCGGCCGACCTGGGCGCAGTTCACCGTCATGGTCAGCGACGCGCCGCCGGGCACCACGACCGGGGTGACGAAGTGGTAGTCCTGGTCGCGGAAGTTCTCCAGCGCCAGGCTCAGAATCGGCTTGTCCTGGTTGGCGATCACCAGCGTGCCCGCGTCTCCCTGCGGGTTCTGCACGACCAGGTCGGTGAGTTCGAACGCCTGCCCGGCCGGCACTTCGTACGCCGACGAACTGCTGTCCCCGCCCGCGGCATCCGTGACCTCGAGGCGCGCGCTCGTGGGCTTGGCGCTCGCCCCACCGCCGGGCGCCCCGCCGCCGGGCTGGCCCGGGTCGCCGCCCGGGTTCTGGCCCGGCTGTCCGCCGCTCTGGCCCGGGCGCGGGCTGGTGCCGCCGGAGCCGCCCGAGCCGCCGCCGTTCAGCTGCCCGCCGTTGGCACCGCCGTTGGCGCCCGGGGACGGTGTCGCGCCCTTGCCTTCCGGGTTCTGCGCCTTCTCCTGCGCGGCGTTGACCACGTCGGGGGTGACCGCGTCGCGCGCGGCGGAGCGCACCGTCGGGCGGAGCACGCCGAACCACAGGCCGACCAGCAGGCCGGCGACGACGACCAGGGCGATGAGGGCGCGCGGCGTCCACCGGGGCAGCAGGGCGCGCTGCTCGAACGTCCCGTCCAGCAGCACGGTCACCGGCGCCGGAGCATGTGCTGCCTCGCCGGACGGCCGGGGCGGCACGGGCGGGGGAGCCGAGGCGGGGGCCGACGCGGGCGGCGAGGGCGCCGGGGGAGCGGCGGGCTCGCCGGGCTTGGCGCCGTCCGTGGCGCCCGTTGTCGTGGCAGCGGCGGCCGCCGCCATCGTCGTCGTCACCGCGATCTGGAACGGGTGCGTCCGCGGCGGCCCGAACCACACCAGCTTGGCCGGCCGCATGCCGACGTCCGCGAACTCGGCACGCCCCGGCGGAATGGCGAACTCGGCCTTGGCGAACCGCGGCAGGGCACTCCGCCAGCCCGGCTGCCCGGCCAGTTTCGCGGTGACCGGCGTGTTGCCGCGGTTGTCGACCGCGACGCGGTGCTTGCCCTTTCGGGCGGACCGCGATGACCGCGGGAGCAGTTCCGCGGTGATCTCGGTGAACGGCAGGACGGTCACGGTGCCCTCGGGGACGACCGCGGTGTCCGGGTTGTTCGTCGGCACGACCCGGATCCCGTACGGCGCTTCGCCGGCGGCCGTGCCCGGGTCGCGCGGCGGCCGCAGCCGCACCGTGACGGTCTCCGCCGTCTCCGGGTACAGCGACACGCGGTCCGGTTCGACCGTCGTCCACGCCGCGCACGGGCCGACCACCTCGAAGCGGTATTCCTCGACGGTGCTGCCGGAGTTGCGGATCTGCAGGGGGACGTCGGCCGCGCCGCCGGGCTCGACGGAGACCTCCGGCGTGTCCAGGGTTGCCGTAGCACTCATGAACCGCACCGTAGGGGCGGGCGGGTGCCCCTGGCAGGAGTGCGCGAGGAACACTTTCGGGCACCGGGGATGCCCGTCGAGTCCCCGCCGTTGAGCGCTTGTTGACCGCTCGTGGACCGCCTTTCGGCATACTGCGAGTCCGGAATCCGGGCAGCGGGCACCGCTCCCCGGATTCCGACGGCTGCCCGCACGGGCGAGCCGACCGGGGGCGGTGGGGAGAGGACGGGAAGACGGACGGGAAGACCACGGGGAGGAAGCGGTGGAACGCATCACGGTCGGACTACGGGCGCAGGATCCGGTCCTGGAGGCGGGACTTGCCAGCCAGGTCCGGGCCAGGCCGGAACTGTCCCTGCACAAAGGGGAAGAGGAGGAGTCCGCGGTGGTCATCGTGGTCGTCGTCGACCACGTCGACGACAACGCGCTGCGGGTACTGCGGAACGTCAAACGCACCACGTCCTCCCGCGTCGTGCTGGTCGCCTCGCACCTGGACGACCAGCACCTGGTCAGCGCCGCGGAATGCGGCGTCGCGGGGATCATCCGCCGCACCGACGCCACCCCGGAACGCCTCACCAACGTGATCCGCGCGGTCGCCCGCGGCGAAGGCAGCGTCCCCGCGGACCTGCTCGGCCGGCTGCTGGAACAGGTCGGCCGCCTGCAAGGGCAAGTCCTCGGGCCGCTCGGCCTCAACGTCAACGGCCTCGCGGAACGCGAAATCGAGGTGCTGCGCCTGATTGCGGAGGGCTACGAGACCGCCGACATCGCCACCAAGCTGTCGTACTCGGAACGCACCATCAAGAACGTGCTGCACGGGATCATCTCCCGTCTGCACTTGCGCAACCGGGCTCATGCGGTGGCATATGCGCTGCGGCAGGGGCTGATCTGACGCCGGATCCATGACCGGACGCGGACCCCTACCGGCCGCCCGTCCGCGGCCCGACGCCCGCTTCCCGGCAGGCGACCGCGGCACGGGCGGCCGGCACGGCCGACAGCTCGGGCAACGCGAAGGACACGCCGCTCTAGGGCGCGTATCTGGTTGTGATCAACGAGTGGCTCGGGTGAGGTCGTTGATCCAGATCATGGAGGCGCGCAGGTGGAGGCCGGCGAGGTAGCTTTCCGGGGTCTTGTCGTACCGGGTCGCGATGC
>NZ_BAABHS010000030.1:0-97622 GCF_039542225.1 Yinghuangia aomiensis | reverse complement strand
CCCGGCGCCCGCGCCGGCCCAGCAGGCCGCACCCGCCGCGCCGGCCGCGGCCGCCGCGCCCGCGGGCGAGGCCGCAGGCACCCCGGTGCTGCTGCCCGCGCTCGGCGAGAGCGTCCAGGAAGGCACCATCACCCGCTGGCTCAAGCAGGTCGGCGACACCGTCGCCGCCGACGAGCCGCTGCTCGAGGTGTCGACGGACAAGGTCGACACCGAGATCCCCGCGCCGGTCGGCGGCGTACTGCTGGCCATCCACGTGGCCGAGGACGAGACCGTCGAGGTCGGCGCCCAGCTCGCGGTGATCGGTGCGCCGGGTGCGGCTCCGGCCGCTGCCCCGGCTACCGCTCCGGCGGCTCCGGCTCCCGCCGCTCCGGCCCCGGCCCCCGCGCCTGCTCCGGCGCCCGCCGCGCAGGCTCCGGCTCCGGCCGCTCCCCCGGCTCCCGCGCCGGCCGCGCAGGCTCCCGCGTCGGCCGCCGCCGAGGCCGAGGGCGAAGCCGCGTACGTCACGCCGCTGGTGCGCAAGCTGGCCGCCGAGCACAACGTGGACCTGTCCACCGTGTCCGGCACCGGCATCGGCGGGCGCATCCGCAAGCAGGACGTGCTCGACGCCGCGCGCACCCAGGCCCCGGCACCCGCCGCCGCCCCGGCCGCGGCCGCCAAGCCGGCCACGGCCGTCGAGGCGTCGCCGCTGCGCGGCCAGACGGTGCCGATGACGCGCATCCGCAAGGCGATCGCCAAGCACATGGTCGACTCGCTGCAGGTGTCGGCGCAGCTGACCACCGTGGTCGAGGTGGACGTCACCAACATCATGCGGCTGCGCACCAAGGCGAAGAACGACTTCCTGGCGCGCGAGGGCGTGAAGCTCTCGCCGATGCCGTTCTTCGTCAAGGCCGCCGCCGAGGCCCTCAAGGGCCACCCGGTGCTCAACGCGCGCGTCAACGACGACGACACGATCACCTACCACGCGGTGGAGAACATCGGCGTCGCCGTGGACACCGAGCGCGGCCTGATGGTGCCGGTCATCCACGACGCGGGCGACCTGAACATCGCCGGCATCGCCAAGAAGACCGCGGACCTGGCGGCGCGCACCCGCGCCGGACAGGTCAAGCCGGACGAGCTGGCGGGCGGGACCTTCACGGTCACCAACACCGGCTCGCGCGGTGCCCTGTTCGACACGCCGATCCTCAACCAGCCGCAGGTGGGCATGCTGGGTGTCGGTGCGACGGTGCGCCGCCCGGTCGTGATCCAGTCGGCCGAGCTGGGCGAGACGATCGCGATCCGCGACATGGTCTACCTGGCCCTGTCGTACGACCACCGCATCGTCGACGGCGCGGACGCCGCACGGTTCCTGACCACGCTCAAGGCCCGCCTGGAAGAAGGCGCGTTCGAGGGCGACCTGGGTCTCTGACCCGGAACCGAGTGCGCATCGCCCGCGAGGGCGGTCCCGGCCACGCGCCGGGGCCGCCCTCGCGGCTTCCCCGCCTTCGGTGCCCGGGGGTGGCACGATGACGGCATGCGTATCGCCGTCGCCGGTTCGTCGGGGCTCATCGGTGCCCCGCTCGTCCGCGCCCTCCTCGCCGACGGCCACGAGGTCGTGCGGCTGGTCCGCCATGCCCCGCAGGCCGCCGACGAGGCCCGCTGGGACCCCAAGGGCGGCATGGTCGACGCCGCCGCCCTGAGCGGCACCGACGCGGTGGTGAACCTCGCGGGTGCGGGAGTGGGCGACCGCCGGTGGACGGCCGCCTACAAGCGCGAACTCCGCGATTCGCGGATCCTCGGGACGTCGACGCTCGCCCGCGCGATGGCGGCGATGGACGAGCCCCCGAAGGTGTTCCTGGCCGGCTCCGCGGTGGGCATCTACGGCGACACCGGCGACCGCGTGGTCGACGAGTCCGAGCCGCCCGGCTCCGGGTTCCTGGCCGACCTGTCGGTCGACTGGGAGGCCGCCGCGCGGCCCGCGGTGAAAGCCGGGGTGCGGGTGGCGCATCTGCGCACCGGGCTGGTGGTGACGGGCAAGGGCGGTGCGTTCGGGCCGCTGTTCCGGATCTTCCGGCTGGGCCTCGGCGGACGGCTCGGTTCGGGGCGCCAGTACTGGAGTTTCGTGTCACTCGCCGACGAGGTCTCCGCGATCCGGTTCCTGCTGACCGCGGACGGCGTGCGCGGCCCGGTCAACCTCACCGCCCCGCAGCCGCTGACGAACGCCGAGGCCACCAAGGCGATGGGGCGGGCGCTGCACCGTCCGGCGGTGTTCCCGGTACCGGGGTTCGCGCTCCAGGCGGCCTTGGGCGAGTTCGCCGACGACGTGCTCACCGGGCAGCGCGCCGTGCCGCATGTGCTGACCGACGCGGGCTTCACGTTCGCGCATCCGACGTTCGACCTCGCGCTCACCGCGGCCTTGGGCCCCTCGTCCTCGTCGTCCTCGTCGTCCTCGTCGTCCTGATCGCGCGGCGCGGAATCCGCGCCGCGCGCCGATGACGGTGATCGATTCCGTACGTTTTCCCGCCGCAATACCGGAGTTCACCGGGACGGACGATCAACTTCCGCTTACCGTTTGCCAATTCCTGACCGTTCCGGCGCGCTCGGCGGATACTGCGCGCTTTCCTGCGGTTGCGTTGGGTATGAGTCCAAGGCGACCGCGCGGCCGCCCGCGCCGCGCTCCGGGCACCGGGAGGGGACACCGTGGCCGAGGCACACCGCAGCGATGTGATCGTCGTAGGGGCAGGGATCGCCGGACTCAGCGCGGCCCGACGGCTGGCCGAGGCCGGGGTCGACGTGGTGGTGCTGGAAGCCGGCGACCGGCCGGGGGGCCGCGTGCGGACCGACGTGGTCGACGGCTTCCGCATCGACAACGGCCTGCAGACCCTGGCGACGGCATATCCCCAGGTCGCGGCCCGGATCGACCTGGCCCGACTGGACCTGCGGGCGTTCGCGCCGGGCGTCCGGGTGCCGGGCGGCGGGGCCGTGCTCGACGGCGTGTGGCACACGGGCGGACGGCGCATCGGAGACATCCGCCGGGTCCGCGGCGCGCTCGGGGCGCTGCGGACCGGCGGACTTCCGGCCACCGCGGACCGCGCCCGGGTCGCCGCCGCGCTCGGACGCGCGTCGGCGATGCCGGTGGCGCGGATCCTCGCCGCGGCGGACGGGCCCGCCGCGGAGGCCGGGTGGCCCCGGGCGTTGCGGCCGCTGCTCACGGCGCTCCTGCACGACCCGGAGCTGGCCTCGTCGCGGCGTTTCGCCGACCTGGAGCTGCGCTCGTATCTGCGCGGCCGCTCCGCGGTCCCGGCGCTCGGCATGGGCGCCGTCCCGGAGCAGCTCGCCGCGGCGCTGCCGCCCGGCACGGTGCGCTACGGGGTGCGCGTCACCGCGGTCGCCACCGACCGGGTGGCGACCGACGTGGCCGGCGAGATCCGGGCCCGCGCGGTGATCCTGGCGACCGACCCGGCGACCGCCGTCGAGCTGCTGCCGGGCTTGCGGCGCCCGGCGCTCCACCGGCTGACCACGCTGTGGCACGTCGTCCCGCAGGCGCCGACGACCGAGCCGGTGCTGATCGTGGACGGCGACGATCCGGGCCCGCTCAGCCACACGGCGGTGATCAGCGAGATCGCCCCGACGTACTCCCCCGACCGGCGTGCCCTGGTGTGCTCGACGGTGCTGGGGCACGACGGCACCGAGCCGGCCAAGCTCGAACTCGTGGTGCGGGAACGCCTGTCCGCGGTCTACGGCGGGACCGGCCGGGACTGGACGCACCTGACGACCCGCCACCTCCCGGCCGCGGTGCCGGTCGTGGAACCGGGCCACAACTTCCGGCGCCCGGTGCGGGTGCTCGCCGGGCTCTACGTGTGCGGCGACCACCGCGACTCCAGTTCGCTGCAAGGCGCACTGGCGTCCGGCCGCCGCGCGGCCCGCTCCGCACTCGCCGACCTGGGCGCGCTGACCGCGTTCGCGGAGGGCGCGCGCCCGGGCGGCAAGGCCCCTGCGGCCTGACCGGCTCCCGACCCGGCCTGAGGGCGGGGAGCGGCACGCCTGCCGCTCCCCCGTCCGGTCACCGGGCTGCCGGTCGCCGGACCTGTCCGGTCACCGCGCCGGACGCAGGAACTCCCGCGTGCGTTCGGTGAAGTCGCGGACCGCCGGCGAGTCCCGGTACGGCGACAACCGCAGCGAGAACTCCCGGACGTAGTCGACCGCGCGGGCCGACCGCAGACCGCCCGCCTGCTCGGTGGCGGCCGCCGACACCTCGCACGCCTGGTCGAGTTCGCCCAGCCCGAGCAGCGCGGTGGCCAGCACCGTGCCGCAGAACAGCCGGCTGCGCGCGTACTCCTCCTCCCGGAGCTTCAACGACCGCTCGGCGAACTCCTTGGCTCTGCGGTGGTCCTCCAGGTCCCGGAAGCAGTGCGCGTGCTCGTCGTGCAGCTGGGCCTCGTCCATGTGCCGTACCCATTCCGGGTCTTCGCCCGGCGGCCCGGCCTGCCCGAACGCCTGCTCGGCGCGCACCAGCGACGCCATGCAGGACCGGCTGTCGGCGAGCAGCCCGTGGCCGCGCGCCTCGACCGCGTGCAGCATGAACCGCACCCGCGGCGAGGCCGCGGCCGTGGTGCCCTGCTGCGCGACCCGGGCGAGTTGCACCGCCTCGCGGCCGTGCCCGAGGTAGATCGCCTGGCGGCTCATGGTGGCCAGCACGTAGGCACCCAACTCCCGGTCGCCCGAGGCTTGGGCGAGCCGCAGCGCCTGCACGAAGTACCGCTGGGCCATGCCGTGGATGCCGATGTCGTACGCCATCCAACCCACAAGCCGGGTCAACAGCGCCGCCGCGCCGAAGAGTTCGCACCCGACTTCGCCGGCGTACGAACCGCGCAGCATCGTCGCCACCTCGGTGTCGAGATAGCGCACGAGTGCCTGCCGCGCGTGGCCGCCGCCGTAGGTGTTGTCGAGCCGCCGGAACGCTTCGCCGACGGCTCTCACCGCGGACACGTCGCCGAGGCTGACGCGGCCTCCTTCGGCCCGGGCCGGTTGCTCGTCGCCCGCGCCGATGAGCCAGTCACGGCTCGGCACGACCAACGCGCCCGGGGTGAAAGCGGCTTCCACAAGGGCGGGCCGATGCGCGGAATCGGCCTGCCACATGCCGGAGACGATGTCGACGGCTTCGGCGGGACCGGTTGCGTACTCCAGTCCCGCATAGTCGGGACGGCACCCCGCCATGCCGAGGTCCTCGGCACTCAGTTTCCGGGAAAGCCGTTGGGTGAACACTTCCGCCAGCAGTATCGGCACGATGCCCCGTGGGTGCTGGCCGCGCAGCCAACGCGCCACGGAGGTTTTGTCGTACCGCAGGTCGAGACCTTGCTCGGCACCGAGCTGGTCGACCCGGCGGGCGAGGCCGGCGTGCGAGAAACCGGCTTCTTCCACCAGGGAAGCCAGCCGGTGGTTGGGACGCCGTTCGGCCCTGGTCGTCATTCGCTAGTACGCCTCCCGCAGAGGGGATGGGATCGCGCGAGAATTTAGCGACCAAGAACAAGCAGGAATCGCCATTTCGGCGAGAACGACCCTTTCAGGTGATGGCTCCGGTGTTGCGCGCCCAATTCGCGCCACCCAGTGCGCTGGTGCCCTCGGTACCTGCGCTGTTGTGCCATACGGCGCCGTCCGGCAACATGCGCGGCACGCGGTTCCGCCGTCTAGGCTGTGGCCCGCCGGGGGGCATTCCGAAAGCCATATCAAGTCATCATCCAGTCACGTTCAGTCGACGTTATTTCGGGCGGGGGTTGCGGCGTGGGCCGGCACGGTGACCGGGCGGCGGACGGCGGCACGAGCGGCCGGCGCGGGCGTGGGGACGGAACGGCACAAGGGGTGGCGCTGCCGCTCGTCATCGCCGCCGTGGTGTGCTTGCTGGCGACCTCCGGAGTGTGGCTTTTCCGCGGCGGGGACTCGGGCAAGGACAAGACCCCGATCGGCCTCAACGTGCCGAGCGTGACGGTGTCGCAGCCGGAGCCGACCCAAGTGCCCGGGACGGCTACGGGAAGCCCGTCGGCGGCACCGGAGACGACGGGGACGGCGAGCGCGTCCGCCAAGCCGACGAAGACGACCGCGGCGCCGACCACGAAGCCGCCCTCGACCACCGCAAAGCCGCCGACTTCGGCGCCTCCGCCGCCCACGACGGCTCCACCGAAACCTTATGCGGCATCAGGGTCCGCCAGTTACGACCGGTGGAACGACTACGTGACCCTGACGGTCACCGTGTCCAATCCCAACAGTGCGCCGCTGGGCCAGTGGACGGTCGGCGTCGGTGGCAGCCGGGTCAGCGGTGCCTGGATGCAGAGCGGACCGCCCGGCGCTCAAGGCACGCGAAAAGGCGCGACCGGCTCCGGACCGGTCGCCGGCGGCACCAGCTTCCGTCTGGTGTTCGTCGTGGAGTACCAGCGAAACCGGCCGTCGTCGATCACGGTCGACGTCAACGGCGCCACCACCAACATCGACGTCGACGACGGCTGGTAGGCCCGCGGCAGGCCCCGGCGAGCCGCGCCAAGCCCCTCGCCCGACCCCACTCCCGCCCGGCCGTACCCTTGTCCCGTGGCTGACTTGCACTTCGTTCACGCCGGCATCGGCGACCAGGCCGTTCCCTACCAGGACGCGTGGGACGAGCAGCGGCGCGTGCACGCCGCCGTCGTCGCCGGTGAACTGCCGGACACGTGCCTCCTCCTCGAACACCCTCCCGTCTACACCGCCGGGCGCCGCACCGAGGACGCCGAGCGTCCGGTCGACGGCACTCCCGTCGTCGACGTCGACCGCGGCGGCAAGATCACCTGGCACGGCCCCGGCCAGCTGGTCGGCTACCCGATCGTGCGGCTGACCGAGCCGGTCGACGTGGTCGCGCACGTGCGCCGCCTCGAAGAAGCCCTCATCCGCGCCTGCGCCGAATTCGGCCTGGAGACCACCCGGATCGAAGGCCGCAGCGGCGTGTGGGTGCTGGGCGACCCGGTGCCCGCCCCAGCCCCGTCCGGCGGTCTGAACCTGCGGCTCGACGCCCGGATCGCGGCGCCGGACCCGCGGGCCCACCCGGAGTTCGACCCGCGGCTCGCCGGGCCCGAGTACGCGCCGTCCAACGCCGGCCAGCGCGGCGACGACCGCAAGCTCGCGGCGATCGGCGTCCGGGTCTCCCGCAAGGTGACCATGCACGGCTTCGCCCTCAACTGCGACCCCGACATGACGTGGTACGACCGGATCATCCCGTGCGGCATCCGCGACGCGGGCGTCTCGTCGCTCAGCGAGGAGCTGGGCCGCCCGGTGCCGGTCGCCGAGGTGCTGCCGGTCGTGCAGCGGCACATGGCCGCGGTCTTCGCGCCGTTGGGCGTCTGACGGGAATCACCGGCCGACCCGGCACGTTGCCGGTTCCGGACGGCCGAAACCCGGGGCGTACCCTGGAGGCACCGCCCGCGCCGAGCCGAACCGGCTACCACTCCGTACAAGGGAGTTCGTGTGTCCGCTGTCGCACCCGACGGCCGCAAGATGCTTCGCCTCGAAGTCCGCAACGCCGAGACCCCCATCGAGCGCAAGCCGTCCTGGATCAAGACCCGCGCGAAGATGGGCCCGGAGTACACCGAGCTGAAGGGCTTGGTGCGCCGCGAAGGCCTGCACACGGTGTGCGAGGAAGCCGGCTGTCCGAACATCTACGAGTGCTGGGAAGACCGCGAGGCGACGTTCCTCATCGGCGGCGACCAGTGCACGCGGCGCTGCGACTTCTGCCAGATCGACACCGGCAAGCCGGCCGAGCTGGACCGCGACGAGCCGCGCCGGGTCGCCGAGTCGGTCCAGGCGATGGGCCTGAAATACGCGACGGTCACCGGCGTCGCCCGCGACGACCTGCCGGACGGCGGGGCCTGGCTGTACGCCGAGACCACCCGGCAGATCCACACGCTGAACCCGGGCACCGGCGTCGAGCTGCTGATCCCGGACTTCACCGCGCAGCCCGACCAGCTCGCCGAGGTCTTCTCGTCGCGCCCCGAGGTGCTCGCGCACAACATCGAGACCGTGCCGCGGATCTTCAAGCGGATCCGCCCCGGCTTCCGGTACGAGCGCTCGCTGCAGGTCATCACCGCGGCGCGCGAGGCCGGCCTGGTCACCAAGTCCAACCTGATCCTGGGCATGGGCGAGGAGCGGGACGAGATCAGCCAGGCGATGCAGGACCTGTTCGACGCGGGCTGCGAGCTGCTGACGATCACCCAGTACCTGCGGCCGACGGTGCGCCACCACCCGGTGGAGCGGTGGGTCAAGCCGGAGGAGTTCGTCGGGCTCAAGGAGGAGGCCGAGGACATCGGCTTCGCCGGGGTCATGTCCGGGCCGCTGGTCCGCTCGTCGTACCGCGCGGGGCGGCTGTACCGCCAGGCGCTGGACCGGCGCGAAACGGGCGCGACGGCGCACGCATGAGGCGCGCGCGAGGGCGTGCGCGGATTTCGCGCGGCGGCATCCGGCTGGTCTTCGTGAGCCGAACGACCGAATCCGCAAAGGTCGCGTTTCAGTTGTTCACGATGGTTTGACCCTTAGGTCATGCCCTGGTAACACAGGGTGGCGAGGGTGGAACGCACCGCGCCAGACGCCTTCACACACCTATCCGGACCCGGTTCCCGGGCCGGTGACAGGGGGACAGCAGCCATGCAGGTCGGCAAGGTCGGAGACGTTCCGTTCGGCCGGATCGCCCGCGGCAACGCCGCCGCGGTGCGGGATGCGATCGAGCGGGGGGCGTCGGCCCGGAAGGCCACCGTGGGGGCGGTGCTGCGTACCGTCGAGTCGTTGTTCTTGTTCCAGGGCGGCCAGCGCACCGCGCGGCGCAACGCGTGGGACGCGGTGTGCGACGACCGCCGCCGGGCCCGCGCCCGCGCCGAGGCGACGGACCTGTTGGAACGGCTCGCGAACGAGGCGCCCGCGCCCCGCGTGAGCACCGTCCGGGTCTGACCTCAGGGGCCGCCGTATCAAGGCGGCCCCGCCCCCGCCGAACCCGGGACGCGCCTGGGTATCCTGTGCGCATGGCGAGCAAGGAATCATCGGAGAAGAGCGGCCGGCTTCAGCAGATCCGGCTCGCCTACCAGATGACAAAGAAGTCCGACTCGAAGGTCGGACTGGTCGTGGCGGCGTGGGGCCTGGGCGTCCTCGGGGTGTTCCTGGCGATCGGCTTCCTGATCGACCACCCCATCATCCTCGGCATCCTCGGCTTCCTCTTCGGCATCGTCGCGGCGGCGTTCGTCTTCGGGCGGCGCGCCGAGAAGGCGGTGCTGGGGCAGATGGAAGGCACTCCCGGTGCCGCGGCGGCGGTGCTGCAGTCGCTCCGGCGCGGCTGGGCCGTGACGCCGACGGTGGCCGTCACCCGCAACCAGGACGTCGTGCACCGGGCGGTCGGCCAGGCCGGGATCGTGCTGGTCGGCGAAGGCCAGCCGAGCCGGGTGGCGAACCTGCTGGCGGCCGAGAAGCGCAAGATGTCGCGCGTCGCCGAAGGCGTCGTGGTGACCGACATCATCGTCGGCGACGACGAGGGCCAGGTGCCGCTGCGCAAGCTCCAGGGCCACATGATGAAGCTGCCGCGCACCATGTCGAAGGCCCAGGTCGGCACGGTCAACGACCGGCTGCGGGCGCTCGGCGGGCTGCTGGACAACATGCCGGTGCCAAAGGGCCCGATGCCGAAGAACGCGCGCATGCCGCGCGGTCCGCGCCGCTGACCCGGCCCTTCCGAGATTCACCCCCACCAACGCAACGGCGGTGGCGTGCGACCCCTGCGGGTCGCGGCGCCACCGCCGTTCTTCGTGGTACGTGTGGTCAGGCCCGGATCACCGCGGTGCCGACCGCCTTGTCGTGCAGGCCGCGGCCGTCGCGGTCCCATATGGCCGCCGGGAAGACCATGCAGAGCAGCAGCGTGCGCAGCACGACGGCGAGCGGGGTCAGGTACGGGCGGGTGACGGAGACCACGCGGAGGCCCATGATGCGCTTGCCGACGGTGTAGCCGAGGGTGCTGACCAGCAGCAGGTTCTCCGCGGCGAACACGGCGAGCGTGCCGAAGCTGGTGCCGGTCGCGTTGAGCTGCCCGTGGCCGAGGAACGCGAGGGCGATCACATAGGAGAGCCCCCAGTCGATCGCCAGGGCGCCGAGGCGGCGTCCGGTGGAGGCGAGCGAACCGGGGCCGTCCTCCGGAAGGCCCAGGCGCTTGCCGCTGTACCCGAAGTCGTCGGGCTCGGGGGCGGGAGTGCTCGCCGGGCGCGGCCGGGCGGGCTTCGCGCCGCCCTGGGGCGCCTGGCTCCCCTGGGCTCGGGATGCGGTGGTGCGCGCGGGCTTCGGCTCGGTGCCGGCCGGCGCGGCGGGCTTGGGTGCGGCGGTCCCGCGTCGTTTCCTGTCCACCCCACCAAGGTAGATGAGTGACGTGGGCTACATCCCCACCGGGGCAAACGTGCAGGATGCGGCAAGATCCGTCCGGTGGCAACCGTAGTGGCCCGATTGGGCGACCGCGTAACTTGTGTGAAACATTCGGGACACCGGCGGGAAACCGCCTCGTCCTACCTTCGGGACCAGTGGCCAGCGGGGAGAAGGGCCGCCCCCGAGAACGAGAAGCTACCCGAGCCCGGAGCCGGGTCGAGGAGGCATGGATGTTCAACAACGCCGACGAGGTGTCGCGGTACATCACCGACAACGACGTGAAGTTCGTCGATGTCCGGTTCTGCGACCTGCCTGGCGTCATGCAGCACTTCACGATCCCGGCCGAGATCTTCGAGCCGGCGGAGACGCTCGCGTTCGACGGCTCTTCGATCCGCGGCTTCCAGGCGATCCACGAGTCCGACATGGCCCTGCGCCCGGACCTGTCGACGGCCCGGATGGACCCGTTCCGCAAGGACAAGACGCTCAACATCAACTTCTTCATCCACGACCCGCTCACGGATGAGGAGTACAGCCGCGACCCGCGCAACGTCGCGAAGAAGGCCGAGCGCTACCTGGCCGGCACCGGCCTCGCGGACACCGCGTTCTTCGGCCCCGAGGCCGAGTTCTACGTGTTCGACGACGTGCGTTTCGAGACGAACCAGCACGAGTCGTACTACCACATCGACTCGGTCGCGGGCGCCTGGAACACCGGCCGCGTCGAGCAGGGCGGCAACCGCGGTTACAAGGTCCGCTACAAGGGCGGCTACTTCCCGGCCCCGCCGGTCGACCACTTCGCCGACCTGCGCGCCGAGATCTCCCTCGAGCTGGCCGCCGCGGGCCTCGAGGTCGAGCGCCAGCACCACGAGGTCGGCACCGCCGGCCAGGCCGAGATCAACTACAAGTTCAACACCCTGCTGGGTGCGGCCGACGACCTGATGCTCTTCAAGTACATCGTGAAGAACGTCGCGTGGCGCAACGGCAAGACCGCCACCTTCATGCCGAAGCCGATCTTCGGTGACAACGGCTCGGGCATGCACTGCCACCAGTCGCTGTGGAAGGACGGCGCGCCGCTGTTCTACGACGAGGTCGGCTACGCGGGCCTGTCGGACATGGCGCGCTACTACATCGGCGGTCTGCTGAAGCACGCCCCGTCGCTGCTCGCCTTCACGAACCCGACGATCAACTCGTACCACCGCCTGGTCCCGGGCTTCGAGGCGCCGGTCAACCTGGTCTACTCGCAGCGCAACCGCTCGGCGTGCATCCGCATCCCGATCACCGGTTCGAACCCGAAGGCCAAGCGCATCGAGTTCCGCGTGCCGGACCCGTCGTCGAACCCGTACCTGGCCTTCTCCGCGATGCTGATGGCGGGCCTGGACGGCATCAAGAACAAGATCGAGCCGCTGGAGCCGGTCGACAAGGACCTGTACGAGCTGGCGCCCGAGGAGCACTCGGCCGTTCCGCAGGTCCCGGGCTCGCTCCCCGAGGTGCTGAACGCGCTCGAGGACGACCACGAGTACCTCCTCGAAGGCGGCGTGTTCACGTCGGACCTCATCGAGACCTGGGTCGACTACAAGCGCACCAACGAGGTCGACCCGATCCGTCTGCGCCCGCACCCGCACGAGTTCGAGATGTACTTCGACCTCTGATCGGCCCGCTCACCCGCTGAGCCCGCCGCACTCGAAAGCCCCCGCCATGACTCGCTCTGGCGGGGGCTTTCGGATTTCCGACGTGCTGCGTGCGGCCGCCCGCGGCGGGACTCTTCAGCGCGCCCGGCCGCGCGGCTTCAGCGGGGTGGCCGGGAGGGACGGGGCGTCCAGGCGGGGGGCGTGGTAGCCGTGGACGGTGCCGAAGCGTTCGTCGGCCTGCCACTGCCGGCGGCCCTCCGCGATCTCGTCGTGCGTGCGGGCGACGAAGTTCCACCACATGACGATCTCTTCGTCGAACGGCTCGCCACCGATGAGGACGACGTTGGCGGCCGCGTCGGCGCGCAAGTGGAGGTCCCCGCGGCCGCAGCCGAGGTAGAGCAGCGAGCCGACCGGGAGGGCGACGCCGTCGACGACCGCGCCGGGTTCGTTGGCGATGGCGGCGTACTCGAAGTCGCGGTTCAGCGGGATGCGGACGTCGGCGCCCGCGGCGAGGGTCAGGTCGGCGCCGGCCAGCGGCGTGTAGGCGGTGCCCGGCGACGAGGCGCCGTCGAACTCGCCCATGATGACCGTGCCGTCGAGCCCGGGCGCGGAGAACGTCGGCAGTTCGGTGTGGTGCTCCCAGGCCGGCGCCGTGTTGCGGTGCGCGTCCGGCAGCGCGACCCACAGTTGGACGCCGTGCAGGAACGTCGGGTGCGGGTCCGGGGATTCCTCGGAGTGCGCGATGCCGCGGCCGGACGTCATCAGGCCGAGGTGGCCGGGCAGGACGTGGGCCAGGCTGCCGACGCTGTCGCGGTGCAGGACCTCGCCCTGGCGCAGCCACGACACGGTCTGGAGGCCCATGTGCGGGTGCGGCGCGACTTGCATGCCTTCCTGGCCCGCGACGTCGTCGGGGCCGTACTGGTCGGCGAAGCACCAGGCGCCGACCATGCGGCGGCCGAGGGTGGGCAGGACGCGCCGGACGGGGTGCCCGGTGCCCAGGCTCACCTCGCGGCCGGCGATCAGTTCGTGGACGGGCTCCGCGGAGACGCCGTCGCGGCCGCCGCAGACCCGGACGGCGGGATGGGTGTCGAGGTCGCTCATGGCGCAACCGTAACCTCGGCGGCCGGTGCGGCGGCGAACGTCTCGCCGCCGACCACGCGGAGCAGTTCGAGCTGCGCCGCGTACGGCGAGCCCGGCGGCGGCGTGAAGATCAGCAGCTGCTGGTCCTCGCTCGGCGTGAGGAGGCGTTCGAGCCCGAGGTCGACGAGTCCGACGACCGGGTGCAGGACGCGCATGCGGCTGCTGCGCCGCACTCCGACCTCGTGCCGGTCCCACAGCACGGCGAACTCCGGGCTGGCCGCGCGCAGCCGGGCGACCAGCCGGGTACTGGCCGGGTCGTAGGACCTGCGGGCGACGGCCGCGCGCAGGTCGGCGACCTGGATCCGGGCCTGGTGCTCGTGGTCCTCGGCGGGGTAGGCGGCGCGGACCGCGGGGTCGGTGAACCACCGCCACACGACGTTGCGGCCGTGCTCGGAGACCGTGCAGACGCCGCCGAACAGCTCCTGCGCGAGGGTGTTCTGGGCGAGCAGGTCGCCGAGGTCGCTGAGGATCTGCGCGGGCGTGTCCTCGATGCGGTCGAGGAGGTGCCGCAGCGCCGGGCTGATGGTCTCGCCCGCGTGCCGTCCGGCGGGCGGGCGGTGCCCGGCGAGCAGGTAGAGGTGGTCGCGCTCGTCGTCGTTGAGCCGCAGCGCGCGGGCGAGCGCGCCGAGCATCTGGGTGGACGGCTGCGGGCTGCGGGCCTGTTCGAGGCGCATGTAGTAGTCCGGGGACATGCCGGCCAGCGCGGTGACTTCTTCGCGGCGGAGCCCGGGGGTGCGGCGGCGGCTGCCTTCCGGGAGCCCGACGTCGGCGGGGCGGAGGCGTTCGCGGGAGCGGCGCAGGAAGTCGGCCAGCTCGCGGCGGTCCATGTCCATGCCCATGATGGTGCGCCCTCCCGGAGGCGGTAACCAGGGACCCGCGATCCTAGCCAGCGCGGTCCTCTCCCTCACCGGGTCAAGGGCTGGCACGGTCGTGGTGTTCCCGACAACGAAGCGGACGGGGCGATCCCGCCCCGTCCCCATGATTTAACTACACGGTTCAGTCATTTCTCAATACTGAACGGTGTGGTTCAGTCGTCGTACCCCCGAGGAGATCCCATGCCCGCCGTCGTCCGATTCGCCGCCCACGGTCCCGCCGACGTCCTCGCCGTCGCCGACGCCCCGCTCCCCTTGCCCGGCCCGCGCCAGGTCCGCATCCGGGTGCGTGCCGCGGGGGTCAATCCGCTCGACTGGAAGATCCGCGCGGGCCTGCTCGCCGCGGTGTTCCCCGTGGAGCTGCCGCACGTGCCCGGCCAAGACGTCGCGGGCGTCGTCGACGCGGTCGGCGCCGACGTGGCCGAGTGGGCCGTCGGCGACCCCGTGTTCGGCATGGGCACCGCCACGTACGCGGAGTACGCCCTGGCCGGCGCCGACCGCCTGGCCCGTAAGCCCGACACCCTCCCGTGGGACCTCGCCGGCGCGCTGCCGACCGCCGCGGACGCCGCGTTCCGTGCGCTCGCCGAGGTCAAGGCGCAGGCCGGCGACACCGTGCTGGTGCACGCCGCCGCGGGCGGCGTGGGCACCCTCGCACTCCAGTTCGCACGGGCCGAGGGCATCCGCGTCATCGGCACCGCGAGCGATGCCAACCACGCCTACGTGCGCGGGCTGGGCGCCGAGCCGGTCGTGTACGGCGCAGGCCTTGCCGACCGGGTCCGGGCCCTGGCGCCGTCCGGCGTGGACGCCGCGGTGGACCTGGTCGGCGGCGGCGTGGTCGGCGTCTCGGTCGCGCTGACCGGCGATCCGGCGCGCGTGGTGAGCATCGTCGACCCGGCGGACGCGGGCGCACACGGCGTCCGGTTCTCCAGCGGGCACGACGGCGAGGACTACCTGCGGCAGGCGCTGGAGCGCGCCGCGGAGCTGCACGCCGAGGGGCGCCTCACGGTGCCGATCGCGGGCGTCTACCCGCTCGCCGACGCGGCCGCCGCACACCGGGCGAGCGAGACGGGACACGTCCGCGGCAAGCTCGTTCTGACCGCGGCCTGACCCCCTCCGGAGGTACCGCGCACGGGGCCCGCAGCACGCCTGCGGGTCCCCGGCCTGCCGCTTCCCTCACCCGGGCTCATCTCCCGGAGGTACACGCCACGGGCGGAACCCTCCCTGCGGGTGAGGAGGGCAGGCGCCCTCTCTGGCAGACTTGGACTCTATGGGGGAAACACCGACCCAGGAGCGTCCGCTGCCCACGCCGTCCCCGAAATCGCGTGCGGCGCAGCTCCGTACGTATATGCGCACACCGCGCCGCCCGCGCTTCGTCGTCGAACTGGCGCTGGTCGCCCTCAGCTACTGGGTCTACTCCCTCATTCGCAACGCGGTGCCGAACCGCGAGTCGCTGGCGATCCAACGGGCGTGGGACCTTCTCGACTTCGAGAAGTCGCTGCACATCGACATCGAGCACACGATCAACCACGCGGTCAACAGCGTGACCTGGCTGATCGTCTGCATGAACTACTACTACGCCACGCTGCACTTCATCATCACCATCGGTGTGCTTGTGTGGTTGTTCCACTGGCATCCCGGGCGATATCGGGCAGTTCGCACCGTCCTGTTCCTCACGACCGGACTGGCGCTGTTCGGCTACTTCTTCTACGCGCTGGCTCCGCCGCGCCTGCTGCCCGGCGGCGACTTCATCGACACGGTGCTGGTGCACCACACATGGGGCTCGCTCGCGTCCGGTGACATGAAGAGCGTGTCCAACCAGTACGCCGCGATGCCGTCGATGCACATCGGCTGGTCGACGTGGTGCGCGCTCGCGATCTGGAAGTTCGCGAGGCCGATGTGGGTGCGGGTGCTCGGGCTCATCTACCCGCTGTTCACGTTGGTCGTCATCATGGCGACCGGCAACCACTTCCTGCTCGACGCCGTCGGCGGATGGATCACACTGGCCGCCGGGTTCGGCATCCAGTGCCTGGTCAACGGGCACTCCGCGTACAAGTTCCCGCGCTACCCGCCGGACGATCCGCGGTCGCGCGAGAAACACGACGAACCGCCCGGCGGTCAGCGCGAACCGGCCGGCGCCTCGTCGACCTCGCCGTAGAACACCCGGTCGACCACGGCGCGGGCATGCCGGGTGATGCGCCGGTAGTCCTCGATGACGGTGCCCGCGCCGACCGCGCCGTCGCCCGTGCCGCGGTAGCCGAGCAGGCGCCCGACTCCGGCGAGTTCCCGCACGTCCGAGGGGAACGTGTCGGACGGGCGGCCGCGCACGACCATCACCGCATTGCGCACCCGGGTGGCTTCCAGCCAGGCCTCGTCGAGGACCTTGGCGTCCTGGGCGTCCAGCACGCCGGCTTCGGCCGCCGCGGCGAGCCCGTCGCGGGTGCCCGTGGTCCGCAGTTCCGGGATGGCGTGGCCGTGCTGCATCTGGAGGAGCTGGGCGACCCATTCCACGTCGGCCAGGCCGCCGCGGCCCAGCTTGGTGTTGGTGGTCGGGTCGGCGCCGCGCGGGAGGCGTTCGGCTTCGATCCGGGCCTTCATGCGGCGGATCTCGCGGACGTCGGCGTCGGTGAGCCCGTGCTCCGGCCAGCGCAGCGGCGCGATCATCTCGAGGAAGCGGGCGCCGAGGTCGGCGTCCCCGGCGACCGGTGCGGCGCGCAGCAGCGCCTGGCTCTCCCACAGCTTCGACCAGCGCTCGTAGTAGGCGCGGTACGACGCGAGGGTGCGCACCAGCGGCCCTTGGCGGCCTTCCGGGCGCAGGTCGGCGTCGACGACCAGCGGCGGATCGGTCGCGGGGAGCTGGAGCAGGCGGCGCATCTCGTTGGCGATCGCGTGCGCCTGCTTGGCGGCGGCGGTTTCGTCGACGCCTTCCACGGGCTCGTGGACGAACAGCACGTCGGCGTCGCTCGCGTAACCCTGCTCGTGGCCGCCGAAGCGGCCCATCGCGATGACCGCGAGGCGGGTGCCGACGGCGGTGCCGGTGTCGCGGGCGTAGCCGTCGGCGGCGGCGCGCAGGGCGCCGCTGAGCGTGACCGCGGTGACGTCCGACAGGGCGCGGCCGACCGCGTCCACATCGAGGTGGCCGAGCACGTCGGCCGCGACGATCCGGAAGAGTTCGCGGCGCCGGACGCTCCGCGCGATCTGCACGGCGACCTCGGCGCTGGGCGCCCGCCCGACCGCGGCCTGGACCTCCGCTTCCAGCGCGGCGCGTGAGCGCGGCCGCAGCCCGTCCGGGTCCCCGAGCAGCGCGACCGCCTCGGGGGCGCGCAGCAGGAGGTCGGGGGCGAGGCGGCCGGAGGCGAGGACGCGCGCCATGTTCTCCGCGGCCGCGCCGCCCGCCGAGCCCGCGCCCGAGTCGCGCAGCAGCCGCAGGTACCAGTGGGTGTTGCCGAGCGCGTCGGACACCTGGCGGAACGCCAGCAGGCCCGCGTCGGGGTCGGCGGAGTCGGCGAACCAGCCGAGCATGACCGGCAGCAGGGTGCGCTGGATCGCGGCGCGGCGGCTGACGCCGGAGGCCAGCGCTTCGAGGTGGCGCAGCGCGCCGGCCGGGTCGGCGTAGCCGAGGGCTTCGAAGCGCTGCGCGGCGGCCGTCGGGGTCAGCCGGGTCTCGCCGGGCTGGAGGCGGGCGACGGCGTCGAGGAGCGGCCGGTAGAAGAGCTTCTCGTGGAGGCGCCGTACTTCGTGCTGGGTGCGCCGCCAGGTGGCCTCGAGTTCGCCGACGGGGTTGCTGCGGTACCCGAGCGACCGGCCGAGGCGGCGCATGTCGGCCGGGTCGGTGGGCAGCAGATGGGTGCGGCGCAGCCGGAACAGCTGGATGCGGTGTTCGAGCAGGCGCAGGAAGCGGTACGCCTCGTCGAGTGAAGCCCCGTCGGCGCGCCCGACGTAGCCCTCCGTGGACAGCGCGCCCAGTGCGTGGAGGGTCGAACCGCTGCGCAGCGAGGCGTCGGCGCGGCCGTGCACGAGCTGGAGGAGCTGGACGGCGAATTCGATGTCGCGCAGGCCGCCGGGCCCGAGCTTGAGTTCGCGTTCGACTTCGCCGTGCGGGATGGAGTCGACGACGCGGCGGCGCATGGCCTGGACGTCGGGCACGAAGTTGTCGCGTTGCGCGGCGGTCCACACGAGCGGGGCGATGCTGTCGGCGTAGCGCTTGCCGAGGGCGAGGTCGCCGGCCACCGGGCGGGCTTTGAGCAGGGCTTGGAACTCCCAGGTCTTGGCCCAGCGCTCGTAGTAGGCCATGTGGCTGGCGAGGGTGCGGACGAGCGGCCCGTTGCGGCCTTCCGGGCGCAGGTTGGCGTCGACCGGCCAGATGCTGCCTTCCCGGGTGGTCGCGGAGCAGGCCCGCATCAGGGCGGCGGCGAGGCGGCCGGCGGCGGCGAGGGCGGGGCCTTCGTCGACGCCGGGGGGTGCTTCGGCGACGAAGACGACGTCGACGTCGCTGACGTAGTTGAGTTCGCGGCCGCCGCATTTGCCCATGCCGATGACGGCGAGGCGGCATTGCGCGGCGTCGGCGGGGTGATCGCGGCGGGAGATGTCGAGGGCCGCGTCGAGCGTGGCGCCGGCCAGATCCGCGAGTTCCGCGGCGACCTGGGCGACGTCGGCGGTGCCGCAGACGTCGCGGGCGGCGATGGAGAGCAGGCAGCGGCGGTAGGCGACGCGCAGCGTGTCGAGCGCCTCTTCGCCGGTCGGCGCGCCGTGCGCGCGGTCTTCGAGTGCGGCGGCGAGGGTGCGCCGGAAGTACTCGGGAGTGGGGTGCGCGTCCTGGACGTCGTAGGTGACGAGGGTGCGCCAGTCCTCGGGGTGGCGCGCGAGGTGGTCGCCGAGCGCGGCGCTGACGCCGAGCACGCCGAGGAGCCGGTCGCGCAGCGGTTTCGCGGAGGCCAGCGTGGACAGCAGCACCGCGCGGTCGTCGGCGGCTTCGGCCAGCCGGACGAGGCCGAGCAGGGCCAGGTCGGGGTCGGCGGTCGCGGACAGCGCTTCGAGGAGGAGCGGGTCTTCGCGTATTCCGGCGAGGGCGGGGTCCTCGAGCCGGCGGGCGGCCGCCGCGGCGTCGGTGAAACCCAGCCTGACCAGGCGTGCGGTCGAGACGCCCCCGGATCCCGGGTCCCAAGTGGTCACCAGGCGAGCGTATCCGCGGAGCCGCCGCGACCCAACAGGCGACCCGCCGTCCGGACGCACGCACGGCCGCCGGAGGGAAGCCTCCGGCGGCCGTACGGCTCGGGCGTGTCGCCGGCCATCGAGTCCCCCGACCGCGATGTCCGGCAGTGACACGCCACCCGCCCGATGGTGTACGGCGAGCCGTCCCTTCGGGTCGTCCGTCCCACGGCCCGGGGGATCCTCCGTCTTGCCGACTCTCCATACGCCACCGTACGGGAGGTAACCCTACGTTAGCGTGTGTGCTATGCGCAACGGTGTTCCCTCGGACAATGTCCGGACCGACGGCCCTGCTCGGTCCGGCAGACGCACCCTTTCCCGCGACGACTGGGCGCGTGCCGCCCTGGAGGCGATGCGTGAAAGCGGGCTCGGCGCCATCGCGGTCGAACCGCTCGCCGAACGCCTCGGCACCACCAAGGGCAGTTTCTATTGGCACTTCAAAGACCGCGACGCGCTGATCCACGCCGCGCTGGAGCTGTGGTGCACGGAGACCGACGCGATGATGGAGGCCGCCGCCCGCATCACCGACCCGGTGGAACGCGGACGCTGGCTCACCGAATTCGCGTTCACGGGCCCGCAGGGCGCGGACGTCACCACGACGCTGCTGGTCAACTCCCAGCACCCGGTCGTCGGCCCGTTCCTGGACCGCGTCACGCGCCAGCGCCTCGAATGGGGCGCGGGCATCAACGAGGAACTCGGGCTCGCGCCCGAGGAGGCCCGGCAGCACGCGCTCGCCGCGTGGATGATGGCGATCGGCATCGCCCTGGTCCGCCGCGGCGCGCCGCAGCTGCTGCCGCAAGGCGACGAAGCGGACGCGTTCAAGCGCTTCGTCATGGAGCTGATGCGCCCGCTGCGGTGACGGCACGGACACCGGGCGCACAAAAACAGCCGCGCCGGCCGACCCGACGGGTCGGCCGGCGCGCTGCTGCGTCGGTGCGCGGTGGCCCCACCGGTCGTGGACCGGTGTCCGGCGTGTCCCGGGCTAGAGGACCGGCAGGTACTTCGCCAGCTCGAACGGCGTAACCTGCTGGCGGTACTCCTCCCACTCCTGCCGCTTGTTCCGCAGGAAGAACTCGAACACGTGCTCGCCGAGCACCTCCGGCAGCAGCTCGCTGCGCTCCATCAGCGCGATCGCCTCGGCGAGGTTCTGCGGCAGCGGCGCGATGCCGAGCGCACGGCGCTCCGCGTCGGTCAGCGCCCACACGTCGTCCTCGGCGCCGGGCGGCAGCTCGTAGCCTTCCTCGACGCCCTTGAGGCCCGCGCCCAGCAGGACCGCGAAGGCCAGGTACGGATTGCACGCCGAGTCGATCGACCGCACCTCGATGCGCGTCGACTGGCCCTTGGTCGGCTTGTACATCGGCACGCGCACCAGCGCGGACCGGTTGTTGTGGCCCCAGCAGATGTACGACGGCGCCTCGCCGCCCATCCCCGCGGTCCGCGCCGACGCGCCCCACAGCCGCTTGTAGGAGTTCACCCACTGGTTGGTGATCGCCGCCATCTCCGCGGCGTGCTTGAGCAGGCCCGCGATGAACGACCGGCCGACCTTGGACAGCTGGTACTCGGCGCCCGCCTCGTAGAAGGCGTTCCGGTCGCCCTCGAACAGCGACAGGTGGGTGTGCATGCCCGAGCCCGGGTACTGCGAGAACGGCTTCGGCATGAACGAGGCGTGCACGCCCTGCTCGAGCGCGACCTCCTTGACCACCAGCCGGAACGTCATGATGTTGTCGGCCGTGCTGAGCGCGTCCGCGTAGCGAAGGTCGATCTCCTGCTGGCCGGGCGCGCCCTCGTGGTGGCTGAACTCCACCGAGATGCCCATGTTCTCCAGCATGGTGATGGCCTGCCGCCGGAAGTCGTGGCTGACCGTCTGCGGCGTGTGGTCGAAGTACCCGCTGTGGTCGACCGGGGTCGGCGGGGTGCCGTCCAGCGGCTTGTCCTTGAACAGGAAGAACTCGATCTCGGGGTGCGTGTAGAACGTGAAGCCCCGGTCCGAGGCGCGCTCCAGGGTGCGCTTGAGGACGTACCGCGGGTCGGCGAAGGACGGCGAGCCGTCGGGCATGAGGATGTCGCAGAACATGCGCGCGGTGCCGGGCGCCTCGGCGCGCCACGGCAGTATCTGGAAGGTCGCAGGATCCGGCTTGGCGAGCATGTCGGACTCGTGCACGCGCGCGAAGCCCTCGATCGCCGAGCCGTCGAAGCCGATGCCTTCCGCGAAGGCCTGCTCCAGCTCGGCCGGGGCGACGGCGACCGACTTCAGGAAGCCGAGCACATCGGTGAACCACAGGCGCACGAACCGAATGTCGCGCTCCTCGAGAGTGCGAAGCACGAACTCCTGCTGCTTATCCATGGGTACATCTTGGCCTGTCCCGGTTGCGAACACATTACGGGCCCTCCAACAAAATCCCCGACCCGGACAACGGCGCCGCCGGAGCCCGCCGGCCTCCGACGGCACCCGCCTGACCTGCGGAAATGCCCGTGTGACTGGCATCACATCTCCGAGCGGGCGAAGCTGTCACATCCGGAGACCGCCGCCCCGTCGTTCGTGTGTCACCGCGCCCGCTCCCCCGGCGGCGCTCCGCACCAGGAAAGGCACCCCTCGTGAACCAGCGCCTGAACCTCGCCAAGACCGCCCCCGAGGGCTACCAGGCCGTCCTCGGCCTGGAGAACTACGTCCGCGCGAACGTCGACCACGGACTGCTCCATCTGATCAAGCTGCGCGCCTCGTTCCTCAACGGCTGCACCTTCTGCGTGGACATGCACAGCACCGACGCGCTCAAGGAGGGCGAGGAGGTCCGCCGGCTCTTCGCGGTCGGCGCGTGGCGCGAGTCGCCGTTCTTCACCGAGGTCGAGCGCGCCGCACTGGCGCTCACCGACGACGTCACCCGGCTCGGCGAGAACGGTGTGTCCGACGAGGTCTGGGCGGCCGCGCAGGACGCCTTCTCGGACCGCGAGCTGGCCGACCTGATCCTGGCGATCAGTACGATCAACGTGTGGAACCGGATCGGCGTCACCACCCACCTGCAGCCCCCGGCGCTCGCGCCGCGGGCGACGGCGGCCGTGTGACGGACACGCTGACCGAGGCGCGTCCCGGCGGTCGGGGACACGCCGGTGCGGACGAGGCCTTCGAGCGGCACCGCGGGGTGCTGCTCGGCCTCGCCTACCGGATGCTCGGCAGCTGGTTCGACGCCGAGGACGTCGTGCAGGACGCCTGGCTGCGCTGGCAGCGCTCCGACCCGGCGTCGATCGAGGACCCGCGCGGCTGGCTGGTCACCGCCACCACCCGGCTCGCCCTCGACCAGCTGCGGTCGGCACGCCGGCGGCGGGAGACCTACGTCGGCCCGTGGGTGCCCGAGCCCGTCCCCACCGGACGGCTCGCCCTCGACCCCGCGGAGACCGCCGAGCAGCGGGCGACCCTGTCGCTGGCCGCACTGCGGCTGATGGAGCAGCTTTCGCCGCCGGAGCGCGCGGTGTACCTGCTGCGCGAGGCCTTCGAGCTGCCGTACCAGGACATCGCCGACGCCCTGGCGATCTCCGCGGCCAACGCCCGGCAGCTGTACCACCGCGCCGCCGCGCGGCTCGGCGGGGACCGCGCCCGGTTCTCCGTGGACCGCCGCGAGCACCTCGACCTGGTCGACCGGTTCGTGGCCGCCGCGGCCACCGGCGACCGGGCCGGGCTGGAGGCGCTGCTGGCCCGCGACGTGGTGCTGTGGAACGACGGCGGCGGCCGGATCTCCGCCTCGCGCAACCCGATCTTCGGCCCCGAGAAGGTCGTCCGCTTCCTGCTGGGCATCATGCGGCGGCAAGCCCGCACCGCGGCGTACCGGATCGACGTCAACGGCGCGCCCGCGGTGCTGCTGGACTTCGGCCACCGCCGGATCCTCCTGGCTTTCGAGACCGCGGACGACGGCGTCGTCGGCGTGCAGGGGCTCACCAACCCCGACAAGCTCCGCGGCATCGGCACCCCCTCGGACGACCCGGTCTTCACGCTGGGCGAGGCCGCGTTCCCGGCCGACGGCGGGCCGAACGGCCGGGCACCGCGCTGACACCGGGCACACCACCGCAGGCCGTCCGGGACTCTTTCTTTGTAAAGATTGCGCTGTTAGCGTGCGCGCGTGGCGGACGACGACGAGGACCGGCTCCTGCGCGACACCGCGGCGCGCATCGCGAAGGCCTTCCGGCCTTCCGGAACTCGCCAGTTGGACACCGATCCCGCGCCCGCGCTCGAAGCGCTGAGCAGCGCCGGGCTGATGGCCATGCGCGGCCCGGGCGGCAGCACCGGACCCGAGGCGGAAACCGCGCAGGTGGCCGTTGTCGTCCGGGAGATCGCCCGCGCGATGGTCCCGGTGCCCTACCTCGACGGGGAGATCGCCGCGGAACGCGCCAGTGGCCGCCCCTCCGCGGCCTTCGCGCTCGCCCTCACCGCCGCTGACCTGGCCGGCACCGCCCGCGGCGCTCTCGACGACGCGCTGGAACACGCCCGCATGCGCCGCCAGTTCGGCCGCCCGGTCGGCTCCTTCCAGGCCGTCGCCCACTTGGCCGCCGACGCCGCGGTCGACCTGACCGCCGCCGACGCCATCGCCGCACACGCCGCCTGGGGTGTCGACCACCTCCCGCCCGCGGACGCCCTCGCGGTGGCCGCGGCCGCCCACACGCTGTCCGCCGAGGCGGCAATCGCGGTGTGCGAGACGGCGATTCAGATCCTCGGCGGCATCGGCATGACCTGGGAGCACCTCGCGCACATGCGGCTGCGCCGGGCGCACCGGCTCGCCGGTACGGGCACACCGGCGGCCCCGGAGCCGCTGCCGGATCTGCGCGCGCTCGACACCCCTCCCGAAGCCGTGTTCCGTGCGGGCCTCGTCGACTGGATACGCACGACGGGGCCGCGCGGCGATCCGGACGACCGTGTCGCGTGGCACCGCACGCTGCACGCCGCCGGGTACGTCGGGGTGTCGTTCCCGGCCGAAGCGGGCGGACGGGGGCTGCCCGCGGCGTACGAAGCGGTGGTCAACGACGAACTCGGCGCGCACGGCATGCCGCCCGTCCCGCCGATCGGCCATCTCGCCCACGCGCTGCGCCGCTTCGGCACACCCGCGCAACGCGCCACGCACCTCGCCGACCTGCTGTCCGGCGCCGTCGCGTGGTGCCAGGGCTTCAGCGAACCCGACGCCGGATCCGACCTCGCCGCCCTGTCCACCCGGGCCCGCCGCGACGGCGACGCCTACCGGGTGACCGGCACGAAGATCTGGACGAGCGGCGCGGTCGAGGCGGAACGCTGCCTGCTGCTGTGCCGCACCGGCGAGCCCGACGGCCGGCACCACGGCCTCTCCGTCCTGCTGGTGCCGATGGACGCGCCGGGGGTTCGCGTCGAACCGATCGTCACCGCGTTCGAGACCCGCGAGTTCGCGCAGGTGTTCTTCGACGACGTCCGGGTGCCCGCCGCCGACCTGCTGGGCGCGGAAGGCGACGGCTGGGCCATCGCGATGGCCCTGCTCGGCTACGAACGCGGCCCGGCGGACATCGGCTGGACCTCGCGCCTGGCCGCGGCCCTCGCCGAGACCCGCGCGCAGGCCGCCGCCGACGATCCGCGCGTCGCCGAGCGGCTCGGGCACGCCGAACGCTGGCTGTACGCCCTGCGCCTGCGGGTCCGCGACCGGCTCCGCGGCCGCTCCCCCGACGCCGACCCCGGGCCGGAGGGCTCCCTCGACAAGCTGCTGCTCACCCGCGTCGACCGGATCGTCGGGCGGCTGCGCCTGGACGTGCTCGGCCCCGACGCGATGACCGGCTACCTGTGGTCGCGAGCGGCCGGCATCTACGGCGGCACCGAGCAGATCCAGCGCGACATCGTCGCCCAGCGGGTGCTGGGGCTGCCGCGCGGCCGCTGAGCCGGCTCGACGGCTCGACGGCTCGACGGCTTAGCTTCGGCGACGCGGCGGTCAGAACTTCAGGTCCGCCCGCACCGGCCGGTGGTCGCTCGGCGTCTTCGCCAGCACCTTCGCGCTCACCGGGTCGAAGCCGCGCACCATCACGTGGTCGATCGCCGCCATCGGGAAGGACGACGGCCAGGTGAAGCCGAAGCCGCCGCCCGCCGCGTCCTGTGCGTCGGTGAGTCCGTCGGTCAGCGGCGCGAGACCGCGGTCGTCGACGGGGCCGTTGAGGTCGCCCATGAGCACGACGTACTCGGCCGTGTCCGCGTCGACCGCGGCGGCGAGCTTGCGCACCGTGTCGTCGCGCTGTCCGACGGCGAAGCCGCTGCCGCCGAACCGCACCGACGCGAGGTGCGCGACGTACACGGCCGCTTGGCCCTTGGGCGTCGTGACCTCGGCGCGCAGCGCGCGGGTCCAGCCCATGCCCAGGTCGACCGGCGCGACGTCGGCCAGCGGGAAGCGGCTCCACAGCGCCACGGTGCCTTCCGACACGTGGTACGGGTACTTCTTGTCGAGCACGGCCCCGTAGCGGTCGCTCTGCCCGGCGGGGATCTCCTCCAGCGCCACCAGGTCGGCGTTCTCGGCGGCCAGCGCGCGGGCGGTGCCGGCCGGGTCCGGGTTCCCGGCGTTGATGTTGTGGGTGACCACGCGCAGGTCGTACGGGCCGCTCCCGGCCGACTGGAGCACCGTCCCGCCGAACATCGCCAGCCACACGACCACCGGCAGCGCGGTCGCCACGAGCGCGGTCCACGAGCGGCGTACCGCGGCGGCGGCGAGCAGCGGCAGGACGAGCAGCCCGACCCACGGCAGGAACGTTTCCAGCAGCGACCCGACGTGTCCGGGCGTATTCGGCACCAGGGCGTGCCCGGCCATCAGCAGGGCGAGCAGCACCGCGCAGCCCGCGGCGATCCGGCCGCGGCGCCACGCCGGGCGGCGCATCAGCGGGCCGAAGCCGGGCCACCACGCGGGGCCGCGGCGGGCGGACGGCGCGGCCGGTTCGGCACGGGTCTCCGTCGCGGTGGGCCAAGTCATGGCGGTCTCCCGGGGAAGGTCGAGCACGTGCCGGGGGCACGCGCCGAATGTCGCATACGTCCTTGCAGGACGCGCACGCCGCGCCTCGGGGTTCCCCCATCGGCTCCCGGGAGCCGTTCCGGTACACGATGGTCACAAAAGTCGCCGCGGACCCCGCCGCCAAGCGCCGCAGACACACGAGCCGCCGAGCCCGGCGGCTCGCCGAGCACTACACGGTCAGCACTGCGGCCGGTCGGTGCCGATCCCCGCCAGCACCGTGTCCACGATCAGCGCGGGCAGCTCCGGCGGCAGGTCCAGTTCCTGCATCAGCTTGCGGGTGAGCATCGGCGCGGCGAGCAGGTCCTTCATCAGCTCGATGGACACGTCGTCGCGCAGTTCCCCGGAGGCGATGCCGCGGCGCAGGACGTCGCGCATCGCATCGCGGCGCTTCTCGATGACCACCTCGTGGTAGCGGCGGCCCAGTTCGGGATGCTGCTTGACCTGGCCGAGGACCGCGGACAGCAGCCCCTCGGCCCGCGCGTCGATGAGGTTGACCCGCATCGCGTCGAGCAGCAGGACCAGGTCGTCGCGCACGTTGTCGCCCGGCAATGCGGGGAGCGGTTGTTCGGCGGCCTCCAGGGCGGCGATGACCAGGGCTTCCTTGTTCGGCCACCGCCGGTAGATGGTCGCCTTGCCGACCCCCGCTTCCTGGGCGACCGCCTCGATGGACAGCCCCGCAAGGCTGCCCTGCTCGGCGACCAGGCGCATCGTGGCATCGAGGATCGCGCGCTCGGCGACGGCGCTGCGCGGGCGGCCCCGGGGCCGGGCGCCCGGCACCCGGGAGGTTCCGGGCGCGCCGTCGTCCGCGGGCGCAGGGTCGGTCAACGGCGTTGTCATCACTCAGACCTTAGCGGTCTCGCGCGCCTGCTCCCCAGCCTCCGCCGGAGTCGCGGCAGGCTTGCGCGGCATCCAGAAGAAGACCACGACCGCGCCGATCGCGGCCACGGCGGCCGAGCCGAGGGTGGTGGCGTGCATGGCGGTGATGAAGGAGTCCTTCGCCGGTTCCACCCATCCGGACCCGGCCGGGCCCGCATGGGCGGCCGCACCGAGGGTCGCTTCGATCGACTCGTCGGCGCCCTTGGGAACGCCGTTGCCGGCGATCTGGTCCCGGTAGACCGACGAGAGGACCGAGCCGAGGACCGCGACGCCGAGCGCGCCGCCGACCTGCCGGACGGTGTTGGTGACCGCCGAGCCGACGCCGGCCTTCTCCCGCGGCAGGCTCGCCATGACCGAGTTGGTCGCGGGCGGCATGACCAGCGACATGCCGACGCCCTGGAAGAAGAACACGCCGCACATGAGCCACATCGGCGTGTCCGCGTCCGCGGCCAGGAAGGCCAGGAACGTGCCGGTGACCACGAGCATGCCGGCGGTGGTCACGGCGCGGACGCCGTACTTGCGCACCAGGCCGGCGCTGCGCGGCGCGAAGAGCAGTTGCCCGATGGCGAGCGGCAGCAGGAAGAGGCCCGTCTCCAGCGGCGTGTAACCGCGCACCGACTGGAGGTAGAAGGCCATGAAGAACGTCACGCCCATGAGCGCGAAGAACACCAGGCCTATCGCGGCGGTCGCGGCGGAGAAGGTGCGCTCGCGGAACAGCCGGACGTCGAGCGCCGGGTGGTCGCTGCGCTTCTCGAACCAGACGAAGACCCCGAGGATCGCGACGCCGAGCAGCATGGTGCCGATGACCTGCGGGCTCGACCAGGAGTCCTCGCCGCCCTTGATGATGCCGTAGACGAGCGAGACCAGGCCTGCGATGGACAGCAGCACGCCGACGGGGTCGAGCTTGCCGGGCCGCGGGTCCTTGGAGTCGGGGACCATGAGGATCATCGCGGTGATGCCGACCACGACGATCGGGACGTTGATCAGGAAGACCGAGCCCCACCAGAAGTGCTCGAGCAGCGCGCCGCCGGTGATCGGGCCGATCGCGATGGCGAGGCCGACGGCGCCGGACCAGATGCCGATCGCCTTGGGGCGCTCGTGCGGTTCGAAGACGTTGCTGATGATGGACAGCGTCGCGGGCATGACGAACGCGGCGCCGAAGCCCATCACCGCGCGGGCCGCGATCAGCTGGCCGGGGCTCTGCGCCATCGACGACAGCAGCGACGCGACGCCGAACACGGCCATGCCGAACAGCAGCAGCTTCTTGCGGCCGTAGCGGTCGCCGAGGATGCCGGCGGTGAACAGCAGGCCCGCGAAGACCAGCGTGTACGAGTTGATCGCCCACTGGAGCTGGCTCTGCGACGCGCCCAGGCCCTGGTCCGGGTCGGCGATGACCTTGATGGCGACGTTGAGGATCGAGTTGTCGAGGACGACGACCAGCAGCGACAGGATCAGCACGCCCAGGATCGCCCAGCGGCGGCGGTGGATGTGCGGGTCGACGGTGGCCGGCGGTGTGCCGCGGCCGGGTATGCCGGGTGCGGCAGCGTTGTTCGGGTCAGACAAGGGGGTCCCCCAGGACTCCCGGCCTCGCGGCCGGATTTCGATACGGTTCAGTCTCGTTTCGTTATCTCACGACTGTACTCGTATTTACGAAACGGTCTAGGCTCGTATCGTAAATACTCGGCAAACCGCGGCCGTCGGCATGCCCTCGGCGTCGGCCGCAGCGGAGGCCCGCAGGCGTCTGTCGTCCTCGACCGACACGTGCCACCATGGGCGTGAGTCAGGGGACGCCGTCCGTGCGCCTCTAGATGAGGAGTCTCACCATGTCCGAACCGCAGCCCTCCGCCGTGCCGCAGCCGACCGCGCCGAAGAGCCCCGAGGGCCCCGGCCTCACGCTGTACGGCGGCACCGGCACCGGCCGCCGCGTGACCGTGCGCGACCTGGCGCGCGCCAAGGCGACCGGCGAGAAGTGGCCGATGCTCACCGCGTACGACGCGATGATCGGGTCGGTGTTCGACGAGGCCGGCATACCGGTCCTGCTCGTCGGCGACTCGTCCGGCAACAACCACCTCGGATACGAGAACACCATCCCCGTCACCGTCGACGACATCGTGATGATGACCTCGGCGGTCGTGCGCGGCACCAAGCGCGCGATGGTCGTGGCCGACATGCCGTTCGGCTCGTACCAGATCTCCCCCGCCCAGGCCCTGGAGACCGGCGCGCGCTTCATGAAGGAAGCCGGCGCCGGCGCGGTCAAGCTGGAAGGCGGCGTCGCGATGGCGCCGCAGGTCGAGGCGCTGGTCACCGCGGGTGTCCCGGTCATGGCACACATCGGCCTGACCCCGCAGTCGGTCAACGTGCTCGGCGGCTACCGCGTGCAGGGCCGCGGCGACGAGGCGGGCGCTCAGCTCATCCGCGACGCGAAGGCCATGCAGGCGGCGGGCGCGTTCGCGGTCGTCCTGGAACTGGTCCCCGAAGAGCTGGCCGCGCGGGTCACCGAGCAGCTCGACATCCCGACCGTCGGCATCGGCGCGGGCGCGGGCACCGACGCGCAGGTGCTGGTCTGGACCGACATGGCCGGGCTCACCCAGGGCAAGCTGCCCAAGTTCGTGAAGCAGTACCTCGACCTGCGGGCGCTCCTCGGCGACGCGGCGCGCGCCTACGCCGCGGACGTCGTGGGCGGCACGTACCCGGGCCCGGAGCACGCCTTCCACTGATCCGCGGACATTCCGTCGAAAACCCGTCGGAAGAACCTCGCGTCCCCGGCCCCCGCTGTGCGCGGGACCGGGGACGCGGCATACTTCCCGACATGCCGGGCCCGCCCGGCAGACCGCAGACCGCAGACCGCACGCCCGGACGGGAGAGGCCCGATCGTGACCGACGCCTGGACCCGTCCCGGCTCGCACCTCCGCCATGTGCGGCCGTCCGCGCTCTTCCTGGCCCTGATCGTGGTCTGCATCGCGTCCGGCGCCAGCGCCTGGAACGGCGGCGGCGAGCAGCGGATCGCGGTCTTCCTGTTCGTGATGAGCGCGTGGCTGATCTCGCTGTGCCTGCACGAATTCATGCACGCCTTCGTCGCGCTGCGCGCCGGCGACACGACGGTGATCGGCAAGGGCTATCTCACGCTCGACCCGATCAAGTACAGCGACCCGCTGTTCACCTTCATCCTGCCGACGATCTTCGTGCTGATGGGCGGCATCCCGCTCAGCGGCGGCGCGGTCTACATCGACCGCGGCCGCATCCGCAGCAGGGCCCAGCACAGCTGGGTCTCCGCGGCCGGACCGCTCACCAACGTGGCGATCGCCGCGGTGTGCGGGCTGCTCCTCAACACGTCGCTGTTCAACAGCGCGGGGGCGCCGTTCTACGCGGCCTTCGCGTTCTTCACCCAGCTCCAGGTCATCGCCGCGGTGCTCAACCTGCTGCCGGTCCCGGGGCTCGACGGCTACGGGATCATCGAGCCGTGGCTGTCCTACGACTTCCGCCGGGCGATCGCCCCGTACGCGCAGTTCGGCCCGCTGCTCCTCTTCGCGCTGCTGTTCACGCCGGAGATCAACCGCTGGTTCTTCGACCAGGTCGACCACATCACGGACGCGATGAACATCCCGCCGGGCTGGGCCTCACTCGGCTATCACTTGTTCCGGTTCTGGAAGTAGCGCCGCGGTCCGGACACCCGCGCGGGCTTGGCGGGCTTGCGAGGCTTGGTGTCCGCGGCCGCCAGCGGGTGCTCGTTGACCTCGTAGCGCCGCACGTACGTCGAGAGGAACGCGGTCGCCGTGGCCGTCGCCGGAATGGCGATCAGCGCCCCGGTCGGGCCCAGGAGCGCGGCGCCCGCGATGACCGAGCCGAACGCCACCGCCGGATGGATGTCCACGGTCATCGACGTGATGCGCGGCTGCAGCAGGTAGTTCTCGAACTGCTGGTACGCGGTCGCGAACACGATCACCCACAGCGCGTCCGCCGGGCTCTGGGTCAGCGCCACCAGCACCGGCAGCGCGGCCGCTATGTAGGTGCCGACGGTCGGGATGAACTGGCTCACGATGCCGACCCAGATGCCGAGCGCCAGCGCGTAGTCCACGCCCAGGACCAGGAAGAAGATGTAGTGCGCGACGGCCGACACCAGGGCCATCAGCGCCCGCGAGTACAGGTAGCCGCCGGTCTTGTCGATAGCGATCTCCCATGCGCGCAGCACCTCGGTCTGCTTCGCGGGCGGCAGCAGCGAGCACACCGCGCGGCGCAGACGCGGGCCTTCGGCGGCGAAGTAGAACGTGAACATGCCGATGGTGAACAGCTCGAACAGGCCGCCGATGACCGCCTGGCCGAAGCCGAGGGCGTTGTTCGCGACCTTCTCGGCGTAGCCCTGGACGGTGTTGGAGTCCTTGAACAGGCCGCCCTGGATCTTGTCCATCGTCAGTTCGGTGTGGAACCGGTGGTTGATCCAGTCGAGGAGCGACTGGACGTAGTGCGGCATGTTGCGGGCCAGGTTGGCGACCTGGTCGACGACCAGCGAGCCGACCGCGGCGAGGATCGCCGCGAGCACCGCCAGCACCACCACGAACACGATCCCGGTCGCCACCCCGCGCCGGACGCCGCGCCGGGCGAGCTTGTCCACGGCCGGTTCGATGGCCAGCGCCAGGAAGAGCGCTATCACCAGGTCCATGAGGAACCCGCGCAGGTGCCCGAAAGCCCAGCGCAGCAGCATGAAGCCGATGATCATGCCGAGGATCATCAGGACGGCGCGGGGCAGCCACGGAGGCATCTGCTCGCGGGGACGGGCGGCGGAATCGCCCGCGGGTTCGGACGTACGGCCGTCACCGGCCTCCGGAGCGGCGGTCGCGAGGCCGCCGTGGTCTTCGCCGGGGGGTGCGGGGGTCGTGGTCACGCCTTGCACTGTATGTGGACACCGGGGTTCCGCCGGAATCGCGCCCGGCCGGCCGCCGCCGCGCACCCGGCCGGGAACCGGGGCGCAGCCGGGATACTGGGGGCATGCGACTGACCGACTTCTGGGAACGGATGCGCGCCCACTTCGGCGAGACCTACGCCGACTCCTTCGCCCGCGACCACGTGATCGCCGAGCTGGGCGGGCGTACCGTCACGCAGGCGCTGGACGCCGGGTACGACGCCAAGGACGTGTGGCGCGCGGTGTGCGTGGCCATGGACGTCCCCGCCACGCTGCGCTGAGCCGGGCCGGCGGGCGGCGGGCGGCGGGCGGCGGGCGGCGGGCGGCGGGCGGCGGGCGGCGGGCGGAGTCAGCGCAGCGTCACGGGGCGCGTTTGTCGGTCCGGCTTGGCACGATGGATTGCCTATGCATGACCACGATGCCCCCGACATGTCCGCGGTCCTCGACGGGTTCTCCCCCGCGACCCGGGACTGGTTCACGGGTGCCTTCCACGAGCCGACGGCCGCGCAGGCCGGCGCGTGGGCGGCCATCGCCGCCGAGCGGGACGCACTGGTCGTCGCGCCGACCGGGTCCGGCAAGACGCTCGCCGCGTTCCTGTCCGCGCTCGACCGGCTGGCCGCCGAGCCGCCGCCGGTCGACCCGCGGCTGCGCTGCCGTGTGCTGTATATCTCCCCGCTCAAGGCCCTCGCGGTCGACGTCGAGCGCAACCTGCGCGGCCCGCTGACCGGGATCCGGCAGGCCGCGGTGCGGCTCGGGCTGCCGGAACCGCAGGTCGAGGTCGGGGTGCGGTCGGGGGACACGCCCGCGGCCGATCGGCGCCGGTTCGCCGCCAAGCCGCCGGACATCCTCATCACGACGCCCGAGTCGCTGTTCCTGATCCTCACCTCGCAAGCGCGCGATGCGCTGCGCGGCGTCGACACGGTGATCGTCGACGAGGTGCACGCGGTCGCCGGGACCAAGCGCGGCGCGCACCTCGCGCTCAGCCTGGAACGCCTCGACCAGCTGCTCGACAAGCCCGCGCGGCGGATCGGGCTGTCCGCGACGGTGCGGCCGGTCGACGAGGTCGCCAGGTTCCTGTGCGGGACGCGCGACGCGATCATCGTGCAGCCGCCGTCCGCGAAGACCTTCGACCTCTCCGTCGTGGTGCCGGTCGAGGACATGGGCGAGCTGGCCGGCAAGCCCGCCGAGTACGACGAGCTGGGCCAGGTGCAGCGCGCGTCGGTGTGGCCGCACGTCGAGGAGCGGATCGTCGACCTGGTGCAGGCGCACCGCTCGACCATCGTGTTCGCCAACTCGCGGCGCTTGGCCGAGCGGCTGTGCGGGCGCCTCAACGAGATCGCCTACGAGCGCGCCACCGGCGAGGCGATGCCCGAGGACTCCTCTCCCGCCGAGCTGATGGCGCAGGCGGGCAGCGCGAAGGGCGCTCCGGCGGTGCTGGCCCGGGCGCACCACGGGTCGGTGTCCAAGGAGCAGCGCGCGGTCGTCGAGGAGGACCTCAAGGCCGGGCGGCTGCCCGCGGTGGTCGCCACGTCCAGCCTGGAGCTGGGCATCGACATGGGCGCGGTCGACCTGGTGGTGCAGGTCGAGTCGCCGCCGTCGGTGGCCTCCGGGCTGCAGCGGGTCGGCCGTGCGGGACACCAGGTCGGCGCGGTGTCGCGCGGCGTGGTCTTCCCGAAGTTCCGCGGCGACCTCGTGCAGACCGCGGTGGTGACCGAGCGGATGCGGGACGGTTCGATCGAGGCGGTGCGGCCGCCGCGCAACCCGCTCGACGTGCTCGCGCAGCAGATCGTCGCGATGGTGTCGGTCGAGGACTGGGATGTCGAGGAACTCCTCGGCGTCGTGCGCCGGGCCGCGCCGTTCGCGGCACTGCCGGTGTCGGCCTACGAAGCCGTCCTCGACATGCTCGCCGGCCGTTACCCCAGCGACGCGTTCGCCGAGCTGCGGCCGCGCTTGGTGTGGGACCGGGTGGCCGGCACGGTGACCGCGCGCCCCGGGGCGCAGCGGCTCGCCGTCACCAGCGGCGGCACGATCCCGGACCGCGGCCTGTTCGGGGTCTTCCTGGCGGCGGGCGACGGCAAGTCGAAGTCGCGGGTCGGCGAACTCGACGAGGAGATGGTCTACGAGTCGCGCGTCGGCGACGTCTTCACCCTGGGCACGTCGTCGTGGCGCATCGAGGACATCACGCACGACAAGGTCCTCGTCTCCCCCGCCCCCGGCGTGCCCGGCAAGCTGCCGTTCTGGCACGGCGACGCGCTCGGCCGTCCCGTCGAACTCGGCCGCGCGCTCGGCGCGTTCCTGCGCGAGGTCGGCGCCATGCCGGAGGCCGAGGCCCGCGAGCGGGTCGCCGCGGCGGGCCTGGACCCGTGGGCGGTCGACAACCTGCTCGCCTACCTCAAGGAGCAGCGCGAAGCGTGCGGGCATGTGCCCGACGACCGGACCCTCGTCGTGGAGCGCTTCCGCGACGAACTCGGCGACTGGCGCGTCGTCGTGCACTCGCCGTTCGGCGCCCAGGTGCACGCCCCCTGGGCGTTGGCGGTGGCCGCGCGGCTGCGCGAACGCACCGGGCTCGACGTGCAGACGATGCACGGCGACGACGGCATCGTGCTGCGGCTGCCGGACACCGGCGACCCGTTCGGCCCGGACGGCGGCGGCGACCAGGACGCCGAGTTCAGCCTGCCGCCGGACTTCGCGGTGTTCGAACCCGCCGAGGTCGAGCCGCTGGTCACCGCCGAGGTCGGCGGGTCGGCGCTGTTCGCGTCCCGGTTCCGCGAGTGCGCGGCGCGTGCGCTGCTGCTGCCGCGCCGCATGCCGGGCCGCCGCACGCCGCTGTGGCAGCAGCGCCAGCGGGCCGCCCAACTGCTGTCGGTGGCGAGCGAGTACGGGTCGTTCCCGATCGTCCTCGAGACGATGCGCGAGTGCCTCCAGGACGTGTTCGACGTGCCCGGCCTGGCCGGGCTGATGGACGACATCGCGACGCGCAAGGTCCGCATCGTCGAGGTCACCACGCCCGAACCGTCGCCGTTCGCCCGGTCGCTGCTGTTCGGCTACGTCGCGCAGTTCATGTACGAAGGCGACTCGCCGCTCGCCGAACGCCGCGCCGCCGCGCTCGCGCTGGACTCGCGCCTGCTGTCCGAACTCCTCGGCCAGGCCGAGCTGCGCGAACTCCTCGACGCGGACGTGGTCGCCCGGACCGAGAACGAGCTGCAGCGCCTGACGGACGACCGCCGCGCCCGCGACCTGGAAGGCGTCGCCGACCTGCTGCGGCTGCTCGGTCCGTTGACCACCGACGAGATCGTGGCCCGCAGCCTCGGCACCGCGCCGGACACCGCCCGGTGGCTCGTCGGGCTGGAGGAGTCCCGGCGGGCCATCCGCGTGCGCATCGCGGGCACCGAGCAGTGGGCGGCCATCGAGGACGCCGGGCGGCTGCGCGACGCGCTCGGCACGCCGCTGCCGGTGGGCGTGCCCGAGGCGTTCACCGAGCCGGTCAAGGACCCGCTGGGCGATCTGCTGGCCCGCTACGCCCGCACCCGCGGGCCGTTCCACGCCGTCGACGCGGCGGCCCGGTTCGGGCTGGGCACGGCGGTGGTGACCGGGGCGTACCAGCGGCTCGCCGCGGCCGGGCGTGTGGTGTCCGGCGAGTTCCGGCCGGGCGGCGCGGGCACCGAGTGGTGCGACGCCGAGGTGTTGCGCATGCTGCGGCGGCGGTCGCTGGCCGCGCTGCGGCAGGAAGTCGAGCCGGTGCCGCCGATCGCCCTCGCCCGGTTCCTGCCGGTGTGGCAGGGCGCCGCCGCCACGGGTGCGTCCGCCGGATCGGGCGGGCTGCGCGGCGTGGACGGGCTGGTCCGGGCGATCGAGCAGCTGCAGGGCGCGTCGGTGCCCGCCTCCGCGCTGGAGAAGCTCGTGCTGCCGGGCCGCGTGCACGGCTACCAGCCGGCGCTGCTCGACGAGTTGTGCGCGACCGGCGAGGTGGTGTGGGCCGGGCACGGCGGCCTCCCGGGCAACGACGGCTGGGTGTCGCTGTATCTGGCGGACGCCGCACCGCTGCTCATGCCGCCGCCGGTGCCACTGGATCCGAGCCCGTTGCACCAGGCGGTGCTCGGCGCGCTCGACGGCGGCTACGGGCTGTTCTTCAAGCAGATCGCCGACCGGGTCGCCGCGACCCTGGCCGACGGCGCCCCGCCGAGCGAAGGCGAAGTCGTGTCGGCGCTGTGGGATCTCGCCTGGGCCGGGCACGTCACCGGCGACACGCTCGCACCGCTGCGCGCCCTGATGGGGTCCGGGCGGACCGCGGGCTCGACCGCCCACCGGGCCCGCCGCGCCACACCGCGCGGCCGGTATGCGGGGCTGAGCCGCGGCCGCCCGGTGATGCCGATGCGCTCCGCGCCGCCGACGGCAGTAGGCCGCTGGTCGCTGGTGCCGGACCGGGAGACCGATCCGACGCGGCGCGCGCATGCGCTCGCCGAGACGCTGCTCGACCGGCACGGTGTCGTCACCCGCGGCGCGGTGGTCGCGGAGGGCAGCCCGGGCGGGTTCTCGGCCGCGTACCGGGTGCTGTCGGTGTTCGAGGAGACCGGGCGGGTGCGCCGCGGCTACTTCGTGGAAGGCCTCGGCGCCGCGCAGTTCGCCGCGGACGGCGCGGTGGACCGGCTGCGGGCGCTGCACCAGGCGGCGGAGCGGCGGGCCGAGTCGGCGGCCGCGGGCGGCGACGGATTCGGCGGGCCGGGCGCGTTCGGGGCGGGCGGTTTCGGCGCGGGCGCCCTCGGACCGGGCGGCTTCGCACCGCGCGGCGGGGCCGCGGGGGCGCGCGAGGACGCCGGGCCCCGGGCGCTGCTGCTGGCCGCGGCCGATCCGGCGAACCCGTACGGTGCCGCACTCCCGTGGCCGGAACGCCCCGGCGACGCGGGAAGCGGGCACCGGGCGGGCCGCAAGGCCGGGGCCCTGGTCGTGCTCGTCGACGGCGAACTCGTGCTCTACATCGAACGCGGCGGCCGTTCGCTGCTGAGCTGGACCGAGGACCCGGTGCGGCTGCAGCCCGCGGTGGACGCGCTCGCGCTGGCCGTCCGGGAGGGCGCGCTGGGCAAGCTGACCGTGGAACGCGCGGACGGCGAGGGCATTCTGACGTCGTCGCTCGGCCGGGCGCTGGAAGCCGCCGGGTTCCACGCGACGCCGCGCGGCCTCCGGCTGCGCGGGTGAGACCTGTTCGTTACGTCCCCGCCTGCCGCACGAAACACCCCGGTCACGTCCGTCGCGCAGTATCGAGGGCAACGGAGGCCACGCGCCGATCCGTTCCTCCCTCCGGGGAGGCGAGCCTCGCCCGTGACGAACCTGCACGCGCCACGGTAGGGGCAGGCAGAACGGCAACCGGTGCCGCGCACGTGTTCCTGGCCGCGCGGGTGCGGTACCGGTTGCGGTCTGCGACCGCGGTCGCAGCCCGGCCTTCGCGGGGCTGCCCGCCGCGGAGGGCGTCCGGTCCCGGACAATGGGGTCATGCCCGAAGGTGACACGGTGTTCCTGGCCGCCATGCAGCTGCGCGGCGCGCTGGACGGGCGGATGCTCACCCGCACCGACTTCCGGGTCCCGCGCTACGCGACCGTCGATCTGCGCGGCCGGACCGTGGTCGGCATCGAACCCCGCGGCAAGCACCTGCTGACCCGCTTCGACGGCGAGCTGACCCTGCACACGCACTTCCGCATGGACGGTGTGTGGCGCGTGCAGGCCCCCGACGCCCGGATCCCGGGCGGCCGCGACCAGGTGCGGGTCGTGCTGACCAACGAGGACTACTCCGCCGTCGGACTGCGCATGCCGGTCGTCGACCTGCTGCCCACCGCGTACGAAGCCCGCGTCGTCGGCCACTTGGGCCCCGACCTGCTCGGCCCGGACTGGGACGCGGACGAGGCCGCGCGCCGGCTCGCCGCGCAGCCCGCGCGGCCGATCGGCGAAGCCCTGCTCGACCAGCGCAACCTGGCGGGCATCGGCAACGTGTACCGGGCCGAACTGTGCTTTCTGCGCGGTGTGTCCCCGTTCGCCCCGGTCGCCGACGCGGGCGACCTGCACGCTTGGGCCGACCTGGCGCAGCGCGCCCTTGCCGCGAACCGCACGCGGCACGGCCACGTCACCACCGGAGACACCCGGCCCGGGCGGCAGCACTGGGTCTACGGCCGTGCGGGACGGCCGTGCCGCCGCTGCCGGACGCCGATCCGCCGGGTCGACGCGGGGCAGCCGCCGCGCGTGGTGTTCTGGTGCCCGCGGTGCCAGCCGGACCCGCGGTGACCTGGAGATTTCCGCCGCTTTCCGGTCGTTTCCGGTCGGTCCTGGTGAGACTTTTCGGTCACCCGACCGGCGGATGATCGAACGCTGTCAACTGTTCGGGGGATTCGCGGTGACTCCGCCGCCTCCGGGTCGTCGTACAGGGCGTTCGGCGTGCGCGACCCGGAGGAGCCTCCCTGTGACCGCTGTGACCCATGTGACCGCCCCTGTGAACCCTGTTGCCGTGCGCCGTCCGCCGCTGCGACGTCTCGTCCCCCTGCTGTGCCTGCCGTTCCTGGCCGGCTGCGTCTCCGCCGCCCCGCAGGCGCTCGCCCCGGACCCCCTCGGGCCGTTGCCCGCGGTCGTGCCGCTGCCGCCACTGCCGGGCCCGGTCGCCACGGCCGGCCTGCGGCACACCGCGTGGAACACGCCGCAGCCGTCCGCGACCGCCTCCCCCACCGCCTCCCCCACCGCCGAACCGCCGCGGCAGCCGCCGCGCCGCCCGGGGCCGGAGCACGGCGGCGTCCCGTCGCGCCGCCCGCTGCCCGCGTCGACTCCCGGCAGCGGGTCCGGACTTCCCGACAACGTCTGCGACGGGCTGGCCGACTCCGGCCTGATCTCCGTCGGCAGCACCGCACACCGCTGGTGCCTGGCCCAGCAGTCCGGCTCCTGACCGGGCGCGGATCCGCCGCGGACGAGGTGACGAGCGCCCCGGTCAACGATTATTGACTGTTCGTCAGATCCTGCCTACGGTCCCGATGGGCCCGGGATCCCGGCCCTGAACTCCGTGGGAGGGGAACCCGTGTTGCGCACAGCCCTCGATCTGTCCGGCCGCGTGGCCGTCATCACCGGTGCCGCCAGCGGAATCGGCCGCAGCAGCGCGCAGGTCCTCGCCGAACTCGGCGCGGCCGTGGTGTGCGCGGACATCAACGAGGGCGGTGCCGAGGCGACCGCGAAGCTGATCGCGGAGGCCGGCGGCACGGCGTCCGCGGCGCGCGTCGACACGTCCTCGGCGGCGTCCGTCGACGAACTGGTGGCCTCCGCCGTCGCCGCGCACGGGCGCCTCGACGTGATGGCCAATGTGGCGGGCATCATGCACACGAGCACCGTGATCGAGACGACCGACGAGGACCTCGACCGGGTGCTGTCGGTGAACTTCAAGGGCGTCTTCTACGGCTGCCGCGCCGCCGCGCGCGTCATGGTCGAGCAGGGATCCGGCAGCATCGTCAACATGGCGTCCAGCGCCATCGACACGACCAACGCGGGCCTGGTCTGCTACAGCACCGCCAAGACCGCCGTCGTGCAGCTCACCAAGACGCTGGCCACCGAGGTCGGCCCGAACGGCGTCCGGGTCAACGCGGTCGCGCCGGGTTGGACGGTCACCGGCATGACGGGCCGCCACTGGACGGCCGAGGACGGCACCGAGGACGAGGCCCGCAAGGCCGCGGTCGCCGCCCCGATGCTCAAGATGTCGCCGCTCAAGCGCGTCGGCGAGCCCGAGGACATCGCCTACGCGGTGGCGTACCTGGCGTCGGACGCGGCGAAGTTCATGACGGGCCAGATCCTCCGCCCCAACGGCGGCGTGACGATGCCGTGGTAGCCGCGCGCTGACCCGCACGACGGGCCCGGCACTCCTCGGGGGGTGCCGGGCCCGCCCGCGTTCGAGGTGGTCGGGCGGCGAGTCGGGGCGGTGGCCCCGGGTCACCCCGCCCGGGGCAGCCCCTCCGCCTGCTCTGCGTCGTCGGCGTGCGCCCCGCCGCGGTTCGGCGGAAGCGGGCGGCGCAGTGGACCGGCAGGAGGCTGAGGCTCCAGCCGCCGCACAGGGCCGCGCCGGTGGCCGGGCCCGCGGTGTCGAGGCCGGCGAGCCAGCCGAAGGCCGCCCACCACGCCAGGGTCAGGACGGCTGCGACGGCCCACGTCGCCGCGTCGCGGTCGCGGACGCCGCCGTCCAGCAGGGCCCGCAGAGTGCGGGCCGGGAAGCCGCCCTCGGGCCGCGGGCGCGTGCCGCGGGCCGGGGCGGTGGTGCCAAGGTGCTGCCCAACCGGGTTCATGGTCGGCCTCCCTCGGTTCCCCTCACGGGGGACCTCCAGCCTTGCCCGCGAACAACCCGTCGGGCCAGGCCAGGCACCGCCAATCACTCGATCGGCGCACCACTTGGTGACGATCCGTGACAAACCTGGCGAAGTCGTCGACAAAGCGTGAGGGCGGTGCCGGGCCTCGTCGGCCCGCACCGCCCTCGCTCACGCCGCGCCCCGTTCAGGCCGCGGCGACCACCTCGACCTGGTTGGCGGTCTTGACCTGGTTCGGCGCGCCGGCACCCGCCAGGCGGTCGCCCGGCACGCGCTCGCTCTGCGCCGACCCCACCGGCTCGAGCACCGGACGGGACGTCAGACCCTCGTTGTGCGCCAGCTCGGCGAGCGCGAGTTCGTCGCTCACCTCGCGCAGCACGATCGACATGCGCACGTCCAACGCCTCGCAGATGGCGGAGAGCAGTTCGGACGACGCTTCTTTCTGGCCGCGCTCGACCTCCGAGAGGTACCCGAGCGAGACCCGGGCCGCCGACGACACCTCGCGCAGGGTGCGGCCCTGGCGCTGGCGCTGCCGACGCAGCACGTCACCCAGCAGGCGACGAAGCAGAATCATCGGTCGCTCCCTCCTAGGACCGCGGCTGCAACGGACACAGCCCCACCGTACCCGGCCGATCCCGACTCCGTACCCGGTCTGACGTCCTGTTCACTGAGGGCGTGCAGCCTTGACATTCGGAGCGGCGTTTTACCACGTTCGTCCCGTACATTCCCCATCGACGGCACAACCCCCCTCTCAGCCCGTGCATTCCCGGGCCTGCTTCTGCGGCAGGCCGAGCAGTGTGCGCCGCAGCAGTTCCAACGCCCGCACCACGGTCAGCGCCCGGATCCGGTCCCGGTCGCCCCACAGTTGCGCGGTGTCCGAAGCCGTTCCGTCCGGGCCCGCGACCGCGATGTGGATCTCGCCGACCGGGCGCCCGTCCTGGGGATCCGGGCCGGCCACTCCGGTCGTGGCCACCCCGTACGTACCCGACAGGAGGGATCGCACACCCTCGGCCATCTCCCGTGCCACGCGCGGGTGTACGGCGCCCTCGGCGGCCAGGAGTTCGGCGTCGACGCCGAGCACCGACCGCTTCACCTCGGTCGCGTACGCGGTCACCGAGCCGCGGAACACCGCGGAGACGCCCGGCACCGTCACCATCGTCGAGGCGAGCAGCCCGCCGGTGAGGGATTCCGCCGCGGCGAGCGTCGCGCCGCGCTTGGCCAGCAGCCGCGCGACGACGGCCACCAGGGTCTCGTCGCCTTCGGCGTAGACGCAGTCGCCCAGCAGTTCGTAGGCGCGCATCGCTGCCGCGTCGACCGCCTCGCCGCCGCCCGGGCCGGTGGAGGTGAGCTTCACGCGCGTCTCGCCCGGCTCCGCGAGGTAGGCGACCTCGACCGCACCGGCCTCGGCGACCTGCTTCTCCAGCGGTTCGAGGTACTGCGCGACGACTCCTTCGCCGACGCCCACGGTGCGCAGCACGCGCTGGGCGCGCGGGGCGGGCGAGCCGGAGCGGCGCAGCAGGTCGGGCAGGACCTGGTCGCCGACCATCGCGGCCATTTCGTGCGGGACGCCCGGCGTCGCGTAGACGGCGGTGCCGGCGATGTCGATCGCCAGGCCGGGCGCGCTGCCGCGGTCGTTGGGCAGCACCCGGCCGCCTTCCGGGACGTCGGCTTGCTGGAGGCCGAGCCCGGTGAGGGTGCGGTTGCTGTCCCGGTAGCGGTCGCGCAGCCACTGTTCGACATCGGGGTCGCGGCGGAGCGGGACGTCCGCGACCCGGGCCACGGCCTCGCGGGTGCGGTCGTCGGAGGTGGGGCCGAGTCCGCCGGTGATCAGCACCGCGTCGGCGCGGCCGACGGCGATGCGCAGCACGTCGACGAGGCTGTCGAGGCCGTCGCCGACCGTCGAGATACCGGTGACGTGGATGCCGGCGTCGGTGAGCATCTGCCCGAGCACGGTCGCGTTGGTGTTGACGACGTCGCCGATGAGGAGTTCGTCGCCGACCGCGACGAGTTCGATGTCCACGCGTGCCCCCTGGTGCTCGTGGTGTGCTCGGGTGTGCGCTAGTCGGTGCGCCGGGCGTCGGCGGGTTCGCGGCCGTCGGTGCCAGGGGCGGTGTCGTGCCGGTCCCCGTCCGCTTCGCCGCCGGTGTCGCCCGGGTCGTCGGTTTCGGTGTCGGTTTCGGTGTCGGTGTCGCCTGTGCCGTTGCCGTCGGTGCCGTCCGTGCTGCCGTCCGTGCCGTCGTTGCCGCCGCGCATCGCCTTGACGACGTAGTCGAGGCCGGTCACCACGGTCGCGATGACCGCGACCGCCATGACCCACGCGCGGAAGGACGCGAGCGGGCCGGTGATGACCAGGACGTACATCCCGATGGCGGTGCCCTGGAGCAGCGTCTTGAGCTTGCCCCCGCGGCTCGCCGGAATCACCCCGCGTTTGATCACCCAGAACCGCATGAGGGTGATGCCGATTTCGCGGAACAGCACGATGCCGGTGACCCACCACGGCAGGTCGCCGAGCGCCGACAGGCCGATGAGGGCAGCGCCCATGAGCGCCTTGTCGGCGATCGGGTCGACGAGTTTGCCGAAGTCGGTGACCAGGCCGTGGCGGCGGGCGAGCATGCCGTCGAAGCGGTCGCTGATGCTGGCGATGGCGAAGGCCGCCCAGGCCCATGCGCGCCAGACGGGGTCGTGACCGCCGTCCTGCACCAGCAGCCACACGAACAGCGGGACGATAGCGATGCGCAGCATGGTCAGCCCGTTGGCGGCGTTCCACACGCTGACCGACGTCGTCGGATCGCCCAGCCGGTCCGGCTTGGGCGGGTGGTTGGCGGCCGCGGTGCGGACCGCCTCGGCCGGGTGTGCGGCGGCGGCGCGCATCGCCTCGGCGCGGTGCGCGGCGGCGATCCGCATGGCCTCCGCGCGCTGGGCAGCCGCGGCGCGCGCGGCTTCGGCGCGCTGCGCGGACTTCTGCGCCGCGTTGCGCGCGGCGTCCGACGGGCGGCGGCGGGCGGGCGGCGTCGGGTCTTCGGTCACCGGACCGGTCCCGCGGCGGCCGCGGCACCGGCAGCGGCCCGGTCGGGGGCGTCCGCCACGAGGTCCGCGTACAGGTCCACGCCCTCGCTGCCGACCACGATCGCCGGAACGATCGTGCCGACTTCCAGGCCCTGGCCGCGGACCACGGTCAGGCCGTCGATCTCCGGCGCCTGGTGGGCCGCGCGGCCTTCCGCGGTGACGGTGCCGTCGTCGGCGATGTCGACGATCTCCTCGACGAGGACGTCGACGCGCGTGCCGATCCGCTCTTCGGCGCGCTGCGCGGTGAGTTCCTCGGCGAGGCGGCTGACGCGTTCGAGGCGTTCGGCGATGACGTCGTCGGGCAGCTTGCCGTCGTAGCCGGCGGCTTCGGTGCCTTCTTCGTCGGAGTAGCCGAATACGCCGATCGCGTCGAGGCGGGCCGCGGTGAGGAACCGGACGAGTTCCTCGACGTCGTCCTCGGTCTCGCCGGGGAAGCCGACGATGAAGTTCGAGCGGGCGCCGGCCTCGGGGGCCTTGGCGCGGACCTGCTCGAGCAGGCCGAGGAACGCCTCGCGGGAGCCGAAGCGGCGCATCCGGCGCAGCACCGGCTCGCTGGCGTGCTGGAAGGACAGGTCGAAGTACGGGGTGACGCCGTCGGTCCCGGTGAGCACGTCGACGAGGCCGGGGCGCATCTCGGCGGGCTGGAGGTAGTTGACCCGGACCCGGTCGAGGCCGTCGACGGAAGCGAGTTCGGGCAGCAGGGCTTCGAGGAGCCGGATGTCGCCGAGGTCCTTGCCGTACGACGTGGAGTTCTCGCTGACCAAAACGATTTCCCGGACGCCTTCGGCGGCGAGCCAGCGGGCTTCGCCGACCAGGTCGGTGGGGCGGCGGGAGAGGAACGAGCCGCGGAACGACGGGATCGCGCAGAACGAGCAGCGCCGGTCGCAGCCGGACGCGAGCTTGACGGACGCGACCGGGCCGCCGCCGAGGCGGCGGCGCAGCGGGCGCGGGCCGGACGCGGGGGCGACGCCCTCGGGCAGGTCGGCGGGCACGCTCGCGGTCTCGTCGCCGCCGTGGCCGGGGACCGCGACGTCGGCGGCCTGGCGTTCGACCGGGCTGAGCGGGAGCAGCGTGCGGCGGTCGCGGGGCACGTGCGAGGTGTGCTTCTCGCCGGCGAGGATGCCGCGGAGGCGGGCGGCGATGTCCTGGTAGTCGTCGAAGCCGAGGACGGCGTCGGCCTCGGGCAGCGCGCCGGCGAGCTGGTCGCCGTAGCGCTCGGCCATGCAGCCGACCGCGACGACGGCCTGGGTCAGGCCCTCTTTCTTGAGGTCGGCGGCTTCCAGCACGGTGTCGATGGAGTCCTTCTTGGCGGACTCGACGAAACCGCAGGTGTTGACGAGGACGACGGAAGCGTCGGCGGCGTCTTCGGTGAGCCGCCAGCCGTCGGCTTCCAGTCGGCCCGCCAGCTCTTCGGAGTCGACCTCGTTGCGGGCGCAGCCGAGGGTGACCAGCGCCACGGTGCGGCCGCCGCCCGCGGTCACGGGCGCGGCGGCGCTGCCGGCTTCGGCGGTTTCCGGGATACGGACGGCGGGATCGGCCGCGGCCGTCGGCGCGGAACCGGCAGGCGCGGACTCGGGGCGGGGGGCGGGCATGCCGGAAAGCCTACGTCAGGACACGGCCCGGACCGGACGCGGGAACCGGTTGCACCCGAACGAGCACCCGGATCCCGCCCCGCGCGGCGGCGGTTTCCGGGACGTCGCCCCCGGCTGTCCGGGTTTCCGGTCCCCCGGCTCCCCGGTTTCCGTTTCCGATTTCCGGCCTCCGGTTTCCGTCTCCCGGCTCGTCCAAGGCCGCCGGCTCCGGGCTTCCCCGGTCTCCCGGTTCGCCCCGCCCGTCCGCCGGGCGGGGCGTCAGCCCTGCTGCGGGTCGCCCGGCTTGAAGGAGAGCCGGACCACGGAGTTCTTGGTGCTGGCCGGGCCGAGGTCCTTGCCGTTGACGTTGAGGCGGACGCCGTCGGCGTTGCCGATGACCAGCTTCAGCTCGGTCGGGTCGACGAATTCCTTGCTGGCGCCCTTCTCCAGGTTGCCTTCGAAGTAGACCTGCTTGCCGGTGGTGTCGGTGGCGCGCACCCAGCTCTTGCCGTTCACCGCGTCGAGCCGGACCTTGACCTGCGGCGGCGCCTGCGCGACGACGGAGCTGGGCGGCGCGGCGGGCACCGGGGCGGCCTGCGGAGCGGTGGGCTGCGCGGGGCCGGTCGGGGACGGCGCGGCGACCGGCTTGTCGTCGTCGCCCTTGCCGTCGACGAGGTGGAAGACCACGAAGGAGAGCACCACGACGACCGCGGCGGCCATGGCGGCCGTCCAGTTGGGCGTCAACCGCCGTTCGGGCTTGATGCGTTCCGGTTCGAAAATGGCCGTGGGGCTGGGGGCCGGGGTGACGCCGTGCGCCTGGTCGAACTCGGCGACCAGCGGCTCGGGGTCGATCCCGACCGCGCGGGCGATCGTGCGGATGTGGCCGCGTGCGTAGAAGTCGCCGCCGCAGCCCGCGAAGTCGTCGTGCTCGATGCCTTCCACGATCGGCTGTCTGATACGAGTGGCCTCGCTTACCTGGTCGACGGTGAGCCCCGCCTTGGTGCGGGCGTGGGCAAGGGTCTGACCGATGGACACGAGTGCGCCTCCGAGCGTACGGACACGAGACGGGAGTCACAGGAGTCTAAGGGCGGCCGGATCGGTGTGTTCCCCTGCCGAACCCCGGCGCGCGGCGCCGAGATTCGGACAGATCGCGAACGCGATGCAAACCGTCACCAGTGAATCAGGTTGCGACCGGATTTCCGATCAGACTTGCCTATTCCCCGCGGATTGTTGACAACACCTGATCAAGTTCATCCGGCTTGATGAGGACGTCGCGTGCCTTGGACCCTTCGCTCGGGCCGACGATGCCGCGCGACTCCATGAGGTCCATCAGCCGTCCCGCCTTCGCGAACCCGACGCGCAGCTTGCGCTGCAGCATCGACGTCGACCCGAACTGCGTGGACACCACCAGCTCGGCGGCCTGGCACAGCAGATCGAGATCGTCGCCGATCTCCTCGTCGATCTGCTTCTTCTGCCCGCCGGACGCGGCCACGTCCTCGCGGTACTCCGGCTGCAGCTGTTCCTTGCAGTGCCGGACGACCGCTTCGATCTCCGCCTCGGTGACGAACGCGCCCTGCATCCGGACGGGCTTGTTCGCCCCCATCGGCAGGAACAGCCCGTCGCCCTTGCCGATGAGCTTCTCGGCACCCGGCTGGTCGAGGATGACCCGGCTGTCCGCCAGCGAACTGGTCGCGAACGCCAGCCGTGAAGGCACGTTGGCCTTGATCAGACCGGTCACCACGTCCACGCTCGGCCGCTGGGTGGCCAGCACCAGGTGAATGCCTGCGGCGCGCGCGAGCTGCGTGATGCGCACGATCGAGTCCTCGACGTCGCGCGGCGCCACCATCATCAGGTCGGCCAACTCGTCGACGATCACCAGCAGATACGGGTACGGCGCGAGTTCCCGCTCGCTCCCGGGCGGCGTCGTCAGCTTGCCGGTGCGCAGCGCCTTGTTGAAGTCGTCGACGTGCCGGTAGCCGAAGTTGGCGAGGTCGTCGTACCGCATGTCCATCTCGCGGACGACCCACTGCAACGCCTCGGCGGCCCGCTTCGGGTTGGTGATGATCGGCGTGATCAGGTGCGGGATGCCCTCGTACGCGGTCAGCTCGACGCGCTTGGGGTCGACGAGCACCAGCCGCACCTCGTCGGGGGTGGCGCGCATCATGACCGACGTGATCAGGCCGTTGATGCAGCTCGACTTGCCCGCGCCGGTGGCGCCGGCCACCAGGATGTGCGGCATCTTGGCGAGGTTCGCGACGACGAACCCGCCCTCGACGTCCTTGCCGAGGGCGACCAGCATCGGGTGCTGGTCGGAGACCGCCTCGTCGGCCCGCAGGACGTCGCCGAGGTTGACCATCTCGCGGTCCGCGTTGGGGATCTCGATGCCGACCGCGGACTTGCCCGGGATCGGGCTGATGATCCGCACGTCCGGGCTGGCGACCGCGTAGGCGATGTTCTTCGCCAGCGCGGTGATCCGCTCGACCTTGACCGCGGGGCCCAGCTCGACCACGTAGCGGGTGACGGTCGGGCCGCGGGTGAAGCCGGTGACCCGCGCGTCGACGTTGAACTGCTCGAACACGTGGGTGAGCGCGGCGACCACGTCGTCGTTCGCCTGGCTGCGCGCCTTGCCCGGCCCGCCGCGCTTGAGCAGGTCGCTCGCCGGCAGGTGGTAGGTGATGTCGCCGGACAGCCTGAGCTGCTCGCTGCGCGGCGGCAGGGGGTTGGCGGGCGGCGCGCTGCGGGTCTCGTCCACGACCGCCGGGGCGGCCTTGCGGGTGCGAGCGCCGGGGACCGGCAGCGCGGTGCCGTCGAGTGCGGCGGCCGCGGCGGCGGCGACCTCGATCGGGTCGGAGCCGGACTTGCGGCCGCGCGGGCGCGGCGCGGCGGGGGCTTCCTTCGCCGGGGCGGCGGGGGCGCGCTTGCGCTTCGGCGGCGGGGTCTCCTCGGGCACGTCGTCGTAGTCGTCGGCGTAGTCGTCCGGATAGTCGCCCGGGTAGTCGCTGTACGGCTCGTCGTCGGGGTAGTCGCCGCCCGGGAAGCCGAGGTAGGTGCGCAGCCGGTCGGGCACCGCGGCGACCGGGGTGGCGGTGACGACGAGCAGGCCGAAGAACACCACGATCAGCAGAAGCGGTATGGCCGCCCACTTCGTGACCGCGTCGACCAGCGGGCCGGCGAACGCGTACCCGACGAGGCCTCCGCCGCCGCGCATCGCGGTCGCGCCGTCCGACGGGTGCGGGGTCCCGGAGCCGATGTGGATCATGCCGAGGACGCCGACCACGAGGGCGACGCTGCCGATGACGATGCGGCCGGTCGCGTCGCCTTGGTCGGGGTGCCGGATGACCCGGACCGCGAGCGCGGCGACGAGGAACGGCACGAGCACGTCCAGGCGGCCGACGGAGCCGGCCACCACGGCGGTCACCGCGTCGCCGACCGGGCCCTGGACGTCGCCCCACGCCGCCGCGGCGACCACGATCGACAGCCCGAGCAGGGCCAGGCCGACGCCGTCGCGGCGGTGTTCGGGGTGGATGCCGCGGGCGCCGTGGCCGATGCTGCGGAACACGCCGCCGACGGCGTGCGCGAGGCCGAGCCACACGCCTTTGACCACGCGGAAGACGATGTCGCCGATGCGTTCGAAGATGCCGGGCGGGGGCGGCGGAGGCGGAGGTGCGGGCGCGGCTTTCTTCGCCGGAGCCTTCTTCTTCGCGGCGCCGCCGGTCCGGGCGCCGCCGCCGGACGTACGCGTGGCCATAGGGGTGAGGTTACCCGGCGGACCCGCGTGTCTCACGTGTCACTCGGAACTCGGCCGCACGTGTCGTTCACCGCATTCGCCAGGGCACGCGCCACCGCTTCCGTCACGGTGGTTTCCGAGTGGTCGCACAACGGCTCCGGCGGCCGTCCCTGACTACGCCTCCGGAGGGCGCCGGGCCGCGGGCGGTGCCGGCGGGCGGGTTTCCGCGGCCGGGCCGGGGTGCCCGGCGGGTGCCGGGACGAGGGCGTCGAGGGCGGCGCGGAGCCGGGCGATCTTGCCGAGGACGCCGTTCGCGGTGGCCGCGAGCGCCGGGTCGTCGGACATCTCGACCTGCTTGGCGAGGTCGTCGGCGCTCTCCTCGAGGCTGCCGAGCCGGGCGAACAGCTCGCCGAGCATGTCGCCGGCGCGGTTCTCCCCCGCGCCCGCGTCGATGCGGCCGCGCAGCAGGGCGGCCTGCTCGCGCAGCTGGCAGTTCTTCTTGTACAGGTCGACGAAGACGGCGACCTTGGCGCGCAGCACCCACGGGTCGAACGGCTTGGAGATGTAGTCGACCGCGCCCGCCGCGTAGCCGCGGAAGGTGTGGTGCGGGCCGTGGTTGATCGCGGTGAGGAAGATGATCGGGATGTCGCGGGTCTTCTCGCGGCGCTTGATGTGCGCGGCGGTCTCGAAGCCGTCCATGCCGGGCATCTGCACGTCCAGCAGGATGACCGCGAAGTCGTCGCTGAGCAGCGCCTTCAGGGCTTCCTCGCCGGAGTGGGCGCGCACGAGGGTCTGGTCGAGTGCGGACAGGATCGCCTCGAGGGCGAGCAGGTTCTCCTGACGGTCATCGACCAGGAGGATCTTGGCCTTCTCCGTCATGGCCCACCCTCTTCGATCCGGCGACCCGGGCATGCCCGCGTCCCGGTCGGCTCCGCTCGTCTCTGGATCAGTGCTCTGCCGCTTCGTGCCCGTACCCGGTCGGGTGCCGGTGCGTCCCGGTCATGCTAGTGCTCCGGACGGACCGGGGCAGGCAGTTCCCGAACCGCCGGTCGCGTGGTGTGACCACCGACGCACGTACGGTACCGACAGCCCCGTCTCGCACCCTCCCACGGATCCAACGGAACCGACAGCCCCGGAGTTCCCGCGAATCCGGCAATCCCGGGGTCGGACCGGGCATTTCCCGCGGCGGACGGCGACGGCCGCCCGGCGGGGCCGCGGACCGGGTCCGCGACCCCGCGAGGCGCCGGGTGTGGAGTCGCTCACTCCTCTAGCCAGGTACGGATCAGGCTGAGGAGATGTCCGGTGTCGACCGGCTTGGCCACGTAGTCCGACATGCCGGACGCGATGCTCTTGTCGCGGTCGCCCTTCATGGCCTTCGCGGTGAGGGCGATGATCGGCAGGCCGACGTACTGGGGCATGCGGCGGATGGCGGCGGTCGTGGCGTAGCCGTCCATTTCCGGCATCATCACGTCCATGAGGACGATCGCGATGTCGTCCTGGGCCTGGAGCTTCTCGATGCCCTCGCGGCCGTTCTCGGCGTAACTGACCACCAGGCCGTACTGCTCGAGGACGCTGGTCAGGGCGAAGACGTTGCGCACGTCGTCGTCGACGATCAGCACCTTCTCGCCCTGGAAGCGCCCTTCGAAGGGCCGCGCTGCGGGCGCCGGGCGCGGCGGGCGGGTGTCCTCGCGGGCGGCGTCGGCGACGAAGTCGGCCAGCGCGTCCGGGGTGGACACCCGGTGCAGGGCGCCGATGCGCCGCCGGTAGCCGCGCAGCCGGGCCGCCTCGGAGCGGGTCGGCCGCATCGGCACGTGCACCACCACGGGCACGTCCTGGAGGTCGGCGCGGCCGGCGAGGACGTCGAGCAGCCGCCAGGCGCCTTCGTCGGCGAGGCGGACGTCGACGACGATGCAGGCCGGGTGGAACAGGTCGAGGGCGTCGACGGCGGCGTCGGGGGTCGGCGCGGTGGCCACCTCGACGAGGTCGCCGAGCCCGGCGAGCGTGGTGACGATCGGTCCGCCCTCGGCCTGCGGCTCCTCCACCGCGAGGACGCGGCGCAGCGGGGCGGCGGCCTGCGCGGCGCCTTCCGGGCGGTCGGGCGCGGCGGAAGGCGCCTGCGCGGACAGCAGCGCAAGCGGGCCGGTCTCGCCGGGGAGGGCGAGCGGGGCTCCGGACTGGGCGGGCTCGTCGTCGGCGAGCATGCTGTCGAGCGGCACGTACAGGGTGAACGTGCTGCCGCGGCCGGGTTCGCTGACCGCGTGGATCTCGCCGCCGAGGAGCCAGGCGATCTCGCGGCTGATGGACAGGCCGAGGCCGGTGCCGCCGTAGCGCCTGCTGGTGGTGCCGTCGGCCTGCTGGAACGCCTCGAAGATGACCTTGAGCTTCTCCTCGGCGATGCCGATGCCGGTGTCGACGACGGAGAAGGCGATGGCCTGGTCGGCGTCGTCGAGGTCGCCGATGGCGGGCGGGATGTCGTCGGTGAGCCGGATGACGACTTCCACGGAGCCGTTGTCGGTGAACTTGACGGCGTTGGACAGCAGGTTGCGCAGGACCTGCTGGAGGCGCTGTTCGTCGGTGTAGAGGGTGGCCGGGACTTCGGGCGAGACGTGGACGGTGAAGTCCAGGCCCTTCTCGGCGGTGAGCGGCCGGATGGTGGCCTCGACGTAGTCCATGAGCTGGACGAGGGCGATCCGCGCGGGGCGGACGTCCATCTTGCCCGCCTGGACCTTCGACAGGTCGAGGATGTCGTTGATGAGCTGGAGCAGGTCGGATCCGGCGGCGTGGATGGTCTCGGCGAACTCGACCTGCTTGCGGGTCAGGTTGCCGTCGACGTTGTCGGCCAGCAGCTTGGCGAGGATGAGGAGGCTGTTGAGCGGGGTCCGCAGTTCGTGCGACATGTTCGCGAGGAACTCGGACTTGTAGCGGGACGACAGGGCGAGCTGTTCGGCGCGTTCTTCGAGGGCCTTGCGGGCCTGTTCGATCTCGCTGTTCTTGATCTCGATGTCGCGGTTCTGCCGGGCGAGCAGCGCGGCCTTGTCTTCGAGTTCGGCGTTGGAGTGGCGCAGTTCGCCTTGCTGCCGCTGGAGTTCCTCGGAGCGTTCCTGGAGTTCCTCGGTCAGCCGCTGCGATTCGGCGAGCAGCATCTCGGTGCGGGAGTTCGCCATGATCGTGTTGACCGTGACGCCGATCTGCTCGTTGAGCTGTTCGAGGAAGTTGCGGTGCACCGAGGTGAACGGGCTGAACGAGGCCAGTTCGAGGACGCCGAGCAGCTGGTCTTCGAAGAGCACCGGCAGCACGACGACGTTGACCGGCGGGGCCTCCCCGAGGCCGGACGAGATCTTGATGTAGCCCGGCGGCGCGTGTTCGACGACGATCGACCGCTTCTCCAGCGCGGCTTGGCCGACCAGCGACTGACCGAGGCGGAACCGGGTCGGGGCGCCGCCGTTCTGGTAGCCGTAGCTGGCGATGAGCCGCAGTTCGACGTGGTCTTCGTGGGTGAGTTCGGCGAGGAAGAACGCGCCGTGCTGGGCGGAGACCACGGGGGTCAGTTCGCTCATGATGAGCGCGGCGACCGCCATCAGGTCGCGGCGGCCCTGCATGAGGCCGGAGATGCGGGCCAGGTTGGTCTTGAGCCAGTCCTGTTCGCGGTTGGCCAGGGTGGTCTCGCCGAGGTTGGCGATCATCTGGTTGATGTTGTCGCGGAGTTCGAGGATCTCGCCGCGGGCGTCGACGTCGATCTGCAGCGTCAGGTCGCCGCGGGTCACCGCGGTGGCGACCTCGGCGATCGCGCGGACCTGCCGGGTCAGGTTGCCGGCCAGCTCGTTCACGTTCTCGGTGAGCTGCTTCCAGGTGCCGGAGACGCCTTCCACCTCGGCTTGGCCGCCGAGGATGCCGTCGGTGCCCACTTCCCGTGCCACGCGGGTGACTTCCCCGGCGAACGCGGACAGCTGGTCGACCATCGTGTTGATGGTGGTCTTGAGTTCGAGGATCTCGCCGCGGGCGTCGACGTCGATCTTGCGGGTCAGGTCGCCGAGCGCGACCGCGGTGGTCACTTCGGCGATGCTGCGGACCTGGCCGGTCAGGTTGTCGGCCATCGAGTTGACGTTGTCGGTGAGGTCCTTCCACGTGCCGGACACGCCCGGGACGTGCGCCTGGCCGCCCAGGCGGCCTTCGGTGCCCACGTCGCGGGCCACCCGGGTCACCTCGTCGGCGAAGGCGCGCAGCGTGTCGACCATCGTGTTGATGGTCGTCTTGAGCTGGAGCACCTCGCCCTGGGCGTCCACGGTGATCTTCTGCGACAGGTCGCCGGAGGCGACCGCGGAGGACACCTGCGCGATGTTGCGGACCTGGCCGGTGAGGTTGGCCGCCATCGAGTTGACGTTGTCGGTGAGGTCCTTCCACGTGCCCGACACACCTCGGACGCGGGCTTGGCCGCCGAGGATGCCTTCGGTGCCCACCTCGCGGGCCACGCGCGTGACCTCGTCGGCGAACGCGGACAGCTGGTCGACCATCGTGTTGATGGTGTCCTTGAGTTCGAGGATCTCGCCGCGCGCGTCGACGGTGATCTTCTGGGTGAGGTCGCCGCCCGCGACCGCGGTGGTCACCTCGGCGATGCTGCGCACCTGGCCGGTCAGGTTGCCCGCCATGACGTTGACGGACTCGGTGAGGTCGCGCCACGTGCCGGACACGCCCTTGACGTCGGCTTGCCCGCCGAGGCGGCCTTCGGTACCCACCTCGCGGGCCACACGCGTGACTTCCTGCGCGAAGCCGGACAGCTGGTCGACCATCGTGTTGATGGTCGTCTTGAGTTCGAGGATCTCGCCGCGGGCGTCCACGGAGATCTTCTGCGACAGGTCGCCCTTGGCGACCGCGGTGGCGACCTGGGCGATGCTGCGCACCTGGCCCGTCAGGTTGCCCGCCATGAAGTTCACCGAGTACGTCAGGTCGCGCCACACGCCGCCCAGGCCGAGCACCTGGGCCTGCCCGCCGAGGATGCCTTCGGTGCCCACCTCGCGGGCCACGCGGGTCACTTCGGAGGCGAAGGCGGAAAGCTGGTCGACCATCGTGTTCACGGTGGTCTTGAGTTCGAGGATCTCCCCGCGGGCGTCGACGGTGATGGTCTTCGACAGGTCGCCGCGTGCCACTGCCGTGGTGACGTCGGCGATGTTGCGGACCTGCGCGGTCAGGTTGCCCGCCATGAAGTTCACGGAGTCGGTCAGGTCGAGCCACACGCCGGCGACGCCGGGCACCACGCGCGCTTGCCCGCCCAGGCGGCCTTCGCTGCCCACCTCGCGGGCCACGCGCGTGACTTCGCTGGCGAACGCGGAGAGCTGGTCGACCATGGTGTTGACGGTGTTCTTCAGCTCCAGCATCTCGCCGGACACGTCCACCGTGATCTTCTGCGACAGGTCGCCGCGCGCGACGGCCGTCGACACCTGGGCGATGTTGCGGACCTGGCCGGTCAGGTTGCTCGCCATCAGGTTGACGGAGTCGGTCAGGTCCTTCCACGTGCCCGCGACGCCCGGCACCGCGGCCTGGCCGCCGAGCGTGCCGTCGCTGCCCACCTCGCGCGCCACCCGCGTCACTTCGGACGCGAAGCCGGACAACTGGCCGACCATGGTGTTGACGGTGTTCTTCAGCTCCAGCATCTCGCCGGACACGTCCACCGTGATCTTCTGCGACAGGTCGCCGCGCGCGACCGCGGTCGTCACCTGCGCGATGTCCCGGACCTGCGCGGTCAGGTTGTAGAAGGCGGTGTTCACCGAGTCGGTGAGGTCCTTCCACGTGCCCGACACGCCGTCCACGCGCGCCTGCCCGCCCAGGCGGCCCTCGAAGCCGACTTCACTCGCCACACGCGTCACTTCGGACGCGAACGTGCGCAGCGTGCCCGTCATCGAGTTGATCGTCTCGGCGAGCTGCGCCATTTCGCCGCGCGCCGACACGGTGATGGTCTGCGTCAGGTCGCCGTACGCGACCGCGGTGGTCACCTGGGCGATGTCCCGGACCTGCGCCGTCAGATTCCCCGCCATGACGTTGACGGAGTCCGTCAGGTCCTTCCAGGTGCCCGACACGCCTTCGACGCGCGCCTGCCCGCCCAGACGGCCTTCCGTGCCCACCTCGCGCGCCACCCGGGTGACTTCCTGCGCGAACCCGGACAGCTGGTCGACCATCGTGTTCACGGTGTTCTTCAAGGCGAGCATCTCGCCCTCGACCTCGACGGTCACCTTGCGCGACAGGTCGCCCTTCGCGACCGCGGTCGTCACCAGCGCGATGTCGCGGACCTGCGCGGTCAGCCGGCTGGCCATCGTGTTGACGGAGTCGGTGAGGTCCTTCCAGCTGCCCGACACGCCGCGGACCTGCGCCTGACCGCCGAGCTTGCCTTCGGTGCCGACCTCGCGCGCCACCCGGGTCACCTCGTCGGCGAACGCGGACAGCTGGTCGACGAGCCCGTTGACGGTGCGGCCCATCTTGTTGAACTCGCCGCGCAGCGGCTGCCCGGACATCCGCTGGTCGAGCCGCTGCGACAGATCGCCCTCGGCGACCGCGGACAGAATCCGGTTGATCTCGGTGATCGGCCGGACGAGGTCCTCGACGAGCGCGTTCGCCGCGTCGATACCGGCCGCCCACGACCCCTCGCCGGGGCCGGGATGCAGGCGCTCGCCCAGCTTGCCGTCCCGACCCATCACGCGGCGCACCCGGGCCAGCTCGCCGGCCAAGTGCTGGTTGCGGTCCTGGACGTCGTTGAAGACCGCGGCGATCTCGCTCATCACGCCGTTGCCGGAGACCGTCAGCCGGCGTCGGAAGTTGCCGTCGCGCACCGCGGTCAACGCCGCGAGCAGCATCCGCAGCTCCCGCTCGTCGTCCCGGTCGCGACGGGCGCGCGCGCCGCCGGACCCGGCCTTGCTCGCCGTCTTCGCCATGCTGAGATTCCTCCACCGGACTCCGCCGGACACCGACCTCGGCACCCGCCCCGGTCCGGTCGGCCGCCGGGCGTGTGTGCCGCCCTCCGGCTGCCGGCCGCGGCGTGCGCCGCCTGCTATCGGCAGTCTTCCACCATCGCGCGGGGCGTACGGCCGACTCCGCAGGTCGGACCGGCCGATACCGTGCGTGGCGGCGCGGTGGCGGGCGTACGCCGGCGGTCAATGTTCACCAAGGAGCTGCGCCCCCGCCGGAGGGACGCGGTAGTGTGCGGAGCTGCCGCGGGACCGTCCCGTGGCAGGGCGGCCGCGCCGGAAACACCGAGGTGGCCGAGACGTACGTCACATATGCAGGCCGGATTGGACGGGGCTTCCGGCGGCGCATGAATCAGACGTAGCCGCCCAGTCGCCCTTCGATTACACGTACGGGAGCAGTAAGGCCGCGCCACCGCAACCACCGCACGACGCAGGATGCGGGAGTGTATGGACCCGGAAGCCGAGATGGTCGTCACCGCGAAAGTGAGTGCCACGTTCGCCCCTGAGGGTCGATCCGTGGCCGCCGCCCGATCCTTCGTGCGCCAAACGCTCACCGAATGGGACGCCTCCGGCGTCGTCGACGATGCGGTGCTGCTGGTCAGCGAGCTGGTCACCAACGCGATCGTGCACGCCGGGACGGCGACCGAGGTGTCGTGCGTCCGCTACGACGACGCGGTGCAGATCGAAGTCGTCGACCGCTACCCCACCCGTGAACTTCCCACGCCCGTCGGCGCCTTCGATGCGGACGACGAGAGCGGGCGCGGCTTGTTCCTGTCCGCGTCGATCGCGTCGGCGTGGGGCGTCGAGTACACCAAGAGCGTCAAGCAGGTGTGGTTCCGCCTCGACCTGCCCGACGGCGGATCGGCGACGAGCCTGGCCGGGCCTACGCTGCCCACCCATGTGCTCCCCGGCACCGACACGCCGGTGCGCGTGGCGGTGGTGCATGCCGACGTCAACCAGCGCGTCACGCACTGGAACGTGGACGCCGCCGACCTGTTCGGCCGGCCCGCCGTCGAAGCGGTCGGCATGCGGCTGCCCGAGTTGGTCGACTGGCCGCATACGCCGGAGAGTTCCGAGAACGACATGCCGTTCGCGGCAATGCTGGAACTGTCGCGCTGGCAAGGCATGTACGACATCCGGCATGCCGAAGGCCGGCCCGTGCGGGTGTTCGCCTCGCACGTGCGGCTGCGCGACGCGTCGGACAATCCGTCGCTCGTGCTGCTCGCGGTCCCGGCCCGGGCGCGCGCGGTGCTGGAGAACCGGGCGGCCGCGGCGGCAGGGCGGACTCCCGTACCGCCGCCCACGGACAGCGAATGGGACGGCCTCGAAGGCCACAACCGCCCCGGGCTCGACGAGCTGCTCCAGCGCGCGATCGAACGCGCCCGCGATCTCCTGGACGGCGACGCGGCGTTCGTGCTGATCGCCACCGACGACGAAAGCGAAATGGAAGTCCGCGCGACGACCGGCCTTGCGGGGGCGCTGCACCAGCGGCATGCCCGCGTTCCGGTCGCGGGATCCGCGGGCCGGTTCGGCACGGCACGCATGCCCGCGGTGCACCACGACGCGGAAGGGGTGCGGGAGGCCGTCCCGGTGCTCGGGGACAGCCTCATGCAGTCGGCGGTGACCGCGCCGCTCAAGGTCGAAGGCCGCCTGACCGGAACGCTCGGCGTGGCGTCCGAACGCCGCGCCCGGTTCGACAACGACGACGCGGCGAGGCTGCAGCGCGCCGCCGACCGGATCTCGCTGTCGGTGGAGAGCGCCCGCCTGTCCGAACTCGAACGGGTGCGCCGCGGCTCGCTGTCGTTCCTCGCCGAAGCGTCGGACTTGCTCGCGGGAACGCTCGACCCGGAGATGACGCTCGCGATGGTCGCGCAGATCGTGGTGCCGCGACTGGCCACGTGGTGCGCCGTCCACACGCTGGCGGAAGGCCACGAGCCGGCGCTGAGCTGCGTCTGGCACACGGACGAGACCCGCATCGACGACCTGCGCGCGCTGCTCGACCGCGCGGAACGGCCGCGGGCCCACCCGACGGTCGGGGCGCGGCCGTGGCGAGGTCTGCGTGTATTGGACACCGAGACGACGGTCGGGCACGAGGATTTGGTGACGGGTGACGCGGTCACCCTGCCGTTGGTGGCGCGCGGGCGCGGCATCGGCATGCTGACCCTCGGCAACGTCGCGGGCGAACGCTTCCGCCGCGAGACCCTGGAACTCGCCGAAGACCTGTCCCGGCGCGCGGCATTGGCGATGGACAACGCCCGCCTGTACTCCGAACGCACCGCCACGAGCCAGGCCTTGCAACGCAGCCTGCTGCCGCCGGAACTGCCGCGAGTGCCGGGCCTCGACGTCGAGGTGGTGTACCAGGCCTCCGGCGAGAGCAACGAAGTCGGCGGCGACTTCTACGACTTGTTCACCATCGGCCCCGACCTGTGGGGCTTCGCCATCGGCGACGTCTGCGGCACGGGCCCGGAGGCGGCGGCCGTCACGGGCTTGGCACGGCAGGCACTGCGCCTGCTCGCCCGTGAAGGCATGCCGGTTCCGTCGGTGTTGCAGCGGCTGAACGCGGCGATTCTGGACGAGGGACCGCGCAGCCGGTTCCTGACCCTGCTCCACGGGCACATCACGCACCGCCCGGAGGGCGGCATCCGCCTCACCCTGGTCTCGGCAGGCCACCCGCTGCCGCTGCGGCTGACCCCGGACGGACACGTCGAACAGGTGGCGACGCCGCAGCCGCTGCTCGGCGTCCTCGACGAACTGGACTTGGTCGCCGAGACCGTCGACCTCGAGCCCGGCGACGTCCTGCTGTGCGTCACCGACGGGGTGACGGAACGGCGCGAGGGGCCCCGGATGCTGGGCGAGGACGGGCTGATGACCGTCCTCGCGGCCTGCAAGGGCCTGACGGCGGGGGCGGTGGCGGCCCGGATCCACCGGGCGGTGGAGACGTTCGCGGCGGAGCCTGCTCGGGACGACATGGCGATTCTGGTGTTGCGGGTGGGGGAGGCGGCGGGGTTGTAGGGGTGGGTTGGGGGGTGGCGGCCGGCTTGCGGGGCGGTTGCCGCTTTCGGGGGGACGTTCTCCCTCCCTGGCGCCGGGAAACCGCCATCGGGTTGCCGCTCGCCGTCCGCTCCGCCCGTTCCGTCCGCCCCACCTCGCCCCGCCCCGCTACGCCTGCAGTTTTGGTCTGACATCACGGCGTGTTGAGGGTCTGTTTTGCGGCACCCGGGGGGCGGATCGGAGCGGGTCAGGGGCGTGGCCTGCGACACCGACTGGCCCAAATCCGGGCAATCTCCTCTTTTTGCGTGACATCTCCTGGGCGCCCGTCCCCCCACATGCCGCACCTCTTTTCGGATGATCCGACGGCTCCTGACCCTGCGCCAACTCGCCCTAGCGTCGGCCGTGTTCTCGAAGACCCGCTTCGGGACACGGCCCTCCAGGAGGAGTCATGCGCAGCGCCATCAAGACCACCCGAGTCCGCGGCCTCGTCGCGGGCGGCGGCCGGACCCGCCGACGCGCGGCCGCGGTGCTGATCTCCGGCGCGGTCGCGGTCGGCGCCGGCCTCGCCGGACCGGCCGCACCCGCGGCCGTGGCGGCGGCACCGGTCTGCAACCACATCGACAAGAACGACCGCCCGCTGCTGAACGAGAGTTCGCACGGCGACGCGGTCGCGCAGGCGCAGTGCCTCATCGGCACCCGGTCCGGCTACGGCACCAAGCTCGACGTCTCCGGGATGTACGGTCCCGAGACCACGGCCGCGGTGCGCTGGGTGCAGAAGTGCAACCAGGTCGCGGAATCGGGGGAAACCGACGAGGCCACGTGGAAGGTGCTGTACCGCGCCAAGAAGGGCTGCGGGAAGCCGCGTTCGTCGGGGGAGGCGGAGCCGGGGCAGCCGGGGCAGCCGGGGCAGCCGGGGCAGCCGGGGCAGCCGGGGCAGCCGGGCAAGCCTGACAAGCCCGGGAAGCCGGCCGGGGACAAGCCGGCGGAGCCCGGGAAACCGTCGGGCCCCGGAAAGCCCGGGAAGCCGGCCGAGTCCGGCAAGCCCGCCAAGCCCGGGTCCGGCAAGCCCACGAAGCCTCCGAAGCCCGCCCATGCCGCGGAACACGCCCGGAGCGCCGACGGGGTCACGCAGCTCGGGACCGCTCAGGAAGTACCGCCGGGCGAGCACGCGTCCACCCCGGTCTGATGAAAACACCGCTGGGCGCGGGCTGTGGACGGCGGAGAGCACCGCCGTCCACGGCGCCCCACACTGAGCGCATGGTTCACGATCCGGCACTGGCAGCCCTGCTGTCCGCGCCGTTCACCCTGGCCATGGCGGCGGACCGCGGGATCACCCGTTCCGCGGTCCGCCGCCGGCTGGAGGACGGCGATCTCCGGCGGGTGACCCACGGTGTCTACATCGGCGCCCACGTCCCCGACACGCTCGCGCTGCGCGCAGCCGCGACCGTGCTCGCGATCGGCCACGGGGCGATCGCGTGCGGGCGAACGGCGGCCTGGCTATGGGGTGTTCCCACGGGTCCGGCGGTGGTGGCGCGCCACCGTCCCGTGGAGATCGCCGTGCCCCCGGGTGTAGCCGTGCCACGCCGCCAAGGCTGCCGGGCACGCTCGACGGCCTGGCGACCCGACGAGGTCGGGCGGGTGGCGGGCATCCCCGCCACCAACCCGCTGCGCACGGCGGTGGACATCGCCCGACACGACGACCACGCCACCGCGGTCACGGTCCTGGACGGCATGCTCCACCGCCGGCACCTCACCCACCGGCAACTCGAGGAGGCAGTCACGCACTACGCCCCACGCCCGGGCGGTCCCGCCCTGGCCACGGCCGTCGCCGCGGCGAACGCAGCCGCCGCGTCGTGGGTCGAGACGACGATCCGGCTCGCCTTGGCCGACGCGGGCGTGCCGGCGCCCGTACCCGGTTGGACCCTGCAGTCGGCATTGGGCCGGGTCATGCTCAGGTTCGCCTTCGCGTGGCCGGAGCTCCGGCTGGCCGTGGACATGACGGGGCCGACACGGCCGACACCGGGCTATGGCGTCATCGTGGAGCCCGGTCGCACTCCGGGGCCGGGACCGGTCATCGGGCGTGATTCCGGCCCTGCGCCACGCGTCGGCCGCGGTTCCGGGCCAGTGCGGGTTGCCGAGCGGGAATCCGAGTGGGTGCCGCTCGTCGGCCGCCGTGCGTCACGGCCACTGCGGGTTGCGGAGCACGATGCCGGACCGATTCCGGCCGTCGGTCGAGCATCTCGGCCCCTGCCGTTGGCCGACCGCGTTCCCGGCCCGGTGCCGGCCATCAGCCACGCGTCGGGACCGTTCCCGGCAGCCGGTCGACCGGCATCGTCCACACACATGCCCAGGAACGCGACCGCACAGTCGGCGCAGCCGCCGACGCCACGACATGCGGCGCCGGCCCTTGCATCACCACGCCGCCGCAACGTCGCCGGCAGCCCGTGGCTGGTCCTCGAATGCGACGCGGCCGTCGTGGCCGCGGACCCGGCGGCACTCGTCGCCGTCATCCGCCGCGAGCTCGACGCACGCGGCGAGCATCGGCCTGCGGCCGCTTGACCCCCGCCCGGGGGCAGCGGCACAGACGGCGGTGGAGGGGGTGGGGGGTGGGGCCCCGGAGTCCGCCGCGGCTTGTTCTCTTCCGCAGCAGCCTCCGGCCCCCCACCCCCGACCTCCTCGGGCGTCGGACCTCAGACCTCCACGACCACCGGCAGGATCATCGGCCGGCGCCGGAAGGTGTCGCTGACCCACTTGCCCACGACCCGGCGCACCTGCTGCTGCAGCTGGTACGGGTCCGCCACGCCGTCCGCGGCGGCGCGGGTGAGGACGTCCTCGATGCGCGGGATCACGTCGTCGAACTTGGCGTCGTCGATGCCCGACCCGCGTGCCGTGATCTGCGGCCCGCCGACGACCTTGCCGGTCGACGAGTCGACGACCAGGAACACCGACACGAAGCCCTCGTCTCCGAGGATCCGCCGGTCCTTCAGCGACGACTCGGTGACGTCGCCGACCGACAGGCCGTCCACGTACACGTACCCGGCCTGCACCTTGCCGGTGATCCGCGCGACGCCGTCGACGAGGTCCACGACCACGCCGTCCTCGGCGATGACGATCCGGTCGCGCCGGACTCCGGTGGCCGCCGCCAGATCGGCGGACGCCCGCAGGTGGCGCCACTCGCCGTGCACCGGCATGAAGTTGCGCGGCTTCGTGAGGTTGAAGAAGTACAGCAGCTCGCCCGCCGACGCGTGGCCGGACACGTGCACCTTGGCGTTGCCCTTGTGCACGACGTTCGCGCCCCACCGGGTCAGCCCGTTGATGACCCGGTAGACCGCGGTCTCGTTGCCCGGGATCAGCGACGAGGCCAGCACCACGGTGTCGCCCTCGACGATGCGGATCTGCTGGTGGTCGCGGTTCGCCATCCGCGACAGCGCCGCCATCGGCTCGCCCTGCGATCCCGTGCAGACCAGCACGACCTCGTCGGGCCGCAGATCGTCGAGCGTCTTGACGTCCACGATCAGCCCCGCCGGCACCTTCAGGTACCCCAGCTCCCGCGCCACGCCCATGTTGCGCACCATCGACCGCCCGATGAAGGCGACCTTGCGCTCGTAGGCGTACGCGGTGTCCAGCACCTGCTGGATGCGGTGCACGTGGCTGGCGAAGCTGGCCACGATGATGCGCTGGTCGGCGTCCGCGAATACCCGGTCGAGGACGCCGGCGATGTCGCGCTCCGGCGGCACGAACCCCGGGACCTCGGCGTTCGTCGAGTCCGCGAGCAGCAGGTCGATGCCCTCGGTGCCCAGGCGGGCGAACGCGGGGAGGTCGGTCAGCCGGCCGTCGAGCGGCAGCTGGTCCATCTTGAAGTCGCCGGTGTGGACGACCATGCCCGCGGGGGTGCGGATCGCGACGGCGAGCGCGTCCGGGATGGAGTGGTTGACCGCGATGAACTCGCAGTCGAAGGGGCCCAGCCGTTCGCGGTCGCCTTCGCCGACCTCGAGCGTGTACGGGCGGATGCGGTGCTCGTTGAGTTTGGCCTCGATGAGCGCGAGCGTCAGCTTCGACCCGATGAGCGGGATGTCGGCCTTCTCGCGCAGCAAGTACGGCACGGCGCCGATGTGGTCCTCGTGCGCGTGCGTGAGCACGATCGCCTCGATGTCGTCCAGCCGGTCCCGGATCGCGGTGAAGTCCGGCAGGATGAGATCGATGCCGGGCTGCTCCTCTTCGGGGAAGAGGACCCCGCAGTCGACGATCAGCAGCCGCCCGGCGTACTCGAAGACCGTCATGTTCCGGCCGATCTCGCCGAGACCGCCGAGCGGGATGACGCGAAGTCCGCCCTCGGGCAGTTCCGGGGGCGGTCCGAGTTCCGGATGCGGATGACTCAAGTTCTCTCCTCGCCACGCGGGCACGCCCGTCGTCCGGACGGCCCGCGCATGTGATGGTTCAAACCCGGACAGGGTCGACCCCGGTCCGGGCACTTTCTACAGCTCTACCCCGCCCGCCGCGAGATCCTGCCTCAGCACGGCCATCTGCTCCGCCGTCGCCTCGACGAGCGGCAGACGCAGTGTGCCGGTGATCAGGCCCTGTGCGGCGAGGGCGGCCTTGCTCAAAATCACACCCTGGGTGCGGAAGATTCCGGTGTACACGGGCAGCAGGCGCAGGTGGATCTCGCGCGCCTTGGCGATGTCGCCGGACAGGTACGCGTCCACGAGTGCCCGCAGCTCGGGCGCCACCACGTGTCCGACGACGCTCACGAATCCGGCCGCGCCGATGGACAGCATCGGCAGGTTGAGGATGTCGTCGCCGCAGTAGTACGCCAGGTCGGTGCGGGCCATGACCCAGGACGCCGCGCCGAGGTCGGCCTTGGCGTCCTTGTTCGCGATGATCCGCGGGTGCTCGGCGAGCCGGACGATCGTCTCGGTCTCCAGCGCGACGGCCGTGCGCCCCGGGATGTCGTACAGCATCACCGGCAGTTCGGTGGCGTCCGCGACGGCCACGGTGTGCCGGTACAGGCCCTCCTGCGGCGGCTTGCTGTAGTACGGCGTGACGAGCAGCAGCCCGTGCGCGCCGGCCGCGGCCGCTTCGCGCGCCAGTTCGATGCTGTGTGCCGTGTCGTTGGTCCCCGCGCCCGCGATCACGAACGCCCGGTCGCCGACGGCCTCCACCACGGCCCGGACCAGCTGCGCTTTCTCGGTGTCGCTCGTGGTCGGCGATTCGCCGGTGGTGCCGTTGACCACCAGGCCCTCGTTGCCGGCGTCCACAAGGTGCGCGGCAAGCCGTTGGGCCGCGTCGAGATCAAGCGCGCCTTCGGCGGTGAACGGGGTCACCATCGCGGTGAGAACCCTGCCGAAAGGGGTCTGGGGGGCGGAGGTCGGAGCCATGCCCCAAACGGTACCGGGCCAGGTGGCAGGGTAGCTGTAGCGGCCCACATTCCGGTCTCCGGACGCCGCTCCGCGGGACCCGTCCCGCACCGGACGTGCGAGGACCCCGGCGCTGCCTGCTCGGGGGTTCAAGCAGCGCCGGGGTCTTCTTCAGTATCAGGCACGTGGCCGAAAAATGCCGGGCAATGACGCGAAAAAAGTTCCATGTCACCCTTTGTGCCGATTTGACCACGCGGGGCAGCTTCGCAGCCGCTACCCTCCGCCCCCGACACCCCTCCGCACGCCTACGGCGCGACGCGCCCGTTCGCGTTGAACGCCGCGTACGTCAACGGCATCAGCTCCGCCCACGCGGCTTCCATCCGCTCCGCCACCATCTCGATCTCGCGCTGCGGGAACGACGGGTACGCGGCGTCGTCGTGACGGGTGCGCAGCCCCAGGAAGTGCATCAGCGAACGCGCATTGCAGGTCGCGTACATCGACGAGTACAGCCCGACCGGCAGCACCGCCCGGGCCACCTCGCGGGCGACACCGGCCGCCAGCATCTCCTGGTACGCCGCGTACGACTTCCGGTACGCCTCGCGGGCCGACTCCCCGACGATCTTGAACTGCTCCGGCGTCCCGTCGACGAAGTCGTACGCCCCCGGCTTCCCCTGCTGCACCAGCTTCCGCTCCTGCGCGGGCACGTAGAACACCGGCTCCAGCTCGCGGTAGCGGCCGGACTCCTCGTTGTACGACCACCCGACCCGGTGCCGGTGGAATTCCCGGAACACGAAGATCGGCGCGCTCACGAAGAACGTCATCGAGTTGTGCTCGAACGGGCTCCCGTGCTTGTCCCGCATCAGGAAGTTGATGAGCCCCTTCGACCGCCCCGGGTCCTTCGCCAACTCGTCCAGCGACTTCTCCCCCGCCGTGGACACCCGCGCGGCCCACAACACGTCCTGGTCCCCGGCGCTCTGCTTCACCAACTCGACGGTGACATCACTCCGAAATCGAATCTCGGACTCGGCGGACACATCACTCACGCGGGGCACTCCTCGGACGGGCTCAAGTGAACATCCGCAAGCCTAGTCAGCAATCCGACAGGGAATCGCCACGCCATAGAGGCGGGCTCTCCACTCAGGAGTAGGCGAACGTTGCGTGCGCGGTGTTGTACTTGATCTCGACACGAGCAAGCCTCAGCGGGTCCGCCCCCGGCACACCGAAGTACCGCACCACATCCGCCGTTGTTCCGGCAGCGATCGCCGATGGTTCCTTGCGATCCGGTCCGTCGCCGGGCGTTCCGCAACTGCCCGTGGGCGAGGGGCAAGCCTCCAATGTCACGAGCATTCCGTACGGATGAAGATCGCCGGAAGAACCGTTCACCACCTGCAGATGCACGGCGACACGGCGCCGCCCGGGAACACCGGACGAGATCGCGCCTTCGTCCGTGATGGCGGTCACGCTCACCTTCATCGAGGACGCGAACTCGAAGGCGTCCCCGCCTACGGAGTAGATCTTCGGCGGCGCCGACGGGCTTGCAGACGCAATCGCAGACCCGTTCGGACTCGTCTGAGTCGTTGGCAGGTTCGGCGCGTTCGGAGGTCCAGATGCTGTCGGGAACGTGGTTGCAGGAGCTGTCGCCGCGGCGGGCTTCTTTTCGTCGGTGATGGTTGGCCCCGCGACGCAGGACGTGGTGGTCAGGGCTACCGCCGCGAGCGTGGTGGCCAGGTGCCAGGGGCGGGCGGGCATGGGCTGCGTCCTCTCGGAGGGGGTGGCCGAGGCGTCGGGGACAGCGTGGCACGGTCGAGGCCAACCCCGCGCCGCGGTCCGCGTGTCGATCCCCCGTGTCGCTGCGAGAGAGACCGAGAACCCCGGCCGACAGGCATCCGTTCCCTTGGGCGACGCGAGTCGCGGGGAGCCAGTCGCTCCAGGTCCGGAACGCACCCCGGATATCCGCGAGCGACGTCCCAGGGACGGCGCCCACCGCCGCGCGCCCGCCGTCCGTACGCACCGCGCGCCCCCGCCGCGCACCCTGAGCCCCCGGCCTCCCCCGTCTCACCACCCCCGCCCCACCCCGCCCCGGTGGCCTTCGTCGATTTGGGCGCGGGGTCTGCTCGTTCGCGGGACAATTCCCCCGCGGGGTCTGGCGTTGAGGGAGTCGGGATGGCGGATGTGAGTGTGCGGGGTGGGCGGGCCGGGGATGGCGGAGCGTTGGGGGTAGTGCAGGCGGCGGCGTGGCGGGCGGCGTATGAGGGGGTGCTGCCGGAGGCTGCGTTGGAGCCGTTCGATCCCGAGGTGTTGGCCGCCGGGTGGGGGCATGCGATCGAGCATCCGCCGACGGAGCGGCATGCGGTGTTGGTGGCGTGTGCCGGGCCGGAGCCGGTGGGGTTTGCCGCGGTGGTGCCCGCGCAGGATCCGGATCTGGTGGAGTCGGATGTCGAGTTGAGCATCCTGGTGGTGAGTCCCGCGGAGCAGCGGCACGGGCACGGGTCGCGGCTGCTGGCCGCGGCGGTGGAGCATGCGCGGGAGGCCGGTGCGGGGACGGTGGTGATGTGGGTGTTGGAGCCGGACCGGCCGTTGCGGGAGTTTCTGGAGTCGGCGGGTTGGGCCGCGGACGGTGCGCGCCGGGAGTTGGAGTTGGACGAGCGCGGCGAGCAGCGGGTGCGCCAGTTTCGGCTGCACACCGACACGGGGGCGGGCGCGCCGGACGCGTGAGCGGCCGAGCGTACGCGAAGGGCAAAGTCCCGGTGATCACGCATTGAAGTGCTAAGACACTCGTCTTAACGTTGGCGCGTGACGCCGACCTCCGCTTCCCACGCGGCTTCGACGCGGGAACGTTTGCTCTTGACCGCCGAGCGCCTGTTCGCCGTGCACGGCATCGACGCGGTGTCGTTGCGGCAGATCAGCGTCGCCGCGGGGCAGCGCAACAACTCGGCGGCGCAGTACCACTTCGGGACGAAGGAAGAGCTGATCCGGGCGATCTTCGCGTTCCGTCTGGAGACGATCAACCGGCGCCGCGAGGATCTCGTGGACGCGCTGGTGGCGGCCGGCCGTGCGACCGATCTGCGGGCGTTGACCGATGCGATGGTGCGTCCGCTCGCCGAGCAGATCGATGCCGGCGGGAGTTTCTACGTGCGGTTCCTCGCCCGCGTGCACCAGCACGCCGGGGCGTCGGTGTACGCCCTGCCCGCGATGGGCGTGGAGGGCAGTGTGACGCGGATCGGCGGGATGATCGGCGCCGCGATGGGACACGTGCCGACGCCGATCCGCCGCAGTCGGCTGCAGCTCGGCGGGAGTCTGCTGGTGCACGCGACCGCGGACCGCGAGCAACGGGTCTACGAGGGAAGTACCGCGGACGTCCTGCCGCCGATGGCGTTCGTCGCCGACCTGGTGGACGCGGTCGTGGGGATCTTCGCGGCCCCGGCCTCACCGGAAACCCTCACAGCTCTCCACGTCCTCCCCCCGACGGCCACGACGGCCACGACGGCCACGACGAACGACGCGGAAGACCGGAGCGACACGGCCGACCCGACCGGACCGTCACGGCCCCCCACCGAGCCCACCGCCGGCATAGCCCTCGCCTGAACCCCGAACCCGGCAATCCGGACCCCAGACCCCGAACGCAGGACGCGGGACCCGAAAGCCCCTGAACGCCCCCGAACCCGAACCCGGACCCGGACCCGGACCTCAGTCCTGAGACTCCCCAGGCCCCCGGGGCTCCCCCGCCCCCGCGCCCTTCCGCTCCCCCCGGTGCAGCCGGATCGCCGTCAGCATCGCCCGGCGTCCGCGTGCGTTGTCGCGGGCGTCGGAGTAGGCGACGGCGAGCCGGTACCACGTCCGCCAGTTGTCCGGGTCGGCTTCGGTTTCCGCCTTGCGGCGGGTGAAGACCTCGTCGGCGCTGGCGCGGTCGACGCGGCCGCCGGGGGTGCGCTGGAGTTCGTCGGCGGGGAGTTCGCCCTCGGCTTCGAGTTCGCGGGCGAGCTGCTGCATCGTGAAGCCGAAGCGCAGTTCGCGCCAGATGTACCAGACGCCGACGACGGGGATGGCGAGGACCGCAATACCGAGAGTGACGACCGTCGGCCGCCCGTCGTCGATGGCGATCAGGCCGCGGCTGCCGACGAGCAGCACGTAGAAGACGAGCAGCGCGACCAGGACGAGGGCGGTGACGCGTTGTTTCACGGAACTGTCGGTCCTCACGTCCCTAGTCCAGATCCAGGTAGTGCTCGAGCCCGAGGGTCACGCCGGGCACCGAGCCGACGCGGCGGACGCCGAGGATCACACCCGGCATGAAGGACGTGCGCTGGAACGAGTCGTGCCGGATGGTGAGCATTTCGCCCGCGTCGCCGAGCAGGACTTCCTGGTGGGCGACCAGGCCGCGGAGCCGGACGGCGTGCACGGGGATGCCGTCGACCGTGGCGCCGCGGGCGCCGTCCGGGTCGTCCGTGGTGGCGTCGGGCATGGCGCCGAGTCCGGCCGCGGCGCGGGCCTCGGCGACGAGTTCGGCGGTCCGGCGGGCGGTGCCGCTGGGCGCGTCGACCTTGTTGGGGTGGTGCAGTTCGACGATCTCGGCCGATTCGTAGTACCGGGCGGCTTTGGCGGCGAACTGCATCATGAGGACCGCGCCGATGCCGAAGTTCGGGGCGATGAGCACGCCGACGCCGGGGTTGGCGTCGGTCCAGCCGCGGACCGTGTCGACGCGGTCCGGGCTGAAGCCGCTGGTGCCGACGACCGCGTGGATGCCGTGCGTGACGGCGTACTCGAGGTTGTCCATGACCACGCCGGGGTGGGTGAAGTCGACGACGACCTGGGCTCCGGCGTCGGCGAGCGCGTCGAGCGAGTCGCCCTGGTCGACCTGCGCCACCAGTTCGAGGCCGTCGGCGGCCTCGACGGCGCGGCAGACTTCGGCCCCCATGCGGCCCTTGGCCCCGGTGACGGCGACCCGCAGCGCGGTCATGTGCGTGCTCCTCGTGTGCGAAGTGCTCGATGTGCTCGATGTTCCCGAACGTCCTGGTGGACGTTCGCGTGCGGTGGCCCGGAAGCGGCGTGCCCGGCGGTCAGGAGGCGGTCACGCCACCGCTCCCGCGAACGCGCCGGGGTCCGGGAACGGTCCGACCAAGGCCAGCGTAGGACGTTGTCCGAGGATGTCCCGCGCCACCTCCCGGACCTGCTCCGCGGTGACCGCTCCGATGATGGCGAGCTGGTCGTCGACGGACAGGTGTTCGCCGTACACCAGCTCGCTCTTGCCGATGCGGCTCATCCGGGATCCGGAGTCCTCCAGGCCGAGCACGAGCGAGCCGTGCAGCTGGCCGATGGCCCGCTGGAGTTCCTCGTCGTCTATGCCGTCGGCGGCGACCTTGGCGAGTTCCGCGCGGCAGATCCGCAGGACTTCGTGGACCTTGCCGGGCAGGCAGCCGGCGTAGATGCCGAACATGCCCAGGTCGGCGAAGCCGGAGGTGTACGAGTACACCGAGTACGCCAGACCGCGCTTTTCCCGGATCTCCTGGAACAGCCGCGAACTCATGCCGCCGCCGAGCGCCGCGTTGAGCACGGCGAGGGCGAAGCGGCGGTCGTCGCTGCGGGAGACGCCGGGCATGCCGAGGACCAGGTGGGCCTGCTCGGTGGGGCGTTCCAGGACGCGCACGGTGCCGCCGCCGCGGATGGCACGGTGGCCGCCGCGGGGTGCGGCGGGCTCGGCGTCCGCGTCGACGGGGACGTCCGCGAACGCCTTCTTGACCAGCCGGACGACCTTGGCGTGGTCGACGTTGCCGGCCGCCGCGACGACCATGTGCGGGGGCCGGTAGCGGCGCCGGTAATAGCCGGCGATCTGGTTGCGGGTGAGCGCGTTGATCGAGTCGACGGTGCCCAGGACGGGGCGGCCGAGCGGCTGGTCGCCGAGGAGGGCCTCGGTGAACAGCTCGTGGACCAGGTCGCCCGGGTCGTCCTCGTTCATGGCGATCTCTTCGAGGATGACGCCGCGCTCGCTGTCCACGTCCTCGGCGCGGATGAGCGACGCGGTCACCATGTCGGAGACGACGTCGATCGCCAGCGGCAGGTCGGTGTCGAGGACACGCGCGTAGTAGCACGTGTACTCCTTGGCGGTGAACGCGTTCATCTCGCCGCCGACCGCGTCGAGCGCGGCGGAGATCTCCAGGGCGTCGCGCTTGGCGGTGCCCTTGAAGAGCAGGTGCTCCAGGTAGTGGGTGGCGCCCGCGAGGGCCGGGGCCTCGTCGCGGGAGCCGATGCCGACCCAGATGCCGAAGGTCGCCGAGCGGACGCCGGGCATGGCCTCGGTGAGGACCCGCAGGCCGCCGGGGAGGACGGTCCGTCGGACTATGCCGCCGTCGTCGCCCTTGAGGATGGTCTTGGTCGAGCCCGACCGCTGCGCGTAGGCAGCGGCCGGGCTCCCGACGGACTTCTTCGTCACTTGGCGGAGTCGTCCCCGGCCTGCTCTTCGCCCTCGACCACCGGGACGAGGGACAGCTTGCCGCGCTGGTCGATCTCGGCGATCTCGACCTGGACCTTGTCGCCGACCTTGACGACGTCCTCGACGTTCTCGACGCGCTTGCCGCCGGCCATCTTGCGCAGCTGCGAGACGTGCAGCAGGCCGTCCTTGCCGGGCATGAGCGAGACGAACGCGCCGAACGTCGTGGTCTTGACGACGGTGCCGAGGTAACGCTCGCCGACCTCCGGCATCGTCGGGTTCGCGATCTGGTTGATCACGTTCCGCGCGGCCTCGGCGGACGGGCCGTCGGTGGCGCCGATGTAAATCGTGCCGTCGTCCTCGATCGTGATGTCCGCGCCGGTGTCGTCCTGGATCTGGTTGATCATCTTGCCCTTCGGGCCGATGACCTCGCCGATCTTCTCCACCGGGATCTTGACGGTGATGATGCGCGGCGCGAACTCGGACATCTCGTCCGGGCGGTCGATCGCTTCCATCATCACGTCGAGGATGTGCAGGCGGGCGTCCTTGGCCTGCTTGAGCGCGGCGGCGAGCACCGAGGCGGGGATGCCGTCGAGCTTGGTGTCCAGCTGCAGCGCGGTGACGAATTCCTTCGTGCCGGCGACCTTGAAGTCCATGTCGCCGTACGCGTCCTCGGCGCCGAGGATGTCGGTCAGCGTCACGTACTCGGTGGCGCCGTCGACCTGGTCCGAGATGAGGCCCATCGCGATGCCCGCGACCGGCGACTTCAGCGGCACGCCGGCGTTGAGCAGCGACATCGTGGACGCGCAGACCGAGCCCATCGAGGTCGAGCCGTTGGAGCCGAGGGCCTCGGACACCTGGCGGATCGCGTAGGGGAACTCCTCGCGCGTCGGCAGCACCGGCAGCAGCGCGCGCTCGGCGAGCGCGCCGTGGCCGATCTCGCGGCGCTTCGGCGAACCGACGCGGCCGGTCTCGCCGGTGGAGTACGGCGGGAAGTTGTAGTTGTGCATGTAGCGCTTGCGCGTCTCGGGGTTCAGCGTGTCGATCATCTGCTCCATGCGGAGCATGTTGAGCGTCGTGACACCGAGGATCTGCGTCTCGCCGCGCTCGAACAGCGCCGAGCCGTGCACGCGGGGCACAACCTCGACCTCGGCGGAGAGGGTGCGGATGTCGCTGAGGCCGCGGCCGTCGATGCGGACCTTGTCGCGGAGCACGCGCTGGCGGACCAGCTTCTTGGTCAGCGCGCGGAACGCGCCGCCGATCTCCTTCTCGCGGCCTTCGAACTGCGGGAGCAGCTTGTCGGCGGCGATGTCCTTGACGCGGTCGATCTCGTTCTCGCGGTCCTGCTTGCCCGCGATGGTGAGGGCGGCGGCCAGCTCGTCGGAGACGGCGGCGGCGAGGGCCTCGAACACGTCGTCCTGGTAGTCCAGGAACACCGGGTAGTCGGCGGTCTCCTTGGCGGCCTTCTCGGCGACCTGCGACTGCGCGGCGCACAGCACCTTGATGTGCGGCTTGGCGGCCTCGAGGCCTTCCGCGACGACCTCCTCGGTCGGCGCGACGGCGCCGCCCTTGACCAGCTCGATCGTGCTGGTGGTGGCCTCGGCCTCGACCATCATGATCGCGACGTCGCCGTCCGGGAGGACGCGGCCCGCGACGACCATGTCGAAGACGGCGCGCTCCAGCTCGCTGTGCGTCGGGAAGCCGACCCACTGGCCGTCGATCAGCGCGACGCGGACGCCGCCGATCGGGCCGGAGAACGGCAGGCCCGCGAGCTGCGTGGACATCGACGCGGCGTTGATCGCGACGACGTCGTACAGGTGGTCGGGGTTGAGCGCCATGATCGTCTCGACGATCTGGATCTCGTTGCGCAGGCCCTTCTTGAAGGACGGGCGCAGCGGGCGGTCGATCAGGCGGCAGGTGAGGATCGCGTCCTCGGACGGCCGGCCTTCACGGCGGAAGAACGAGCCGGGGATCTTGCCGGCCGCGTACATGCGCTCTTCGACGTCCACCGTGAGGGGGAAGAAGTCGAGCTGGTCCTTGGGCCGCTTGGAAGCGGTGGTGGCCGACAGCACCATGGTGTCGTCGTCCAGGTAAGCCACTGCGGAACCGGCGGCCTGGCGGGCCAGGCGGCCGGTCTCGAAGCGGATGGTGCGGGTGCCGAAGCTGCCGTTGTCGATGACGGCTTCGGCGAAGGTCACGTCGGTACCCTCCACGGGGCACCCTCCTCGTCGCGTCGTGGGAGTCCGCGGTGTGCGCGACGGTTCAGGGACGGCCGGGCCGGTCTTCGATCGAAGCCTCCGGGGGCGTTTCCGGCGGACCGGATTCCCGGGGGCCACTACCGAGGACCGGCGCCGTGGGCCGGCGCCTGTGCCGTACGGGCGGCACTCCCGATGGTGGTGCTCGCCCCGGCCGTGTGCCGGGAGGAGCGGATCGTGCTTGGTGATGCTGCGGCAGGCGGGGCGCCGTTGTCGGGCGCCGTCGCTACCGGTCGGTCGGTGGCGCGGTGTGACCCACAGCGCCGCTGTGTCACAGCCTACAAAAACCGACCCGGGATACGGCGAAGGAGCGGCTCGGAATAAGCCGCTCCTTCCCGGTGGTGCTTAGCGGACGCCCGTCGAACCGGCGCGGATGCCCAGGCGCGCGATCAGCGAGCGGTAGCGCTCGATGTCGACCTTGGCCAGGTACTTCAGCAGGCGGCGCCGCTGGCCGACGAGCAGCAGCAGGCCGCGGCGGCTGTGGTGGTCGTGCTTGTGCTGCTTGAGGTGCTCGGTGAGGTCGTTGATGCGGCGAGAGAGCATCGCGATCTGGACCTCGGGGGAGCCGGTGTCGCCGTCCTTCGTGGCGTACTCCGTCATGATCTGCTTCTTCGTTGCGGCGTCGAGCGACACTGCGTGCTCCATTCGAGTGAAGTGTGAGTGCCCCCGGTCTGCTTCACGGGGGGACTTCCGTACTCACTGTGCGCCGCCCGGATCCGCCGGAGCTTCCCGGGCAGCACGCAATCCGGGCCTGATGGTCCGGAGGTTGTCCCCACAGTAGCAGTCGCGGGCGGCGCGGCGGTCGGGCCGCAGCCGGGCCGGGGTCAGGCGGTGATGTTGCGCAGGGTCCCATAGACGCCGAGAGCCGCAAGGCAGAGCGGGACGACGGCGGTCAGCAGCATGCCTTCCAGGATGTCGAGGCCGCGGCCCCAGAAGGGGGACAGGCCGCGGGCCGGGACGGTGGCCGCGATCAGCGCGAAGACCAGGCCGAGGGCGGTGGGCAGCCCGTACAGCCAGGCCTGCGCTTCGGCCTGGTGGAAGTCCGTGTGCAGGGCGATGCCGGTGAAGAGGAAGACGAGCGCGGCGGCGCCGGCCGCGAGCAGCAGGGTGACCTGCGGGGTGTGCCGGAACAGGCGGGCGCGGGCGAGCACGGCGATGCCGAGGGCGCCGGTGAGGATGCGCGACCAGGTGTCGGTCGAGTAGCCGGTGACCAGGGCGGCGGAGGCGACGACGAGGGCGCAGGCGCCGACGAGGCCGGTGAGCATCTGGTGTCCGGCGCGGGCCCGGGCGGCGAGGGCTTCGTGGTCGACGGGGTCGTCGGCGGTCGCGCGGGCGGCGGCGGGGGCGTCGGGCGGCAGGAAGCCGATGGGGAGCCGGGCGAGGCGTACCGACCAGGCGGGGAGGAAGGCGACGAGGGCGAGCCCGGTCACTCCGGCGACGGCGGCGGCGCGGCCGGGGGTGGTGTCGGCGGCGAGCAGGCCGAGGGCGGTGAGCAGGCCGCCCGCGCCGGCTCCGGCGCCGGCGACGTAGGCGGCGTTGCGGGCGGGCACGAGGACCGCGACGAGGGTGGCGGCGATCATGGCGGCGGCGCAGGCGGCGAGGAATTGGACGCGGCCGGGGCCTTCGCCGGTGTGGGGGGCGATCGCGCCGAGGCCGGCGTAGAAGGCGTTGGGCAGGGCGCCGAGGCCGAGGACGGCGCCGCCGGCGGGGTCGTCGTAGACGCGGGCGCGGACGCCGGCGACGGCGGCGAGCAGCAGGGCGAGGACGGCGGCGGCGATGCCCGCGGCGGAGTGCGGCGCGGCGGTGCGCCAGAGCGCGACCGGGGCCAGGCTCAGGAAGAGCGCGGCGCCGGACAGGGCGGCACGGCGCAGGAGTTCGGGCGACCAGAGGCGGTGGTCGGCGGTGACCGAGGCGGCGACGGAGTCGACGACGTCGTCGTAGACGGGCGGCGGGAGGGTGTCGGCGAGCGGCGTGAAGCGCAGGAGGGCGCCGTCGTGGACGGCCTGGGCGGCGAGGCCGCGGGCGCTGTCGAGGACGCCGCCGTCCATGCGGCGCAGGTGGAATCCGGTGGGTGCGCCGTCGGTCTGGGTCTGTCCGGAGAGGCGCAGGATCTCCGGGTAGAGGTCGGCGAGCGGCACGTCTTCGGGCAGGGCGACGTCGACGCGGCAGTCCGGTGCGACGACGGTGACCCGGACGAGTCCGGTGGCGATGGTGACGGTGGACGCGGCGCTGCCCGCAGTTCCGACCGTGCCGACTGCTGTACTCACCCGGCGGCTCCCCCGTTGGCTTCCGGTGTGGCTGTTTGGCTGGCGGCACTGTAACGGACGCCAACGGGTCCGTGGGGTACGGCACTGCGTGCGGGGAACGCGCGGTGTGTGTTGCGGTGGCGTCCCCGGCGCCAACCAGTAGTATCGGCCATCGCCTTGCGGTGCCCGGGAGTTCCGGCCGTCACCGTGGGCCTTCGCTGGAGACCGCCCTGACGGGGTGGGTGGGTCCCTGGTCCATCCCTCCTTGTCCGGGTGCGGTTTCCGCGGCGCCGGTGCGGCCGGCGGTCGGAAGTGACGCGGATGGGGGCCGAATTCACATGACCGTGGTGATCGTCAAGCGACCGCCGAGGGTGTATCCGCCCGCGGTGCCTGCGGACGAAGTCGTGTTGCAGGCCCCGCCGGAGCTGGAGCGCCGGCAGGAGCAGGGCTGGATGAACAGCCTGCTGCCGATGATGACCACGCTGGGTTCGGCGGGTTTCCTGTTCATGCCGGGCGCGAACAAGATGATGTTCGTGATGGGCGGCATGATGATGATGTCGTCGCTGGGCATGGTGATCGCCAACATCGCTCGGGCGCGCCGCGGCAATTCTCCGGCGATGCTGGACGCGCGCCGCGACTATCTGAAGTACCTGGACCAGCAGCGCGGCAAGGTGCGCCGGACGGCGCGCCGGCAGCGGGGCGCGCAGTTGTGGACGCATCCCGCGCCGGACCAGCTGTGGTCGGTGGTGGCGGGCGGCCGGCGGATATGGGAACGCCGGGCGGGCGACGCGGATTTCGCGCAGATCCGGGTGGGCACGGGGCAACAGCAGTTGGCGACGCCGCTGGTGGCGCCGCAGACGGCGCCGCTGGACGACCTGGAGCCGTTGTGCGCGGAGGCGATGCGGCGGTTCCTGCTGACCCAGTCGATGCTGGACGACTTGCCGATGGCGGTATCGCTGCGGTCGTTCTACCACCTGACGGTCTCGGGTGACCCGGACACGGTGTACGGGGTCGCGCGGGCGATGCTCGCGCAGCTGGCGGTGCTGCACTCCCCCGACGACGTGGTGATCGCCGCGGCCGTGCATCCGTCGAAGGCGCCGCAGTGGGACTGGGCGAAGTGGCTGCCGCACGCGCAGCATCCGACGGAGACCGACGGCGCGGGTTCGCTGCGGTTGATCGTGGCGGATCTGGGCGAGGTCGAGCGGCTGCTGGGCGAACGGATCGGCAATCGGCCGCGGTTCGCGCCGGGTGGTGCGCCGGTGTTGGACCAGCCGCATCTGGTCGTGGTGCTGGACGGCGGGACGGTGCCGTCGGGGTCGGTGCTCGCGGCGTCCGAGGGCCTGCAGGGCGTGACGATCATCGAGGTGGTGGCCGGTCCGCTGGACGAGTTGCGCGGCGGGCTCGCGGTGGTGGCGGAGCCGGATCGGCTGGTGCTGGATTCGGCGTCGGGGACTGCGTACGAGGGCCGGCCCGACGTCCTGAGCGTGCACGATGCGGAGGCGCTGGCGCGCGCGTTGGCGCCGCTGCGGCTGTCGAACGCGGACGGCGACGAACCGCTGCTGGCGAACCTGGACTTCACCGAGCTGATGGGCGTCGGCGACGCGGCGTCGGTGGATGTCGCGCAGACGTGGCGGCCGCGGGCCCCGCACGACCGGCTGCGGGTGCCGATCGGTTTGGGCGAGGGCGGCGAGCCGGTGTTCCTGGACTTGAAGGAGTCCGCGCTCGAGGGCATGGGCCCGCACGGGCTGTGCGTCGGGGCGACGGGTTCGGGCAAGTCGGAGCTGCTGCGCACGCTCGTGCTGGGGCTGGCGATGACGCACAGCTCGGAGATCCTCAACTTCGTGCTCGCCGACTTCAAGGGCGGTGCGACGTTCTCCGGGATGTCGGACATGCCGCACGTCGCCGCGGTGATCACGAACCTGGCGGACGACCTGACGCTGGTGGACCGCATGCGGGACGCGATCACCGGCGAGCTGACCCGCCGCCAGGAGCTGCTGCGGGCGGCGGGCAACTACCCCAACATCCACGAGTACGAGCGGGCACGGGCTGCGGGCGCTCCCCTGGAGCCATTGTCGTCTCTGGTCATCATCATCGACGAGTTCAGCGAACTCCTGACCGCGAAACCCGACTTCATCGACATGTTCATCCAGATCGGGCGGATCGGCCGGTCGCTCGGCGTGCACCTGCTGCTGGCGTCACAGCGCCTGGAGGAGGGGCGGCTGCGGGGGCTGGACACCTATCTGTCGTACCGGATCGGTCTGCGGACGTTCTCCGCGGCGGAGTCCCGTGCGGTGCTCGGGGTTCCGGACGCCTACCAGTTGCCGCCGGTGCCGGGTTCGGGCCTGCTGAAGTTCGACACCGAGTCGATGTCGCGGTTCAAGGCGGCCTACGTGTCAGGTGCCTACCGCAGCGCGAGTCTGGCGGCGAACCGCTCGGGCGGGGCGCCGCGGCCGGTGCTGTTCGGCAACGCGTGGACCCCGGAGGCGGCGTTCGTGCCCGCACAGCAGTCCGCGGCCGTGTCGGCCGCAGTCCCGGAGCCGGATCCCGAGCCGGGGGCGCCCGGGGGCCCGGGCAACCCGGCGCTCGCCGAAACGGTGCTCGACGTGATCGTGCGGCGGATGGCCGGGCAGGGCCCGCCCGCGCACCAGGTGTGGCTGCCGCCGCTGGAGGAGTCTCCCTCGCTGGACGCGGTGTTCGCCTCCGTGGCGCCGCTGGCCGCGACGCCGGACCGGGGTCTGGCGGCCGCGGGCTGGGCGGGCAACGGGCGGCTGGCCGCGCCTCTGGGCATCGTCGACAAGCCGTTCGAGCAGCGCCGCGACATGCTGTTCGTCGACCTCGCGGGTGCCGCCGGGCATGTGCTGATCGTCGGCGGGCCGCGCAGCGGCAAGAGCACGCTGGCCCGCACTCTGGTGGCGTCGCTGGCACTCACCCACACCCCGGCCGAAGCGCAGTTCTACTGCCTGGACTTCGGCGGCGGCGGTCTCGCGTCGCTCGGCGAGCTGCCGCACGTGGGCGGCGTGGCCGGGCGCATGGACGGCGAGATGGTGCGCCGGATCGTGAGCGAGGTCGCGGGCATCCTGGAACGGCGCGAGACGATGTTCCGCGCACAGGGCATCGACTCGATCGCCACGTTCCGGCAGCGCCGGGCGGCCGGGCTGCTGCCCGGCGAGGAGTGGGGCGACGTCTTCCTCGTCGTGGACGGCTGGCTCACCGTCCGGAACGACTACGAGGCGTTGGAAGCCGCGATCACCGACATCGCCACGCGCGGCCTCGGCTACGGCGTGCACGTGGTGGTGACCGCGGGCCGCTGGCCGGAGGTGCGTCCCGCGCTGAAGGACCAGTTGCAGACCCGGCTGGAACTGCGGCTCGGCGAGCCGATGGAGTCGGAAGTCGACCGGCGCATCGCGGTGAACGTGCCGACCGGCGCGCCGGGCCGCGGCCTCACCCCGGACGGCCTGCACTTCCTTGCCGCGCTCCCCCGCGTCGACGGCTCCGGCGACCCGCTCGACCTGGCGGACGGCGCTTCCGACCTGGTGGCGCGCGTGAAGGCGGCGTGGCCGGGCGCTCCGGCACCGCGGGTGCGGATGCTGCCGCGGCTGCTCGCCTACGACCGGCTGCCGACGCCGGACGCGGTGCCCGGGCAGGCGGTGCCGATCGGCATCGACGAAGCGGCGCTCGAACCGGTGTTCCTGGACTTCCGGGTCGAGCCCAGCTTCGTGCTCTTCGGCGAGAACGAGTCCGGCAAGAGTGCCTTCCTGCGCACGGTCGCCCGCGGGATCTGCGACCGCTACACGCCGGCGCAGGCCCGCATCATCACCGTTGACTACCGCCGTTCCCTGCTCGGCGCCGTCCCGGAGGCGCACTTGCTGCACTACGTGGCGGCGGGCCCGGCACTCGGCCCGGTGGTGGAGCAGGTGTGCGACTCGCTGAGCCGCCGCATTCCGGGCCCGGAGGTGACGCAGGAGCAGCTGCGGAACCGCAGTTGGTGGTCGGCGCCGGACGTGTTCTTCCTCATCGACGACTACGACCTGGTGGCCTCGTCGTCGGGCAACCCGCTGGCACCGCTGATCGAATACCTGCCGCTGGCCCGCGACGTGGGCCTGCACCTGGTGATCGCCCGCGGTTCGGGCGGCGCGGCCCGCGCACTGTACGAGCCGGTGCTGCAGAAGCTCCTCGACCTGGGCACCGGCGGCCTGCTGCTGTCCGGCAGCCGCGACGAAGGCCCGCTGATCGGCGGCGTGCGCCCGGCCCAACTCCCGCCGGGCCGCGGCCAGCTCGTCTCGCGGCGTCGCGGCGTGTCGACGATTCAGACGGCGTGGCTGCAGAACTGACCCGCACGAGGTGAAGGCGGTCGGGCGATCGGCTCAGGAGATCGCCTTCACCTTGTCGATCTGCTTCGCCACCAGCATCGAGGCGGGCAGGCCGCCGGGGCCGCCGTTCGTGTCCGCGAGCACCACGTCGACCAGGGTGTCCCCGACCCGGGCCACGATGTACTGCGCGGTGATGCTCTCGCCTTGCGAGGTCGTCACGAGTTTCACGGTCGCCGACTGGTCGCCGTACGACGATGCCTGCACTTTCGCCGCGGCGTACTCCGCCTTGCCGCCCCCGGCGATCGGCCCGGTGAACGTCGGGCAGGACGCCAGCGCGGCGATCCCGCGGTCCATGATCTTCTGCGCGTCGCCGTTCGGGTAGGACACCAGCACAATCGCCGTGAGTTCGGCGGTCTTCGGGGGATTGGCGGCCGTGGCCGCCACCAACCCGGAGGCCGGCGTGCCGACCGCTCGGGCCGACAACAGGTCCAGGACCGGCTGGCATGCGGCGTTGTCCGCGGCCGGGACGGCGTCCGCGCCGGTATTCGACTCCGCGACGGTGAGCCCGGTGGCGGCGATGTCGGCGGTCGTGACGAGAGCCCGCCGCAGCCGTTCGGCCGTGGACGCGCCCGCGGCGTCGTCGGATCCGCCGCAGCCGGTGCTCAGCAGGACGGCAGGCAGAAAGGCGCATGCGGCGGCTTTGGCCGCGGCCCGGTTCGGGCGCATGGGTGGTCCCCCCAGGGAGTCTCCGGAACATCCGCTGCCACCCCCGGCAGCGCGATGCCGCGACTGTAGGCCAAGCGTCTCAGGTCTGCCGCCGGTTCCGGGCATCCCGCACCACGACCGCGCTGCCGGCCAGCAGCAGCACCGCGGCAACGGCGATGCCCGCCACGACCGTTCCGGTCTGGCGGTCGCGGTCGGCGCGGGTCGGTCCGAGGGTGAGCGGGGCCACGCGGATGGGGGCGGCCTGCGGCGGGCGGGCCGCGTCGGCCACGGGCTGGGTGCCCGGTTCGCCGCTGAACGCGACGGCGCGCAGCGGGTCGACGACGCCCCAGCCGATGCCGTCCAAGTGGCCGGGCTGACCGCGTTGCGCGGTCTGCTCGATCACGGTGACGACCTGGCGCGCGGTCCAGGACGGGTGCAGCGAGCGGATCAGCGCGGCGACCGCGGACGCGTACGGGGCGGCGAACGACGTGCCGTCGCCGCGGCAGTGGCCGCCCTTGGGCACCGTGGACCACATGTCGACGCCCGGGGCGAGCACACCGACGTAGGGCTTGTTCTGGGAGAACGCCGCGCGGTCGTTGTTGCGGTCCGAGGCGCCGACGGCGAGGACGCCTTCGTAGTCGGCGGGGTACGTGTCGAGGTTGTCCTTGTCCCCGGAGTTTCCGGCCGCCGCGACCACGACGACGTCTTTGACGTCGACGGCGTAGCGGATGGCGCTCTCCAGCAGCGGGCCGGGTTTGCTGCCGCCGGGGCCGCTGGTCTCCTGCGAGATGTTGATGACCTGGGCGCCGTTGTCGGCGGCGAACCGGATCGCGACGGCCAAGCCCTCGACGTTGCCCTTCTCGGTGTCGGTGCCGCCGTTCTGCCGGATCGGCATGATCATCGCGTCGTAGGCGAGGCCGACGAAGCCGGTGCCCGGGTCGGGGCGGGCCGCGATGATCCCGGCGGCCATGGTGCCGTGCCCGTTCTCGTCGACCGCGCCCTTGGTGTCCGGCGTGAAGAAGTCCATGCCGGGCATCCCGGCCAGGGCCGGGGCCAGTTGCGGATTACCCGGGTCGACGCCCGAGTCGATCACGCCGACGAGGACGCCGCTGCCGGTGGACTTGAGCCACACCTGGTCGAGCATCACCCGCTGGAGCGACCAGGGCTTGCCTTCCAGAGGCTTGGCCGGGTAGCGGCAGTCGCTGTCGGCGGCCAGGCGCACGGCGCCGCCCGGTGCCGCGCGGCTGCCGGACAGGTCGGCCGCGGGCGCCGCGGCCAGGGCGGCGAGCAGCGCGAGCGCGGCCGCGGACGCCCCCGCGCGCAGCCGGGAAGGGGAAGGCACGGTCGCAGGGGTCCTTCGCGATCGGCGGAACCGGAGACGGCAAAAGGGCGGGAAGGCAGGGCACGACGGCACGGCGTACCGCCCGAAGCGCGCCGGGGCGGGCGTCTCGGGCGGTACGCGGCGCGCTTCCGGGCGGAAGTTCAGCCCCACATCTTGGCGTTCGCGGACTCGGTCTCCTGGTAGACCTGGGCGGTCTTCTCAAGGGCTACCGCGATCTGGTCGAGCAGCGCGCAGAGTTCGGTCTGGGCGCTGTTCCACTGGCCCTGGCGCACGAGGTACTGCTGGTGCGCGTCACCGTCCCAGCTCTCCGCGACCTGGGCCACCTTGGCCTTGAGGTCGTCGAGGCGGGACTTGATGTCGTTGTTGATGCCGCGGATCTGCGACGCGCCGCCGGTGATGGTGGCGTACGTGACGACGATGGGCGAACCCATGATTTCTCCCCGATTTTGTGTGACGAGTCGGCCGGACGGCCGGCGGCTCAGCCGAGTGCGGCGGTGATGCTGCTCATCTGCTGCTTGACCTCGGCCTCGTTCTGCGCGTACGCGATCGAGCCCTTCGTCATCAGCTCGCCGATGTCGTCCAGCTGCTTGTTGATGTTCGTCAGGAGCTGGTTGACGCGCTGCTGGAGGGCGTCGTAAGCCGCGAACGCGTCGCCCTTCCAGCCCGCCTGCAGGTCGTCGACGATGCCGTTGAAGCGCGTGATCTGCGTCGCGATCTGGGCCTGCTCGGTGTCGATGTGCTTGCCGAGAGCGTCGAGTTGCTCCGGTGTCGCCTTGAAACCCGCCATGATCCACCATCCCCCATGAGTGGCTAATCGGTTGGCGCCGACTCTAACGGGTCCGCGCGGCGCGTCCCAAGGCGCACCACGCGGCCGGTTACTCAACCTTTACGTCGATCTTGCCGACCCGGCCTTGCGCAACGTCCGGGTCATCGGCAGCTCAGGAGCGCGCCCGACGCGTGCCTGGCATGCGCCCGAACGGATCACGAACTCTGCGGCTGCTTGGCGTCCTTGACGCTCAGCCGCACACCTGCGGGCACCAAGGCCGCCCAGGCCCGCGGCACCGGGGTCGGCACGATGCCCTGGTAGCCGAGCCGGACCTTCGCTTCGCCGTCCGCCCCGGCCGGAGCCGAACCTCCCTGCTCCGGGGGGTCGTTGACGATCTGGTAGCGCAGCCCGGAGTCGGTCACCAGGAAGAGCGTGCCGGTCTGGTCGTCGCCGCGGCCGGTGACCTCGCGGATCAGGGCGCCCGTGCCGGGCTCGACCCATACGCCGCCCATGCCGTCCACGAGCCGTTCCGCCAGCGCCGGCCAGGCGGACTGCCGGGTCTGCGCGAACCCGCCCGCGTAGGTTCCGCTGTAGGTGTTGCACAGTGTCGTCCGCGCGACGTCGCCCTGCGCCTCGATCCGGTTGACCACCTGCGGCAGCCGCTCCGGCCAGCCCTTCTCGGCGGCGAACATGCGGCCCGGCCGGATCGCGTCGCCCAGGTCGCCGACGTTGACCGGCAGGGCCTGGGGCGTGCGGCCCGCGCCGTAGGCGGTGCGCGCGTCGGCGCGGGCGAGCAGCAGTTCCGCGGCCAGCCGGCTCACCGGGTAGACGCCGTCGCGGAGCACGACGTAGTACTGGCCGCTGCCTTCGGCGCGGAGCACGAGCCCGACGGTGGCGTACTGCGAGCGCAGCGCCACGGCGGCGGGCTTCCCGTAGTCCGGCACGTCGGGGAAGTCGATGTCCGCGCCCGGCTCCAGCGTGTCCAGCCACTCGCGGGTGACCGGCTGCGGCTGGATCGCGTCGAGCACCAGCGCGGAACGCACGCCGCCGCTCTTGATCAGGTACGCATGGCCGCCCTCGACGACGTACATCGGCTCCTGGTCGCCGGCCTTCTCCGCTTTCTGCTGCACGAAGATCGCCTCGTCCGGCCCGAGTTCGCCCTGCTTCGGGGGCGCGCCGACGAACACGCTGCGCTGCGGCGAGCCCGGATCGGGCCGGCCGTCCTTGCCCGTCGCCGGGCGTTCGCACACCGTCCACGACTTGGTCTTGCCCACCTCCTTGGCGGTGGGCAGCCGGTCGGGCGCGTTGGGGATGCCCAGCGGCGCGCCGTGGTCGACGCTGTTGAGGACCTTCTCCGGCACCAAGTTGACCTTGAACTGGCCGGGGTCGAGCAGCAGTCGGCCGGAGGCGATGTTGAGGACCGGGTGCAGTTTGCCGTCGAGGTAGACGTAGCGGCTGGCGGAGTCGCGGCCGACGATCAGACTGCCCTTGTTCTTCCAGCCCGGCGGCGTGCCGGGCTGGACCAGCCCGTAGACGCCGAAGCCGGTGAGGATCAGCGCGCCGACCACGATGCCGGGCAGCACCGAGCGGAAAGGCCTGGGTGCTTTCTCCTCGGTCCCCCCGCCGGGTTCCGGCTGGAGGAATCCGGCCACCATGCGGCGACGTGCGAACACGTACGCCTCGAGCTGCTCGCGTCGCGATGCCATCGATCTCCCCGTCTCGACGATCGGCGTGCGGCAGCGTACCCGCAACCAGCCGGTCGGGCGTGCGGGCCTAGGCTCTTCCCGGCGACGGATTCGCGCCGTACCGTACGGTGTTCGTCACGGCCCGCGTCGGCGGACCGCAGCGCGGCAGTACTCGGGGGGATGTACCAAGGTGGCTGTTTCCGCACCTCAGCGCACGCGTCGAAGGACCTCGCCCGGCACGTCCCGGGCGCCCGCCGCCCGCGCCCCCGGGTCCGCCCCGGCCGCCGCGGCGCCGCGCTTCCAGCCCCGCCCGGGCCGGATGGGCGCGGTGCTGGTCCAGCATCTGGTGGTCGTCGAACTCGCCGTCGCCCTCGTGGCGTTCCCGCTCGCCCGGCACAGCGCGTGGGTGGTGCCGGGCGCCGCGCTCGCGGTGCTCCTGGTGGCCGGCGTGCTGCCCCGGTACCGGGGGCGGCGGCTGGCGCTGTGGCCGGGGATCGTCCTGGCGTTCCGGCGCCGCCGCGGCACACGGCGCCCGGCCGCCGCGCCCGCCGCCTCGGACGGGCACACGCCGGAAGCCGACCTCGCCCCCGTCCGCGAATGCCTGCCCGGCCTGACGGTCGCCTCGGCGACCGACCGCGGCGGCCGACCGGTCGGGATGGCCGGGGACGGCACGTTCCTCACCGCGGTGCTGCTCGTCGAGGCCCGCGACGAACCGCTGCGGCCGCGCCGCGACCGGCGTCCGCTGCCGCTCGCCGCTCTCGCAAACGCGCTGCGGGTCGACGACGTGGTGCTGGCGTCCGCGCAGATCGCGCAGCACAGCCAGCCGGCCCCCGCACCGCATCTGCCGCCGGAAGCGCTGGCCACCCGCGCCTACACCGAACTCCGGTCCCGGGAAGGCGGCGACGTGCCCGCGGTCCGGCAGACCTGGATCGCCCTGCGCCTCGAACCCGAGCTGTGCGCCACCGCGATCGCGGCGCGCGGCGGCGGTGCCGAAGGCGCCCGCCGCACGCTGCTGCGCGCGGTCAACAGCCTGGCCGCGGCGTTGGCCGACGCCGGTCTCGCCTGCCGACCGCTCGACGAACACGCCCTGACCCAGGCGCTCTTCACCGCCATCGGCGCCAATCGTGCGGTACGCCGGAACAGTCGCGGAGGCACGCGGACGGCGGAGGCACGGCACCTGTGGCGGTGCGACGACCGCTGGCACACCACGTACTGGATCGGCCGCTGGCCGCGCGTGACCGCGGGCACGTCCCCCGACATCGTCGGCGCGCTCACCGCCACACCCGGCCTGGCCACGACCTTCTCCCTGACCGCCGAATCGGGCGGCGGCGGCTCGGTCGGACTCACCGGCCACCTGCGCATCTCCGCCCGCTCGGCCGACGAACTCGCCCGATCCTCACAGCAGTTGGAACAGCAGGCACGGCAGCTGCAGATGGGGCTCGTGCGGCTGGACTGGGAGCAGCAGCCGGCCCTGCTGGCGACCCTGCCGTTGGGCGGCCGCTCGTGAGGACTTTCGTGCGCACGTGGCAGGACACGAGGCGGGAAGGGGAGCACCGGTGATCGGCATGTTCGGGACGGCGGGGCCGCGCGTGGAACGGCACGCCCTGACCGTCGACCAACTCGGCTCGCTGGCCGTGCCGGTGAGCGACGACGGCATCGTGATCGGCGTGGACCAGGACCGGGTCCCCGCCGTGCTGGGGCTCTTTCGCCCGGAACCGTACGAGATCTCGTTCGTGGGCGGCGCGTACCTGATCCAGATCATCGCGCTGCGTGCAGCCGCGATCGGCGCCCGGGTGGCGATCGAATCGGGGCGCCCGCACTTGTGGTCGGCGATGGCGCAGCAGGCGGGCGGCGCGCAGCCGTGCGTCACCGTGCAGCCGGTCGGCCGCCTCGGCCCGCAGGGGCCGTCCGCGACCAGCCCGGTGCTGGTGATCCGGGACTGCGGCGCGCGTCCGCCGCGCAACCGGCTCGCGGCGACACCGTGGCAGACCACGCTCACCCTGCTGCCGTTCCTCGACCCGCGCTTGGCCCCGCGGCTGGCGGATGCGGACCTGGTGGGCCTTCAGCGGGTTTCACCGACCGAGGCACAGGCGGCCGCCCCCGTGCTGCGCTTGGCCGAGGCCGACACCGCGGCCCTGCCGTCGCTCGCCGACGAGCTGACGCTGTGGAGTGCGGGCGGCACGCGCCGCTACGTCCTGCTCGCCCCGACCGGCGTCGAGTCCGCTTTCCTCGGCCCGCCGCGCCGGTTGGACTGACGCACGGCCCCCGGCTCCCGGGTGAACGCCCGGAAAACGCGGTCCTGTGCACAGCGCACGCGGCAGATCGACCCGGGACACCGCCACCCGGGTTGAATAGTCTGGGGTCTCCCAGCACGGGGACATGGCCCGGAACTCCGGAAGCCTGCCGCGGGACGACACCCGGGCGCGCGCCGGGTGATCGGAAGGACCAGCGGTGAACAGCGAGCAGGACGGGACCCACGTCGACAACCCCGGACCGGACGAGGAAGAGGAGTGGTCCGGGCCCGACTTCACGATGCCTTCGTGGTACGGCCAGCCGGCGGCTCCGGCTGCCCCGGCGCCCGCGGACCGGCACGGCGCGGGGGCGCTGCCGGGCGGCGGACCCGCCGAGCCGGTTCCGGCCGCCGACCCGACACCCCGTCAGGATTCGTCCGCTCCCGGGCATTTTGCCGGATATGCCGATGCGCCGTCGTGGACGCCGCCCGGAATTCCCGCCCCGCCCGGCCAGGTTCCCGACCCGGCGGCACCCCCGGCTCCGGCACCCGAGGCCGACTATCCCGCGACCCGGCTGATGCCGCGGATCACCGACGACATGCCGCCGCCGTCCGGTTGGGAACCGCCGCGCGCGGCGGCCCCGCCGCGCCCGGCCCAGCCGCCGGTGATCCCGCCGCAGCCGTCGGCTCCGCCGCCCACCCCGTCGTGGCATCCGCAGGCCGCGGAGTCCGGCGAGAGCGCATGGTCGGCACCGTACCCGTCGAACGCGGCGCCGCAGGGATGGCAGCAGCAGGCGCCGGGGGCGTACGCGCAACCGGGCGCACCGGCGGCGTCGGGGGCGGCGTATCCCGAGCAGCCGTACCCCGGGGCGCAGCACTACCAGCCGACGTACCCGCGCCCGTACGAGCCGCCGGCGCGGCCCGAATCTCGGTCGGCGCCCGGCACCCAGCTCGGCAACCCGGACGCCGCGGGCGGCGCCTCCGCCGCGGCCATAGCGGCCGCCGCGGCGGCGCTGCCGGAGCAGCCGGCCGCGGACGCCGTGGATCCGGGGTGGCAGCCCCCGACCGCGCCGGAACGGTCGACCGACGCGGGGGCACCGCTGTGGCGTCCGGAGGGGACGCCGGAGTGGTCGCCTGGTGGCGCCGCGTCCGGTTCTGCCTCGGCGGGGATGCCGGGGTGGCAGGGTCCGGGCGCGCACGGTGGATTCGGTGCGGACGTGGCCGGAACGCCCGGGTGGCAGGGCGCGGACGCGCCCGACGCGAGCGGTCTCGCCGGCCGCTTCGGATCGGACCCGGCCGGAACACCCGGGTGGCAGCGGGGCATCGTCCCGGACCCGACCGCGCCGGGCGGCCCGGCGTCGGCACCCGGACAGGGAGCCGGCACCACCGCCGAAACCCCGGATGCGGCCGCGGGAGCACCCCGGTGGGCCGCCGACGGCTCGCGCGAGGCAGCGTTCGGCGGGGCCGCGGCAGGCGCACCTGGTTGGAGCGCCGCCCCCGCGCCCGGAACGGGAGCGTCCGACGCCACTGCCGGCCACGCCGAGCCGCGGGACGCGGCCGGCCTCCCCGGCGTCGGCGCGGCCGCCGACCGGCCCGGCAGCGCCTCCGCGGGAATCATGCCCCCGCCGTCCACGCCCGCCTGGGCCGCCGCTTTGGGCCCGGCCGGCGCCACGGCGCAGCCGCGCCCGGGCTCCGCAACGGGCGACGGACAGGGGACGGTAGCGGAGCAGGAAGCTTCCGGCGCGGCGGGGGCACCTGCCGACTCGGTGTCCGCCGACGCGGCCTTCGGCACGACCGCGGCCGGCACACCCTTCGGCGCGGCACCCGCAGTCGGTGAACCCGGCACGGAGCACGACGCGCCCGCCGACGCCTCAGCCGCGGAGACCTCCGGCACGCCGCCGTGGGGACCTGCCGACCCGGCCACCACGACCGACGACGCCGAGTCCGACCGCGGTGCGACCGACTCGGGCCGCCCGACAGAGCCGCAAGCACCCACGGGACAAGGCGATTTCGGCGGCACGACCGCAGCCCCCGGCGTGCCCTTCGCGGTGGCCCCCACCGGCGGCGAGCCTGGCGGCCTCGGCGCCACCTCCCACGCCGCACGTGCGGAAGCCCCCGGCACGCCGCCGTGGAGCCCCACCGGCGACGCCGGCCAGGCCACGCCCGCCGAGACTCCCAGCGCGCCGCTGTGGACCCCCTCCGGCCCGGCCACCACCGACTCCGCCGACGCCGATCGACCTGCTGCCGATATCCCTGGCACGGCCAACCAGTCGGAGCCGCAAGCAACCGCCGACCGAGCCGACTTCGCCGACACGGCAGCATCCGCCGACGCACCCGTCGCTGCATCTCCGACCGGCGGTGAACCGAACGGCAGCGCCACCGGCCTCGGCGCTCCCACCGATGCCACGCCCGAGGAGACGTCCGGCACGTCGCCGTGGAGCCCCACGGGCGCGGCCGACCAGCCCGCGCCGGAAGGCCCGGGCGCCCCGTCCGCGCCGCGGACGGACGCCGCCTCCGCGGCAGCTCGCTCCGCGGCAGCCGACAACGCCCAGCCCAACGCGATGACTTCACCGCAGCCCGCCGAGGCACCCGCGCAGGTCGAGGCCGCCATCGCGGGCCCCGAAGCAACCTCGCCTGCCGCCACCCCCGATCCCGAAAGCGCCCCCGTCGGCGCGGCGCCCTCGTGGACCCCCCACAGCCAACCGGCCGACGCCCACCACCCCGCCACGCCCAGCGAGTCGGCCACCGCCGGCACCGATGCCGCGTGGTCCGGTTCCGGCGATCCGGCCGCCGAGCCCCAGTCCGCCGAGCCCGTCCGGGCTCCGGGGAGCGTCGGCGAATCACCCGCCGCCGACGGCGCGTTCGCCGCACCGCCCGCCACGTCCCAACCGCCGACGCCGTCTTGGGCGGCGGGTCCGGGCCCGCAGTCGACCACGGCCGGGGCACCCGACCCGGCGGCGCACTCGACAGGCGCCGGCGCCACACCGCTCGGCCAAGGCCCGAACGCCGCACAGCCCACAGCCGCAGGCACCTCGCCGCACCCGTCGGCCACCGGCTCCCCGTCCGACACCGGACCCGCCGCAGTCGGCCCCGGCGCCGAACCCACCACGCCCCACCCCGTCACCGCGGAGTCGACCGGCATGACCCCGGACAACGCCCCGCAGGTGCCCGCCGACGGCTCACAGCCCGGCTTCGCCGCGCCAACCGGCCCCCACACGGCCGACTCCCCCGCACCCGCCCCGGGACCTGCCCCGCAGCCAGGCGCCTACACCCCCGCCCCTGGCCCGGCCGCCCAGCCCTACCCCCAGCCCGCCGACCCTCGCGCGTACCCGCCTCCCACCGCGGAGCCCGTGGGCCGGCCCGGATCCGCCCCGGGCAACCAGCCCTACCCCCAGCCGGGTTCGGCCCCTGGTGACCCCCAGGCCTATCCGCCCCCGGCCGCCGCGGCCCACGGCTACTCCCCCACCCACCCCGGCGTGTGGTCCGCGCCGCAGACCCCCGACGCCGCTGCCTACCCCGCCCCGCAGGGCGGTCCGGCGCAGCCTTACCCCGCCGCCGCGAACCCGGCCTGGGGCGCGCCGCAGGACGGCGGGCCCGCGCGTGCCGTCGGCGGTGCCCCGCTCGGCTACACCGCCGCCGTCGAGCTGACCTCCGACCGGCTGCTCCGCCGCCAGCCGCAGGCGAAGCGCACGACGTCGCGGTTCCGACTGGGCGGCCGCGCCGCCGAGGAAAAGCGCGCGCGCATGCTGGCCAGCATCCGTACCCCGGTCCTGGACGGCTACCGCATCGCCGTCATCTCCCTCAAGGGCGGTGTCGGAAAGACCACCACCACGACGGCGCTCGGCGCGACGCTCGCCAGCGAGCGCCAGGACCGCGTCATCGCCATCGACGCCAACCCGGACGCCGGCACCCTCGGCCGCCGCGTGCGCCGCGAAACCGGTGCGACGATCCGCGACCTGGTCACCGCCATGCCGCGGCTGCGCAGCTACATGGACATACGGCGCTTCACCTCGCAGGCCCCCAGCGGTCTGGAGATCCTGGCGAACGACGTCGACCCCGCGGTCTCCACCACGTTCGACGACGCCGACTACCGGGCGGTGATCGGCCTGCTCGGCACGCAGTATCCGATCATCCTCACGGACTCCGGCACCGGTCTCCTCTACAGCGCGATGCGCGGCGTGCTCGACCTCGCACACCAGCTGATCGTCATCAGCACGCCGAGCGTGGACGGTGCGACCAGCGCCAGTACGACCCTCGACTGGCTGGTCGCGCACGGCTATTCGGACCTGGTGTCGCGCAGCATCACGGTGATCTCCGGGGTGCGCGAGTCCGGCAAGCTGGTCAAGACCGAGGACATCGTGGCGCACTTCGAGACCCGGTGCCGCGCGGTCGTGGTCGTACCGTTCGACGAACACCTGGCCGCGGGCGCCGAAGTGGACCTGGAGCAGCTGCGGCCGAAGACCCGGCAGGCGTACTTCGAACTGGCCGCGCTGGTCGCCGAGGACTTCGGCCGTACCGCGCCCGCCGGCGAGCCGTGGCAGCAGAACGCGTGGGCGCCCGAGCAGCAGCAACAACAGCAGTACCAGCCGCCGGCCTACGGCGGTCAGCCCGCGGCCTACCCGCCGCCCACCGGCTCCCAGCCCGGCGCCCCAGCACAAGGCCACCAACCCCCGGCGGGCCAACCCTGGTCGCAGGCTCCGCGCAACCCGCAGGCCCCGCACAACCCGCAGTCGCCGCACAGCCCGCACGCCCCGCAGCCCCCGCAGTCGCAGCAGCCCCCGCAGGGCTGACCCGACAACGAGCGAGGGGCTCCTCACCCACCCGGGTGAGGAGCCCCTCGTTCATGTCATCAGGGCGCAAGCGCCGCAACCGCGCCGGAACTACTGCGCCGCGTCGTACGCGTCCACCAGCTCGCGCGCCCGCTTCACGTCGTCCGCCATGCGCTCCAGCAGCGCCTCGATGGAGTCGAACCGCTCCATGCCGCGCAGCCACGCCAGGAATTCGACGCTCACGTGCACGCCGTACAGGTCGAGGTCGGTGCGGTCGAGCGCGTGCGCCTCGACGCGCCGCTCGGTCCCGTCGAACGTCGGGTTCGTGCCCACCGAGATCGCCGCCGGAAGCCGCTCCTCGCCCAGCACGAGCCACCCCGCGTACACCCCGTCGCCCGGGATCGCCGTGTACGGCAGCGTCTCCAAGTTCGCCGTCGGGTAGCCGAGTTCGCGGCCGCGCTGGTCGCCGCGCACCACCACGCCCTCGACCCGGTGCGGCCGCCCGAGCACGGCGTGCGCGCCGTCGACGTCGCCTTCCGCGACCCGGCCGCGCACCACGGTGGACGAGAACACGGTGTCGCCGTCCGCGAACAGTTCCGGCTCGACGACCACGAAGTCGTTCTCCGCGCCCATGCGTTCGAGGAGTTCGACGTTGCCGGTGGCCTTGTGGCCGAAGCGGAAGTTGCGGCCTTCGACGACGATCTGCGCGCGCAGGGTCTCGACGAGGACCTGGCGCACGAAGTCCGCCGCGTCCATCCGCGAGAACTCCAGCGTGAACGGCAGGATGAGCACCGCGTCGACGCCGAGGCCGGCCATCAGCTGCGCGCGCCGGTTGTGCGGCGTCAGCAGTGGCGGGTGGCTGCCCGGGCGGACGACCTCGCTGGGGTGCGGGTCGAAGGTGACGACGACCGAGGGAAGGCCGCGCTCGCGCGCGATGTCCACGGCCTGGCCGATGACGCGCTGGTGCCCGCGGTGCACACCGTCGTAGGACCCGATGGTGACGACGGAGCGCCCCCAGTCCGTGGGGACGTCCTCCAAGCCCCGCCAGCGTTGCACTGACCGCTCCTTGCTCTTGCGTCCGCTCTCAACGACGGTTTCCACGACATCGCCCGGGCGGATGTCGCAGACCAAGCCTGCCATGCGCCGGGCCCCGGGCATGAGCGGGCCTGCCCGCGACGTGCGGCACACTCGCCGACGCCCGGGAGGGTCCGCTCAGCCGACGAACACCGCGATCGGCTTGGCTTGGCCGTTCTTCTCCTCCACGAGGGCCAGGAACGCCCCGTCCGGGCCGAACACGGCCACCGGCCCGCCCTCCTGCCCGGCACCTGCCAGACGGCCGCCGTGCGCGACCAGGCGGGCCTCCTCGGCGGTCACGTCGCGGCGCGGGAACGCGGCCGCGGCCGCATCGGCGATGGGCAGCACCGCGAAGGACTCCTCAAGCTGCTCCAGGGTGCGGGCCCGGTCGATCGTGTACGGCCCGACCGCGGTCCGCCGCAGCATCGTCAGGTGGCCGCCGACGCCGAGCCCGGCGCCCAGGTCGCGGGCCAGCGCCCGGATGTAGGTGCCCGAGGAGCAGGTGACCGTGACGTCCAGGTCGAGCAGCTCGCCCTCGTGGCGCACGTCGTGCACGTCGAAGCGGGACACCGTGACCGGCCGCGCGGCCAGCTCGACGTCCTCGCCCTCGCGCACCCGCGCGTAGGACCGCTTGCCGTCCACCTTGATCGCGGACACCTTCGAAGGCACCTGCATGATCGCGCCGGTCAGCGCGGCAATGCCCTTGTCGAGGTCCTCCCGCGGCACCCCGGACGCCGACGCGGTCGCGGTGACCTCGCCCTCGGCGTCGTCGGTGACGGTGGACTGCCCGAGGCGGATCGTCGCCTCGTACGTCTTCTCGGTGAGCGCGAGGTGCCCCAGCAGCCGGGTGGCCTTCTCGACGCCGATCACCAGGGCGCCCGTCGCCATCGGGTCGAGCGTGCCCGCGTGCCCGACTTTGCGCGTCCCCGCGATGCGGCGCATCCGGCCGACCACGTCGTGGGAGGTCAGTCCGGCGGGCTTGTCGACGATCACGAGACCGTCGGGGGGCGGGGGGCCGGTACGGCGTGGCTTGCTCATCGCTGCTTTCCACGGAGAGAACGGGGAGACGTCGGGATCGACGCAACGGAGTGGACCCGGCGTCGCCGGAGCGGCCGGGACGGAAAGATCACCCGGCGGCATCCGCCGGATCGGCCGGCGACGGAAGCCGGGCATCGGCCAGCAGCGCCCGGAACCGGGCCACCACCTGCCCCGGAGTCTCGTCGCGCGCCGTGTACCCGGCGGCGAACGCATGCCCGCCGCCGCCCAACGCGGCACACACCTTGCCCAGGTCGACACGGCCTTTGGACCGCGCCGACGCCTGCAGGCGGCCGTCGTCGTCTTCCTTCAGCACGAGGGCCACTTCGGCCTCGGCGGCCTTGCGGACCACGTCGATGATCCCCTCGATCTCGTCGAGGGCGATGCCGTGCGCGTGCCGGTCGGTGCGCGTCACCACCGTCCACACCAGCCCCAGGCCGCCCGCCGCGGCCGCGTCCAGGCGGGCCTCGGCCAGCGCCCCGGACAGCACCTTGAGGTATCCGAAGCGGCAGGTGTCCCAGATGGCGCGCGAGATGTCCGCGTGCGGAATGCCGGTGGCCAGCAGGCGCGCGGCCATCGCATGGGTCTCCGGCGTGGTCGCCGGGTACTTGAACGAACCCGTGTCGGTGACCAGACCGGTGTAGAGCGCGGTGGCGATGTCCGCGGTCAGCGTGCCGCCGAGCCGGTACACCAGCTCTTCGGCGAGCACCGCCGTCGCGGGCGCGGCCACGTCGATGATGTGGTGGGTGCCGAAACGCGTGTTCGACGCGTGGTGGTCGACCACCACCAGCGCCCGGGCCGCCTTGGCCTTGGCCTCCAGCAGCCCCAGCCGGGAACTGCCCGCGGCGTCGAACACCATCACCAGATCGGGGGCGTCCGGCACCTCGTGCGGCGGCACCAGCAGGTCCTGCCCGGGCAGGAACCGCAGCGACGTGGGCACGACGAGCGGATCGTCGCCGTACGAAACGTGCACGTCCCGGCCCAGCGCCCGCAGCGCCAGCCCGACGGCCAACGCCGAGCCCAGCGCGTCCCCGTCCGGGTTGACGTGCGCGAACAAATCGATGCGGGACGCGGCACCGACCAGGTCGGCCACCGCGTCCCAATCGCGATCGTGCGGCGGTGTCGGCTGCGCGGGCACGGCGGCACCGGCGGACGAACCGCCGCCCGACACGCCCGCCGCGGCGCCCTTGCGGGCGTCCGTCAGGGAGTCCTGAGCCTTCGCGGGTCCGGGGATCGCAGGGATCCCAGCCGCCGACACCGTGGGGTTCACCGCTGCTCCTCCTCCTTCGGGGAGTCCCCGCCGCCCTCCTCGTCGCCCTCGTCCTCGTTCGAGGTGCGGTACGGGTCCGCGTCGCCGGCGTAGGTGGCGCCCGCGGCGGAGAAGCGTACCGCCGCGTCGGCCTCTTGCGCCTTGGCAAGCAGCTCGTCGATGTTGCGCGCGGTGTCCGGCACGGCGTCGGCGACGAACGTCAGCGTAGGCGTATAACGCACGCCCGTCTGCCGTCCGACCTCGCTGCGCAGCACGCCCTTGGCGCTCTCCAGCGCCGCTCGGCTCGCCTCACGCTCGGTCTCGTCGCCGAAGACCGTGTAGAACACGGTGGCGTCCCGCAGGTCCCCGGTCACCCGGGCGTCCGTAATCGTGACGAAGCCCAGGCGGGGATCCTTGATCCGCCGGTCCAATGTCTCCGCGACCACGACCTTGATGCGGTCGGCCAGTTTGCGCGCCCGCGCGGTGTCGGTCACTGATCCTCCAACTGCTTTCAATCGTCCTCGCTGAACACCCGGCGGCGGGCGGACAGCAGCTCCAGTTCAGGTCGCCCGGCGACCTGCCGCTCACATTCGTCCAGCACCTCGGCGCACCGATCGACGGTCGCGGAAACCACCGCGATCCCGATGCGGCTGCGCCGGTGCAGGTCCTGGTAGTCGACCTCCGCCGCGGCGACGGCGTTCTTGCGCTGCAGATCGGCCAGAATCGGCCGGAGCAGCGAGCGCTTCTCCTTGAGGGAGTGCACGTCGCCGAACAGCAGGTCCAGTGTGATCGTTCCGACGAACACAGGCATCACGGGCCAGGCGCCCGGGGGCCATCAGGGGATGTTGCGTTGTTTCTACCGGTGCCGTGCCGGACCGCGCAGGCCATTTTTCGTGGCTTGCCGTCGGCCGCCGCCGGAACACCGGGCCGGGCCCCGCCGGGGGCCCGCAACGGAGAACCCTCCGCGCCGCCATGGGCGACGCGGAGGGCACCGTCGTTACTGCGTTCAGCTGCGCGGCTTCTCGCGGATCTCGTACGTCTCGATGCGGTCGTCGATCTTGATGTCGTTGTACGACCCAAGGTTGATACCGCACTCGAAGCCCTCGCGGACCTCGGTGACGTCGTCCTTCTCGCGGCGGAGCCCCTCGATCGTGACGCTCTCCGCCACCACGACGCCGTCCCGGATGAGACGGGCCTTGGCGTTGCGGCGCATCTGGCCCGAGGTGACCATGCAGCCCGCGATGTTGCCCAGCTTGGACGAGCGGAAGACCGCACGGATCTCCGCGGTGCCCAGCTGAACTTCCTCGTACTCGGGCTTGAGCATGCCCTTGAGCGCGGCCTCGATCTCCTCGATGGCCTGGTAGATGACCGAGTAGTACCGGACATCCACGCCTTCGCGCTCGGCCATCGTCCGCGCCCGGCCTTCCGGCCGGACGTTGAAGCCGATGATGATCGCCTGCGAGGCCACCGCGAGGGTGACGTTCGACTCGGTGATCGCACCGACGCCGCGGTCGATGATCCGCAGCTCGACGTCCTCGCCGACGTCCAGGTTGAGCAGGGCGTCTTCCAACGCCTCGACCGAACCGGACACGTCGCCCTTGAGGATGAGGTTGAGCTGCTGGATCTGGCCTTCCTTGAGGGCCTTGTCCAGGTCCTCCAGGGAGATCAGCTTGTTGCGGCGGGCGAGCATCGCGTTGCGCTCGCGCGCCGCGCGCTTCTCGGCGACCTGGCGCGCGGTGCGCTCTTCCTCGACCACGAGGAAGTTGTCGCCGGCCCGCGGCACCGTGGTGAGACCGAGCACCTGGACCGGACGGGACGGGCCCGCCTCGGCGACCTGGGCGCCGTTCTCGTCGAGCATCGCGCGGACGCGGCCGTAGGCCTCGCCCACCACGATCGAGTCGCCGACGCGCAGCGTGCCGCGCTGCACCAGGACGGTCGCGACGGCGCCGCGGCCCTTGTCCAGGTGGGCTTCGATCGCGATGCCCTGTGCTTCCTGCTCCGGGTTGGCGTGCAGTTCGAGGGCCGCGTCCGCGGTCAGGATGACCGCTTCGAGCAGCTCGTCGATGCCCATGCCCTGCTTGGCGGAGATGTCGACGAACATCGTGTCGCCGCCGTACTCCTCGGCCACCAGCCCGTACTCGGTGAGCTGGCCGCGGACCTTGGTCGGGTCCGCGCCTTCCTTGTCGATCTTGTTGACCGCGACCACGATCGGCACGTCAGCCGCCTGGGCGTGGTTGAGCGCCTCGATGGTCTGCGGCTTCACGCCGTCGTCCGCCGCGACCACGAGGATCGCGATGTCCGTCGACTTGGCACCACGGGCACGCATGGCGGTGAACGCCTCGTGACCCGGGGTGTCGATGAGCGTGATCTTGCGCTCGTTGCCGTTGACCTCGGTGGCCACCTGGTAGGCACCGATGTGCTGGGTAATGCCGCCGGCCTCGCCCGCGACCACGTTCGACTTGCGGATCGCGTCGAGGAGGCGGGTCTTGCCGTGGTCGACGTGGCCCATGACGGTGACGACCGGCGGCCGCGGCCGCATGTCTTCCTCGTCGCCCTCGTCCTCGCCCCATTCCAGGTCGAAGGACTCGAGCAGCTCGCGGTCCTCCTCCTCGGGGCTGACGATCTGGACGTCCCAGTCCAGCTCGACACCCAGCGCGAGCAGGTCCTCGTCGGACACCGACTGCGTCGCGGTGACCATCTTGCCGAGGTGGAACATGATCTGGACGAGCGAGCCGGGGATCGCGTTGATCTTGTCCGCGAAGTCGGTCAGCGAGGCGCCACGCGACAGGCGGATGGCCTTGCCGTTGCCGCGAGGAGCCTGCACGCCGCCGATCGCGGGTGCCGACATGTTGTCGAACTCTTGACGGCGCTGGCGCTTCGACTTGCGCGCGCGGCCCGGACGTCCACCCGGACGACCGAACGCACCCTGCGTGCCGCCGCGGCCACCGGGGCCGCCACGGCCGCCGCCGCCGGGACGGCCGGCGAAGCCGCCGCCACCGCCCGGACCGCCCGGACGACCGCCGCCGACCGCACCGCCGACTCGCGGACCGCCGCCGGGACCCGCCGGACGACCGGCGAAACCGGGACGACCGCCGCCGCCGCCCGCACCACCCGGACGGGCACCGCCCGGACCGGGACGACCGCCGCCGGGACCCGGGCGCGGGCCCGGAGCCGGACGGTTGGGCATCATGCCCGGGTTCGGACGCGGACCGCCCGGACGGGGACCGCCGGGACCGCCGGTGCCGCCGGGACGAGGACCCGCGGCGCCGCCCGGCGCCGCCGGACGCGGACCGCCGGGACCGCCGCTGCCGCCGGGACGCGGACCCGCCGCGCCACCCGGCGCCTGCGGACGCGGCATGCCGGTGCTGCCCGAGGTGAAGGGGTTGTTGCCGGGACGCGGACCCGCCGGACGCGGACCCGGACGCGGCGCGGAGCCGCCGGGACCGCCCGCCGGACGCGGTGCGCCCGCACCGCGGTCGGGACGCTGCTGCCGGTCGCCCTGGCCGGGGCGACCGGGAGCGCCGCCGCGGGTGTCGCCGGGACGGCCGCCCGGACGCGGCGCGGAGCCGCC
>NZ_BAABHS010000029.1:0-103074 GCF_039542225.1 Yinghuangia aomiensis | reverse complement strand
CGACCGGCCACGTGCATGACGGCACCGCTCGGTAGGCCGACGATTCAACCGCAGGACAGCCGCAGCGTCAGTCAGCTGGGGAGTCAGACCCCCCGAGCGGCGCCATCCACATCCTCACAGTCAGCTGGTGATGGAGACAGTCGTGGCCAGCAGTTCCGGAAGCGCGCCGGGGAAATCGGGCAGCAGGCGGAGCGCGACCGCCCAGTGGTCGGGGTCGGCGGGCGAGAACCCGGCGGCGGCCATCGCGGCCAGGATGTCGGCGCGGGGCGGGAGCGTCCCGGCGGTGACAGCCTCGGTGAGGCGCTCCACGACTGCCGCCGCGGGAGTGCCGAGGGCCAGCAGGTCCTCGGTGCGAAGCCGGCCGTCCGTGAGGGCGGTGTCCAGCCACTCGAGGCCGGTCACGCGGTACAAGCGCACCCTGTTGCGCGCGAGATACGCCCGCAGCAGCTCGCCCGGGCAGTCCTCGCGGCCGACGAGAGCCTCCAGCACCAGCGCGGGCAAAGGTGATTCGGCGTCCGTGGCGACCAGCAGGCGCCACGGCAACGCCGTCCCGTACTCGGCGTCGAAGTGGTCCAGGCGCTCGGCCGCCTTGGCGCCTTGGCCGATCACGTAGCGCGCCACTTCCTCAGGCGCTCGGGCCGCAGCCAAGGCCTCGTGCAGCGAAGCCAGCCCCGCTTCGGACGCCGCGATCGCGGCGCGGAGCACCTCGTGCGTCCTCGCCGGGAACGGGTGCTTGGCGCCCGGGCGCCGGCCAGGGTATTCCGTCTCGTCCAGCAACGCCGCCACCGCGTCGGGCCCGTGGCGTTCCCACAGGCCGATGGCGACCCGCAGCCGACCGACATCGGTGTTCAGCCGGGTGCGGCCCAGCATCGCCCGCACCAGCGTCGGATCGCCCGAATCGAGCGCGGCCAGCAGCCAACTGCGGCGCCTGGACGGGCTGGTCCGCGCGAGCAGATCGACGAGCGCGGAGCTGATCGCGACCTCGCCGGCCCCGCCGTCGCGCCGCCGCCCGGCGCATATGCGGACGCGTTCGTCCTGCGCTATCGCCCCGAAGTCGTAGAGATAGGCGTTGACGTCCGGATCGTCGAGATCGAGCAGGCCCTCGACGACCTCGGCAGGCATCTCCCAGTGCGCGGCATTCGCCACCGCGGCCGGCATCCCGCACACGTCGTAGACATGCGCCCTGACCGCCGGCGACAGCGGGTAGTACACCGTCAGATGCTGGATCGCCCGGGCGTCCAGCGCCGGGATCACCGCGCGCTGCACCCGCTCGGGCGCGGCGGCCAGCAGGATATAGAACTGCCTCCGGGCACCTTCGGGCGCTTCGGCCGGGAACTTCGCATCCAGGTTCTTGGGCCAGGCCACCGGGGTGCCGTCCGCCCGCTGTTCGGAAGCGTGTTCGACCGCCGCGGCCACCAACTCCCGGCAGCTGCCGCGGAACCGGCCGACCAGCTTGTACAACGAGACCCATGCCTCGGGGTCGTCGCCCAGCGGTGCGACGAACCGCGCGACCGCCGGGGCGAAGGCGCCCGGCAGCCGTCCGCGGTAGGCGCCGGACCCGTGGAACACACCGCCCTTGTCCGCACCGTCCGCCCGCCTCGGCGCCAACCGGTGCAGCGCGTGCAGCACCTCGCCCGCCGGACCCGGACAGTCCAGTACGTCCTCGATGCCGTACCACCCCGCGTCGAGCCCGTGCGACAGCAGCGCCGCCAGGTCCCCCGGGTCCGCGGGCGGAATCGCCGCACTCATCGGCACGGGGCCCAGCCGGTGGGCGCTGTCCGTACGGATCCCGTCGCGCACCGCCTCGGCCACCAGGTCGGGCGGACAGCCCTCATGCCGCGTCAGCTCCACCTTCGCGCGCGTCGTGAACGGACTCCGGGCCGCTTCGCCACGCACCGCCTCCCAGTCGACACCGCCCGGCGGAGTCTCGCTCTCGTCGCCGAACCGCAGCCCGACCAGCCACGCGTCGTGCGCGGGCCGGGGTTCCGGGCCGCCGCCGCGTTCCGCCCGGGCCGCCCGCAGCACGGCGGCCGGGTCGCCGGACCGTGCCGCCGCGTCGACGACGTCGGCCAGGTCGGTGTGGCCGTGCTCGTCGGCGCTCTCGCGCAGCACCGCGGCGAGAGCATCGAGTTCGCCGCGCACGTCGGCATGGTCCGTCAGCGCGACGATCCGCAGCGCGCCGTCGACGATCACCCACGGCGGCAGCAGCGGCGCGAGCATGCCGACCGCAAGCCGCACGACCTCCGGGAACGGGGCCCGCAGCGCGGACCGCAGCGCGGACCGCACTTGCCACAGGGTCGCCTCGGCCAGGAACGGCTCGACGACATCCGTGCGCCAGCCCGGGCTCGCCTGGTCCGCCGCCCGCCACACCGCATCCCGCGTCCGCTCGCTCCGGCCGCGCGCCGTCAGCAGCGCATACCCCACCGCGGGGTCGCCCAGCAGCGCCAGGTCCAGCGCCGCGTCCTCGTCCAAGTGGTCGTGCCCGGCAACCGCCGCAAGCAGGTCCCGGTCGCCCGACGCGAGTACCGCCGCAAGCGCGGCCCGTGACGGCCGGACGTAGATCGTGCCCAGCGCCTGCAGCGTCTCGCTCCGCAGCCGCTCCGTGAGCTTGGCCGCGGTTTCCGTGGGCGCGAGACTGTACGCGGCGTACACCGCGGCCCCCAGCGCAACCGCACTCTCGGAACTGTTCACTTGGACGGCAACTCCCCGCTCGGACCCTGACGCGCACGTGACTGCGCCGTGCAACGCCGCCCAGCGTAGGCGCCCCTTCCGACGCCCCGCTCAGACGACGTCGATCCCGATGATGCAGGTGTCGTCGTCCGTATCGGCCTTGCTGCGGACCAGAAGGCGGTCGAGCCGCAGATCGAGGTTCGGGGCCGCGCCGCGGGCATTCTCGACGAGGTGGCCGAGGGTGTCCTGCACCGACCGGTCGCGGCGCTCGATCAGGCCGTCGGTGTACATCAACAACGTGTCTCCCTGCGCCAGTTGCAGCTCGGCTTCCTCGTACTCGGCGTCCGCGAGGGCGCCGAGCAGCAGGCCGTCGGGGAGCGGAAGCGGATGGGCTTCGCCGTCGCGCACCAGGATCGGGGGCAGGTGTCCCGCCCGCGCCCAACGCAGCACACGGTCGGCGGGGTTGTAGATGCCGCACACCACCGTCGCCGTCACCTGCCCGGTGAGGTGGTGGGCGACCATGTTGAGCCACCCCAGCAACTGGGCCGGGCCCGCACCGGTCACGGACATGCCGCGCAGGGCGTTGCGCAGGACCACCATGCCGGTCGCGGCGTCGATGCCGTGGCCGGCCACGTCGCCCACGCACAGCAGGACCTGCTTGGACGGCAGCGGCACGCAGTCGTACCAGTCGCCGCCGACCGCCGCCTCCGATTCCGCGGGGCGGTACCGGACCGCGACGGCCAGCCCGGGCGCGTCCAGCGGCATGCTCTCGGGCGGCATGATGGCGTGCTGCAGTTGCAGCGCCAGCCGGTTCCGCTGCGCGGACTGCCTCTCACTGTGGGCGAGTTGGTCGCGCGTGGCGGCGAGCGCCACTTCGGTCCAATGCTGCGCCGAGATGTCCTGGAACGCCCCGCGGACCGCGAAAAGGTCGCCGTTGGCGGCCAGGACGGGCTCCGCCGCGACGCGTATGTGCCGGGTGATCCCGTCCGAGCGCCGCAGGCGGAACGCGGCCGAGGCGGGGCGGCGGTGGGTGACGAGCGTACGGAGGAACCGCCCGATGGCGACCGCGTCGTCGGGGTGGGCGCTGGACGGCAGTTCCTCGAGGGGGACCGGTGCCGCCGTCCGCGGAAGGCCGTGCAGGTCGAACATCTGCGCGTTCCAGACGATCTCGCCGGTCGGCAGGATCTCCTCGAACCCGCCGATGTTGCCCAGTCGCTGCGCATGCTGCAGCAGGCCGGCCAAGCGCGTCGCCTCGTTCTCCACCCGCCACAGCAGCAGGATGGTGTCGCCGTGCCGGCTGATGCTGATGCCGGCGGGCGTGGGAAGCGGCACTTGGTCGATCAGCGTGGTCACCGTCACCCGTTCGGCACGGAACGCCTCGCCGGTCGCGTACACGCGTTCGGCCATGTCGAACAGATCGCCGTCGTTCGCCGCCATCGGATAGGCCTCGAGGAGCAGCGCGTCGACGATCTCGTGGCGCGGCCGCCCGGCCGGGTCGGTGAACTTCGCATTGGCGTGCTGGATGCGGAAGTCGAGGAGCCTTCCGTCGGCGCTCAGTTGCGGCACGAGGAGCAGCGCCGGATCGTGCAGCCCGTCCGCCAGCTGCACCAACTCGCCGATGTGCCGGGCGGCGTCGGCGTCGCCGACGGGCACCGTGGGGTGCGTCTCCAGGGTGTGCGCGCACAGTTCGGCCAGCGCCTCGACCTGCCGGCGGACCTGGGGCGGCTGCGGCTGCAGGGGGTGCGGCCAGCAGATCTCCAGCACGCCGTGGATGCGGCCGCCCGTCCCCGCGGGTACCGCGGCGCGGCCGCCCGGCAGGTCGCGCAGGCCGATGGACGGAAGCCCGGAATCGCGGAGCGACGGCAGCCACACCGTGCGGCGTTCCGCGAGGGCGCTGCGGGCGACCGTGGCGACGCCGGGCGGCACGTGGCGCCACCGGGCCGACTCCTCGGTGCTGAACCCGGCGTGCCCGCGCAGCGTCAGCGAGCCGTCGGACGCCGCCGCCCAGACGGCCACCGCGCAGGCGCCCAAGGGGGCCAGCGCGTGGTCGAGCAGCGCGGCGGCCACCGCCTGGGCGTCGTGTGCCGCCAACGCGCCGCCTTCGGCGGTCCGCAGGCGGACCGCGACCGACGGCGCGTCCGCCGCGGGGCGCTCGCTGTCGCCGCGGGCCTGCGCGACGAACGCGACGGCCGCCTCGGCGAGCCGGTCCCCGGCCGCCCGGTTCACGATGTCCGCGGCGAATTCGAGCTGCGAGACGTGGGCTCGTGCGGCGAGATCGGCGAGTTGCCGGGCGGCCTCCTGCGGTCCGCAGGAGAGCCGCTCGACCAGGATGCCCTTGGCCATCTCGACGAGGGCGCGCCCTTCGGCGGCCGTGTGGGCGGCCTGCACTTCGAGGCGAAGGCGGTGCACGGTCGCGGCCAGGCGGCCGATGGACGCCGCGGCCTCTTCGGGACCGGAGGCAGGGGTGCCGGAGTCCTCGGCGGTGCTCACCTGGTGACGGCTCCTTGCGGTCGGTGCGGCATCGGGTAGGGGCCCGGATCCGGGCGGACGGGCTTCAGCGGGTCAGCCAGCGGCGCACACAAGCGATCAGATCCCGCGTGTCGACCGGCTTCGTGACATAGTCGCTCGCGCCCGAGGCCAGGCTTTTCTCCCGGTCGCCGGGCATGGCTTTGGCGGTGACGGCGACGATCGGCAGGTCCGCGTACTCCGGCATGCGCCGGATTTCGGCGGTGGCCGCGTAACCGTCCATTTCCGGCATCATGACGTCCATCAGCACCAGGTCGATCTCCGGGTTCGCGGCGAGCGCGTCGACGCCTTCGCGGCCGTTCACGGCGTGCAGGACGGCGATTCCGTGGAGCTCCAGGATGCCGCTGAGCGCGTAGAGGTTCCGCGCGTCGTCGTCGACGACGAGGACGGTGCGCCCGGCCAGGTCGCTCGCCGCGACCTGCGCGGTCGTCGGCCCGCCTTCGCCGGGCCTGGCCAACGGCAGGACGTCGCCGGGCTGGTCGGCGGACAAGTGCAGCGAGATGCGTTCGCGCAGCTCGTCGAGACCGGACAGCAGCTCCAGCGGACGGCGGTCGGCGCGGGACCGGAGCAGCTGCTCCTGCCCGTCGGGCAGCCGGCGGCTGTTGTGCGCGAGGACGGGCACGGCGGCGAGCGCCCGGTCCCCGTCCATGGCGTCGAGGAAGCGGATGGCTTCCGCGTCCGGCATGTCCAGTTCCAGGACGATGCAGTGGCACGGATGCGCCGCCAGGGCCGCTGCCGCCTCCTGGGCGCCCGCGGCGGTGACGACCTCGACGGCGGTGCGCGCGTCGGGGAGGCCGGGGCCCACGACCAGGTCGGCGACCGCGCTCTCCGCGACCAGGGACAGCAGTCCGTGCGGCCGCTCCTCGATCACCAGCAGACGCCGTCGCTGCGGCGGCACGACGGCCGGACGCACCGGCAGCGGATCGGCACCCTGCCCGCTCGTCCCCGGCCCCGGAAGGGTGAGGGCGCGGGCTTCCAGGTCCGGACGGGTGACCGGCAGGTAGAGCGTGAACGTGCTGCCCTCGCCGACCCGGCTGCCCGCGGTGACCGCCCCGCCGAGCAGGTACGCGATCTCCCGGCTGATCGACAAGCCCAGCCCCGTGCCGCCGTACTTGCGGCTGGTGGTGCCGTCCGCCTGCTGGAACGCCCCGAAGACCGTCGCCAGTTGGTGCTCCGGGATGCCGATGCCGGTGTCGATGACCCGGAACGCGACCACGGCGCCGCCCCGGTGGACGTCCTCCGGCACCTCGTGGTCCGAGGCCGGCTCGATGCGCAGCTCCACCGAGCCGCGCTCGGTGAACTTGACGGCGTTGGACAGCAGGTTGCGCAGGACCTGGCGCAGCCGTGTGTCGTCGGTGACGAGGTCGACCGGGATGCCGGGGGCGGTCCGGACGGCGAAGTCGAGGCTCTTCTGCGTCGTCATCGGCCGGAAGGTGGCTTCGACGTAGTCCAGGAGCCTGCGCAGCGGCACCCGCTCGGGGTTGAGGTCCATCTTGCCCGCCTCGACCTTCGACAGGTCGAGGATGTCGTTGATCAGCTGCAGCAGGTCCGACCCCGCGGAATGGATGATGCCCGCGTACTCCACCTGCTTCGCGGTCAGGTTGCGCGTGGCGTTCTGCGCGAGCAGCTGGGCCAGGATCAGCAGGCTGTTGAGCGGAGTCCGCAGCTCGTGGCTCATGTTCGCCAGGAACTCCGACTTGTACTTCGAGGCCAGCGACAACTGCTGGGCGCGCTCTTCCAGTTCCTGGCGGGCCTGCTCGATCTGGAGGTTCTTCGCCTCGATGTCGTGGTTGCGGTCCGCCAGCAGGGCCGCCTTCTCCTCCAACTCCGCGTTGGAGCGCTGCAGTTCCACCTGCTGCGTCTGGAGTTCCTCGGACCGTGCCTGGAGTTCGGCGGTCAGGCGCTGCGACTCGCCCAGCAGCTCGTCGGTGCGGGCGTTGGCCACGATGGTGTTGACGTTGACGCCGACGACCTCCATGAGCCGGTCCAGGAAGTCGCGGTGGACCTGGGTGAACCGGCCGACGGACGCCAGCTCCATGACGCCGAGCACCTGCTCCTCGACGACGATCGGCAGCACGATCAGGGAGCGCGGGGCGGTGCTGCCCAGTCCGGAGGAGATGGGGACGTAGTCGTCCGGGATGCCGTCGACGACGATGCTGCGCCGGCTGCGCGCGGCCTGCCCGACGAGCGTCCGCCCCAGCCGGACGCGCCGGGGGAGCGCGTCGTCGTCGGGGTGGCCGTACGACGCGATCAGGGCAAGCTCGGCACCCCGCTGAGTCTCCTCGGCGAGATAGAACGCGCCGAACTGCGCGGCGACGAGCGGCACCAGCTCGTCCATCACCAGCTCGGCCACCACCGTCAGGTCGCGGTGGCCCTGCATGAGCCCGGAGATCAGCGCCAGGTTGGTCTTGAGCCAGTCCTGCTCCTGGTTGGCCCGCGTGGACTCGCGCAGCGACCCGACCATGGTGTTGATGTTGTCCTTGAGTTCCGCCACTTCGCCGGAGGCGTCGACGGTGATCGAGCGCGTCAGGTCGCCTTCCGCGACCGCGCTGGCGACTTCGGCGATGGCGCGGACCTGCCGGGTGAGGTTCCCGGCGAGTTCGTTGACGTTCTCGGTGAGCCGCTTCCACGTGCCCGAGACGCCCTCCACCTCGGCTTGGCCGCCGAGCCGGCCTTCGCTGCCGACTTCGCGGGCGACCCGCGTGACCTCGGCGGCGAACGAGGACAGTTGGTCGACCATCGTGTTGATGGTGGTCTTCAGCTCGAGGATCTCGCCGCGGGCGTCGACGTCGATCTTCTTCGAGAGGTCGCCGTTGGCCACCGCCGTGGTGACCAAGGCGATGTTGCGGACCTGGCCGGTCAGGTTGCTGGCCATCGAGTTGACGTTGTCGGTCAGGTCCTTCCACGTGCCGGCGACGTTCGCGACCCGGGCCTGGCCGCCGAGCATGCCTTCGGTGCCGACCTCGCGGGCCACGCGGGTGACTTCGTCGGCGAACGCGGAGAGCGTGTCGACCATGGTGTTGATGACCTCGGCGAGGGCCGCCACTTCGCCCTTGGCCTCGACGGTGATCTTCTGCGACAGGTCGCCCTTGGCGACCGCGGTCGCGACGTGCGCGATGTTGCGCACCTGGCCGGTCAGATTGGACGCCATGACGTTGACGTTGTCGGTCAGGTCCTTCCACGTCCCGGAGACGCCGCGGACGGTGGCCTGGCCGCCGAGGAGCCCGTCGCTGCCCACCTCGCGTGCGACGCGCGTCACTTCGGACGTGAAGAGCGACAACTGGTCGACCATGCCGTTGAACACGGTGCTGATCTCGCCGAGCAGGCCGTCGCCGCTGTCCGGCAGCCGGGTGCCGAAGTCCCCGTCGCGCACCGCCGTGAGCCCCGCCAGCAGCCGGCGGAGTTCGGCCTCGCCGACCGTGCCGACCGTATCGACGGCGGCCGGCCCCGGGTCCTGCCCGGGGTCGCCGCCGACCGTCGCGCCTGCCATGCGTACCTCGTTCCGCTCCGGCCCGTGCGGGCGTCGCGCCGGGAACACATCGACCGGCCGCATTATCGCGCGCAACCGTGTGCCTCGCGGCAAAAAGGGCAATCGTTGCCCTTTGGCAACAGTTCTGCGGCACGCTACCACGTGCCGATGTCGGGAAGTGCCCGCTCCGAGGAGGCCCGCGCACTCGGGTCAGGCCGGACGCTGTGTGTTTCGCGAGAGGCGCATGCGGCGCCTGTTGTCAGTGGGGGCTGCCGGTGCTTCTGTGGGCGCGCTTCACTGTTGCCCTTTGGCAACGGTAGAGTCGGGCGTGTGCATCAGGCAGAACGTTGCGACGACGGCGTGCTTCGCGAGCTGGATCCGCGGCGCGGATGCCTGCCGTCCTCGGCAGGCTCGTGGGCATGCTCGTGCCCGGCCGCGTGCTGGAAGGCCAGCATGCCGGTGACCAGCGCCTCGCGATCGGCCGCCGACATCGCCGCCAACGTGACGGCCAGGTCGTCGGCGCGCCGGTCGCGGATCGCGCCCATGAGCCCGTCGCCTTCCGCGGTCAGGCGTAGGGTGATCTTGCGGCGGTTGCCGGAATCGAGTTCCCGGTGCACCAAGCCGGCCGACTCGAGGCGGTCGCACAGCCGGCTCGCCACCGAAGGCACGGTGCCCATCTCCTGGGCCAGCGCGTGCAGGGGAACGCCGTCGCTCCGGGAGATGATGGTCAGTGCGCGCAATTGGGTGGGGGAGACCGTGGTGCCGAACGCCTCCTGAGCCCGTCCCCATACCGTGATCAACGATTCCAGGGCCTGGGCGAGCAACTCGGCCGCATCGTCGGCGGACACCGGACGCCCGGCGGCCGATGCCGGCCCGGTCTCCGGTGTGCTCGACTGCAGGCTCTTGCGCCCGTACCGCTTGTCCATGGTTCCCCTCACTCTCTCATGCCGCGCCGCGGGCAGGTACCGCGCTGCCGAAAGGACTCCCGGTGACTGCCGCCGACCCCCTGCTGGACCTCCACCGCGCCTTGCGCGCCGCCGCGCCGCACGATCTGGTCCGGGCCCTCACACGCGTCCTCGACGAGCACCTCGGGGTCGGCCGGTGCACGCTCCTGCTGGCCGACTACGGAGTGAGCGCCCTCCAACCGTTCGGCACGGAGCCCTCCGCGGGCACCGCCGTCCCGGTCGGCGGCACCCCGGCGGGCCGGGCGTACCTGTCCCAAGAACCCGTCGTCATCGGTGCCCCGGAGGCGCCCGAGCAAACGGCGTACCTGCCCGTGTCCGTGCGCGGCGACCGCATCGGCGTCCTGGAAGTGGTCCTCCCCGCGGGCGCCGACCCCACGCTGACCTCCCTTCTCTCCGAGGCCGCCCAGGCGCTCGGCCACGAACTCGTCGCCGCGGATCCCAGCACGGACGTCTACGCCAAGGCGCGGCGGCTGCGCCGGCTGACGCTGGCCGCGGAGATGCAGTGGGACCTGCTGCCGGGACGCTCGTGCGAACGCCCGGAATTCACGCTCGGCGCGCAGTTGGAGCCCGCCTACTCGGTGCGCGGCGACAACTTCGACTGGTCCGTCAGCGAACGGAAGCTCAGCATCAGCGTGACGAACGGCATGGGCCACGGCGTCCACGCCGCCTCGCTCACCGCGCTCGCCGTCAGCGCCCTGCGCAACGCCCGCCGGTCCGGGGCGGACCTGGCCTTCCAGGCCGAACTCGCCAGCCAGGCCGTGTGGTCGGCGCACACCGGAAGCGGCTACGTGAAGAGCGTCCTTCTGGAGATCGACCTGGCCACCGGCTCGGTCGACGCCATCGACGCGGGATCTCCGAAGGTGACGCGCCTGCGCGACGGACAGGTGGAACGGATCGAGCTGGACGCCCAGTTCGCCCTGGGCGCGCTGGAGGACACCCGTTACGTCCCGGAGCGCTTCATGCTGCACCCCGGGGACCGGCTGGTCGTGGTCGGCGAGGGCGTCCACGGGTTCCGTTCGGCGGCGGGCGAGGTCTTCGGCGACCGGCTGCTCGCGGCCTGCGTCCGCAAGAACCGCCTCGCCCCGGCCCCGGAGGCCGCCCGGGCGGTCCTGCGCGACCTGGCCCTGTTCCGCGGGGACAGCACGGCGACGGACGATGCGGTCTGCCTGTGCCTCGACTGGCGCGGAGCGGCGGCCCGGCAGGAGAACTGAGCCGGGCACGCCGCGCGCGGCGTCGATGTGACGCGGATCGCGTTTTGGGATCGGGGGTGTGGGATCCCCGACTCGGGGTAGCCGGGGGGCGACCGGATGGCACCGACGAAGGAGACCGAAGCGAGATGACCGTTACCCGCGATGAACTCCTCAAGCCGACGGCTCTTCCGGAGCACGCCCCGACAGCCGCGCGAATATCGGATCCCGAGGACGCCGTGACGGCGGTCCGGGAACTCGACCCCGAGGAACTCCGGGGAATGGCCCCCGCCGACGCTCGCGAACTGACGCGCACGCTCCTCAAGCGGCTCGCGGACCTCGACGAGGGCACCCGCGAGTACTCCTACGTCCGCGGCACGCTGGTGGAACTCAACCTGGCCCTGGTCCGGTACGCACTCCGCCGGTTCGGCAAGCGCCGCGAGCCCGAGGAAGACCTGCTCCAGGTCGGCTGCGTCGGGCTCATCAAGGCGATCGACCGCTTCGACCCGGACCGCGGCGCGGAGTTCGTCAGCTTCGCCCTGCCGACCATTCTCGGGGAGATCCGCCGGCACTTCCGCGACTCCACGTGGGCCGTGCACGTGCCGCGCAAGATGCAGGAACTGCACCTGGACATCGCCAAGGCCCAGGAAAAGCTGTTCCAGCGCCTCGACCGCTCGCCGACCGTCGCCGAACTCGCCGACCACCTGGGGCTGTCCCAAGAGGAGGTCGTCGAAGGCATCACGGCCACCAACGCCCGCAGCACCGGTTCCCTGGACCTGCCGGGCACCGACGGCCACGAGGACACGCTCCCGCTCGCCGAACGCCTCGGGGACGACGACTCCCGGCTGGAGATGGCCGAGAACCTGGCCGTCCTCAAGCCGTTGATCGCCGCCCTGCCGGAACGCGACCGTCTGATCCTCTCCATGCGTTTCACCGAAGACCTGACCCAGTCCGAGATCGGCGCGCGACTCGGCATCTCGCAAATGCACGTCTCCCGCCTGCTGAGCCGGACCCTCAAGCAGCTCCGCGCGTCGCTGACCGCATGAGGACTCCGCCGCATGCCCCGGGGCCTTCCCCGGATCCGGCCGCTCCGGCGGCCGCGGCTTGGCCGCTCCGGCGGCCACGCGTAGGGTCGTGGGGCGTCCGCGCGGAGGGAGAACCGATGACGATGCCGGCGAACGAATCCGAAGGCACTCCGGATACCGCCGTACCACCGCCCACGGGCCTCGCCGTGAGCGTGCGGAACACCGACGGGTCCACGGCGATATGCACGCTGGCGGGGGACCTCGACATGGAGACCCTGGCCCCCGCCAAGCAGGCTCTCGACGAGCTGGTCGCCGCGGGAGTGCGGACGATCGTGGTCGACCTCGGCCAGGTCGCCTTCTGCGACTCCTCCGGCCTGAACCTCCTGCTGCAGGCACGGATGAGCGCCGAGGCGCGGGGCACCCGGCTCCTGCTCGCGGCCTGCGCGCCCAGCGTCCAGCGGGTCCTGGAACTGACCGGCGCCGACGCGGTGTTCTCCCTGCACCCCGACGCCGCCACGGCGCTCGCCGCCGGGCGGTGACCATGCCGCGGCGCACCGCTTCGGAGTCCGGCCGTGCATCACCCGGCCTCGACCGGGAAGCCGACTCCGCGAACCGAGCACCGAGACCGAAGGGGCTCCCGCTCATGACCAACAGCAGGGGAACCCTGGACAACGACAACCGGCCCGGCGCCGACCGCCCCGTCCCGCCCGGCGGACAGCGGCGGCGCCTGCGGCTGGTCGGCGTGCCCAAACCCGTCGCCCGGGCCAGAACCTTCACCGCCGAGGCCCTGGCCGACTGGTCCTGGCCCGCCGACCCGCCGGACCGGCACCACGACATCGTCCTCCTGGCCGCGGAGTTCGTCGCCAACGCCGCCATGCACGCGGGCGGCCCCCGGGAGATCGTGCTCGAACTCTCCGAAGGCGGGCTGCGGATCGAGGTCAGCGACGGTTCCACGGTGCTGCCCGCCCCGCGCAGCCCGCACCGCCCCGGCATGCCCGGCGGCCACGGCCTGTTCATCGTCAAGCAGACCGCGGACCGGTGGGGTGCGGAAACGTACGATCAGGGCAAGACGGTGTGGGCGGAGATCGACGCGTAGCAGGCGGGCCGGGCCGGCGGTCCTCGGCGCCGCCTACCAGCGGCCGCCGAGGGATTCGGCCGCCAGCAGGCCGGACCGGCAGCCGTCCTCGTGGAACCCCCAGCCGTGGTAGGCACCCGCGAACGCGGTGACCGGGCCGGAGAGTCGCGGGAGGAGCCGCCGGGCGGCGACGGACTCCGGCGTGTAGGTGGGGTGTTCGTAGACCGTCCGGGCGATGACCGACGCGGGGTCGATCCGGGCCTCGGTCCCGAGCGTGACGAGGTACCGGCGGTCGGTGGGCAGCCGCTGCAGCCGGGTCAGGTCGTAGCTGACCACCACGTGGTCCGCGGTGGCGGCGCAGGACGGCATCCGGTGGTTCCAGGACGCGCGGGCCCGGTGGGCCGCGGGCAGTACCGACGTATCGTCGTGCAGAACGACGCAGTTGGCCGAGTATCCGATCGCCCCCAGCACCCGGCGCTCGTCCGGACCGGCGTCGTCGAGCATGGCCAGCGCCTGGTTCGCGTGCGTGGCGATCACCACGGCGTCGAAGGACTCGGTGCCGCCGTCGGCCGTGGTCACGTCGACGCCGTCGGCGTGCCGCCGCACCGCCAGCACCGGGGCCGCGACGCGGCACCGGGGGAGCGCCTTGCGGATGCGCTCGACATAGTCCCGGGAACCCCCGCACACGGTGCGCCACGTCGGCGAACCGCCGACGGACAGCATGCCGTGGTGGTCGAGGAACCGGAACAGGTACGCCGCCGGATACCGCAGCGCGACGCCGGGCGCGCACGACCACACGGTGGCGATCAGCGGCACCGCGAAGTGCTGGACGAAGTACCGGTCGAACCGCCGGTCGCGGAGGAACTCGCCGACGGTGGCCAGGTCGTCCCCGTCGTGCGCGAGGAACCGCCGGGCCGCGCGGTGGAAGCGCGGCACCTCGGCGAGCATGCGCAGGTAGCGGCCGTTGGCGGCGTTGCCGGGGACGGGGAAGAGGCCGCGCGGTCCCTGCCCGCCGGCGTATTGCAGGCCGCATTCGTCGCAGCAGACCGACATGCTCATCTCGGCTTCCCGGGTCTCGACGCCCAGTTCGCGGAAGAGGCGGAGCAGCGTGGGGTACGTGCGTGCGTTGTGCACGATGAACCCGGAGTCGACGCGCAGCGGGCCCGCCGGGTCGGCCACGTCGTGCGTGTGCGCGTGCCCGCCCAGCCGGGCGTCCGCCTCGAACAAGGTGACCTGGTGCGTGCGGCGCAGCACATAAGCCGCGGTCAGTCCGGCCACCCCCGCGCCGACGACCGCCGCTCGCGGCGACGTCTGCCGTGTTTCGGTCATGTCCCCCCACCCGTCTCCGTCGATTCCGATGGACACAGGGGATTCGGAGCCGGTGCCGGACCGGCTTGCCCGGTCCGGGAAGAAACCGGAGACGGGCCGCGACGGGCGCCGGGCCGCAGGTGTGCGGCCCGGCGCCCGGGACGGCCGGTCGGCGAGGGATCAGGTCGCGAAGGGCAGCAGCGCGATCGGCGCGGACGTCGGCTGCACCGAGCCGCCGGCCGGTTCGACGGTGATGCCGACGCCCGAGGCCCCGTCGACGGCGTCGAGCAGCACCGCCGCCGACGTCCGCGCCGGGTCCATGAGACCGGCGGGCGTCATGTGGCCGGTGTGGTCGAACCACACCTGGTAGACCGAACCGGAAGGCGGAGCGGCCATGTCCGAGGCGATCAGCACCGCCTGGTTCCGTTGCGCGGAGTACACCACCGTGGCCGCCGCGCCGCCGGACAGCCTGGCCACCGTCGTCCGGGCGTCGGGGGCGGTGAGCACGCCGGTCAGCCGCGCCTGTGCGGTGTCGGACGCCTGCTGGCGGGCCCGGGCGTCCTGCGCCTGGTCGTGCTGCCACCATGCGACCCCGCCGAACACCGCGGCCAAGGCGACCGAGGCGGCGAGCGCGAAGCCCGGCAGCCGGCGCGTGATCCGGTCCGTCCAGGCGGGCGTCGGGGGCGCCGGCCGCTCCTGCCGGACGCCGCGGATCCCCTGCAGCACCCGGTCGCGCATGTCGGGCGGCGGCCGGTCGTCCGCCGCGGCCCCGCCCAACCGGGCCGCGGTCGCCACGAGTTCGCGGACTTCCGCGGCACACGACTCGCAGGTCCGCAGGTGCCGGGAGAACTCGGTGTGCTCCCGGGCGGGGAGCGCGTTGAGCGCGTAGGCCCCGGTGTCGAGGTGGATGTTGCGGTGCTTCATGCCGTCACCCCCAGGCAGTCGCGCAGCCGGATCAGCCCGTCGCGCAGCCGGGTCTTCACGGTGCCGAGCGGCAGCGACAGCCGCTCGGACACCTCCCGGTACGTCAGTCCGCCGTAGTAGGCCAGCGTGACCGACTCGCGCTGCAGCTGGGTCAACGTCCCCATGCAGCGCCGCACTTGACGGCGCTCCAGCCGCGATTCGACCTGCTCGGCGACGGTGTCGTAGGGCACCTCGGGGCTCAGCGCTGCCGCCCGCTGCTCGCGGCGGTGCTGCGACTGCTCGGACCGCACGCGGTCCACCGCGCGGCGGTGCGCGAGCGTGAGCGCCCACGTGCGGGCGCTGCCCTTCGCCGGGTCGAACCGGGCGGCCGTGCGCCACAGTTCGATCATGACTTCCTGCATGACCTCCTCGGACTGCGCGGGGTCCCGCACGACCTCGCGGACCAGCCCGAAGACCGGGCCGGACAGCGCGTCGTAGACCTCAGCGAAGGCCTCCTCGTCGCCGAGGGCGACCGCGCGCAATCGTTCGTCCAGGCCGGTGCCCGTCGGATCGCCCGGGCGCGGTGCGGGGCCGTCGGCGGGGTGCATCGAGTTCATCGGTCTCCTGTACCGCAGAAGGGGGACGCAGGGCGCGGCACCGCGCCGCGGGCACCGGGCGCGGTGCGGCCGCGAGGCACCACCGGGAGGCCGCGCAGCCACAGGGCCGCGCCGTGGCGCCGGATCGCGGCGGAGACGCGCTGGGGGGCGAGCGGGTGGAGCAGCAGCAGGCGGGCGAAGGCGGCGGCGCCGACGGGCCTGCGGACGCCGCTCCACACCGCGTCGAACACGCGCTCCCCGGCCTGGTGCAGGGACACACGCAGCGACAGCCGAGGGCCCGGCGGTGGAAGCCGCATCTCGTAGCGGCCGTCGACGGTGAAGAACGGCGAGACGTAGAAGGTTTTGTCGGCGCCGTAGGAGTGCGGCGGCGGAGGGAGCCCGGGTTCCGGGTCGTCCGCGGACGGGCCCGGCAGCAGGTAGCGATGCCGCTCACCGTATGTGTTGTGCACTTCGGCGACCACGCAGGCGAGACGGCCGTCCGGGTACCAGCACCAGAACACGGTCAGCGGGTTGAAGACGTAGCCCAGGACCCGCGCCTGGGCCAGCATGCGCACGGGGCCGCCGTCGAGCCGCACGCCGCGTTCGGCGAGCCATCGTTCGAGATTGCCGCGGAGGGTGCCCCGGGGGTCGCCCATGTGGTCCCGCGCGGCGAAGTACGCGAACGGGCGCAGCAGCCGGGGGAGACGGGGCAACGCGTCGATGTCGACGAACCACACGTAGCCGCGGGTCCGCAGAACGCGGCGGAACGGCCGGTGCCGGACGTGCACGACCAAGTGCTCGTACAGCCCGGGCGGCGGGACGCCGCCGAAGGTATCGGTGCGCTGCATGCCCCTGGTTCGGAGCCGGGCCGCCCGCGGATTGGCGCGGACCCGAGAAGACCGTCCCGTGCCGTCCACGCCCGCGTGGGCGCTCAGACCGGTACGGGCACGTCGGCGAGGTCGGAGACGTACGTCCACAGTTCGCGGCGGGACGCCGCGCCGTCCGCGTGCGCGCCGAGCGCGTAGGTCGCGGGTCTGGGGGCGCGGTCGTGCCACAGGAGCCCGGTGGTGCGGGCCGCCGGGGGTGCGGAGGCCAGCCACACGATGGTGTCCGCGCCCTGCTCCGGATCGCGGAGGACGGGGCGGGTGAGCACGCGGAACACCGGCATCCATCTGCGGACGCCCGGTGTGTCGACCCAGCCCGGGTGCATGGCGTGGACGTGGACGCCGGACGGGGCCAAGCGCTTCGCCCATTCCTGGGTGACGACGACCTGGGCGCGTTTGGTGCGGGCGTAGAACCGCTTGGGGGAGTAGCGGTCCGTGCGCGATTCGGGGTCGCCCGCCAAGAGGTGTTGGGCGTACTGGCCGCCGGAGGTGACGTTGACGACCCGCGACGGGGCGGCCCGCCGCAGCAGCGGCGTCAGTGCCGCGGTGAGCACCCACGGCGCCAGGACATGGGTGGCGAAGGCCAGTTCGACGCCGTCGTCGGTGAGGGTGCGGTGGTCCGGCATCACTCCCGCGTTGTTCACCAGGACGTCGAGCCTGTCCTCGTCCGCCAGGAACCGTGCGGTGAAGGCGCGGAGTTCGGCCAGGCTTCCGAGGTCGCACGCCTCGGGCAGCACCCGCCCGGCACGCGGGCCGGCGGCGGCGCGCACCCGGCGGGCGGCCTCGTCGGCGCGTTCCGCGTTCCGCCCGAGGACGTGCACCGACGCCCCGGCCCGTGCCAGGCCTGTCGCCGCCGCAAGCCCGATCCCCGAGGCGGCACCCGTGATCAGGACGACCTTGCCGTCCATGCGTTCCCCGTCGCCGGGCCACCCGGGGAGCCGCCGCCGCACCCGCAGGCCGGGAGCGCCGTATCCGAGCACGATCGTGCGGTCCAACGCCGTGTCGAGCCACGCGGACGGGGTCATACGCACGCCAATACCTCCGCTTGGATCGTCCACAAACCGCCCGACGGCTCCGCATGAGGAGCCGAGACAGGTACGCCGCCCGCCGCCGGGCGGTCGGCCGCGCACGTGAGTCGGAACCACACCGCCGTCCGGCGCGGGCAACGGCGCACCCCCCAACGTTCGGCGAGCGCTTCGACGAGATGCAGGCCGCGTCCCGACTCGTGGTCGGAATCGGCGGTCCTGGCGCGCGGCAGACCGGCGCCGCTGTCGGACACCTCGACGACGAGGCCGCCCAGGCAGCGCGCCATGCGGAGGGTCACCGGCTGCCGCCCGTGCCGCAGCGCGTTCGTCACCAGTTCGCTGACCAGCAGCTCCGCGACGTCCGCGCACGCCGGCAGGTCCCACACGAAGAGTTGCGACCGCACCCGGCGGCGCGCCCACCCTGCTGCCGCGGGTCCCGGCGGCAGCTCCCAGGACGGCTGCCGCCGCAGTACCGCGGGCACACACGCCCGACGGTGCCTGGGCAGGTCCATGGTGCGGTCTCCCTTCCCGGGAACGACCCGGCGACGGTTCTCTCTTTCCCCGATTCGGAACCGCGGGGCGACCGGCTTGGTCGCAAACTCGAACCCGCGGACGACCGGACGATCGGGCAACGCGGCGCCCGCAGCCCCTATCGGTCCCGGCGCCCACACGTGGGCCATCGACCGCCGCACCTGCACCCGGCCTTCGCAAGCGCAGCCACCACCCCTGGGAGGCCGTGCCCTTCCCGGCGTCACCACAGCGGGCCTCCGCCGCGCGCGGCCACCCCTGTCCCCCTCCACGGCGCCCCTCCGCCGCCATCGTGTCCGCCGAGCCGGGCGGGACCCGCACTCCTCACTCGAACGGTCCGCTCCGCGTCGCCGTGTCCCGTCCGGCCCTCGACAGTGGAGGGAAGAGGGTTGGCCGGGCCATTGGAGAGGACCGAACCCGTGGTAAGGATTGCCGTCGACCTGAACCGCTGTCAGGGGTATGCGCAGTGCGCGTTCCTCGCCCCCGAGACCTTCGCCATGCACGGCGAGGAGGCGCTGCTGTACAACCCGGAGGTCGACGAGGCGCAGCGCGGGAAGCTCGCGCAGGCGGCCGCGGCCTGCCCCGTCCAGGCGATCCTCGTCGACGCCGTGGACGTGCCGGCCGAGGCGGTGCCCGGTGGTCGGTAACGGAGCGCTGGAGCAGCTCAAGCGCGAGGGCCGCATCGTCGTCGTCGGGGCTTCGCTGGCCGGCCTGCGGGCCGCCGAGACCCTGCGGGACGAGGGCTTCGCGGGGGAGCTGACCATGATCGGCGACGAGCCTCACGAGCCGTACGACCGGCCCCCGCTCTCCAAGAGCGTGCTGCTGGGCAAGGCGTCCGCGGACCGTACCGCGCTGCCCCGGCTGCGGTCCGTCGACGCGACGTGGCGGCTCGGTGTTCCGGCCTCCGGCCTCGACATGGCCGCGCGCCGGGTGCGGCTGGCCGATGGGGCCGAAGTGCCGTACGACCGGCTGCTGATCGCCACCGGGGTCCGGGCGCGGCGGTGGCCGCACGAGGGCGAGGCGGCGCTCGACGGGGTCTTCGTGCTGCGGGGCCGCGACGACGGCGCCGCGCTCGCGCGGCGGCTCGCCGACGGGCCCCGGCGGGTCCTGGTGATCGGGGCGGGGTTCACGGGTTCGGAGATCGCCTCCGCGTGCCGCGAACGCGGCCATGCGGTCACCGTCGCCGAACGCGGCGGGGCGCCGCTGGTCGGCGCGCTCGGCGGTGTCGTCGGCGCGGTCGCCGCCGAACTGCAGCGTGCACACGGTGTGGACCTGCGGACCGGGGTGATGGTGACCGCGCTCGACGGCGATGCCGCGGGACGGGTGCGCGCCGCGCAGCTGTCCGACGGCTCCACCGTGGAGACCGACGTGGTGGTGGTCTCGCTCGGCGCCACCCGGAACACCGAGTGGCTCGCCGGGTCCGGACTGGGGGCAGGGCCCCGGGGGATCGCGTGCGATGCGGGCTGCCGGGCCTTCGACATCCGCGGCATCGTCACCGACGACATCTACGCGGCGGGCGACGTCGCCCGCTGCCCGCATCCGCTGTTCGGCTACCAGTTCCTGTCGCTGGAGCACTGGGGCAATGCCGTCGCGCAGGCCGAGATCGCGGCGCACAACATGCTCAGCGAGAGCGTCGACCGCGTCCCCCATATGGAGGTCCCGGCGTTCTGGTCCTCGCAGTTCGGCATCAACATCAAGTCGGTCGGCGTGCCGTCGATGGGGACGGAGATCCTCATCTCGCAGGGCTCGCTGGAAAGCCGCCGGTTCGTCGGCGTCTACGGGTACCAGGGACGCGTCATCGGCGCCGTCGCCTTCGACCAGGCCCGCTGGCTGCCGTTCTACCAGGAGCTGATCGAGGCGACCGCGCCGTTCCCGCCGACGTTCGCCACCGTCGACCGGCGCCCGGACGGACAGCGGCCGATGGACGCCGACTTCCCCGACCCGTCGGTCCCGAGCCACGGCCCCACCGTCACGGTCAGCGGATACTCGCCGGCCGACCGCCGGATGACGTTCGCCCCCGCGCACTGACCCGCACGGCCACGAGGACCTGCCATGACGCAATCCCTGATTCACCGGATCCTGGACTACCGCAACCGGGCCAATCCGTACCCGCTCTACGAAGAGCTGCGCGAGACACCGGTTCTGCACGAGGACGGCGGTCCGTACGTGGTCGGCACGTACTACGAGATCCGCAGCCTGCTGCACGATCCCCGGATCAGCTCCGACGCGCGCAACCTGGCCTCGCCCGCGGCGAACCCGCTGGCCGACGCGTCGCAGGAGGAAGGCGCCCTGCCGCCGAGCTTCCTGAAGCTCGACCCGCCGGAGCACGACCGGCTGCGGCGCATGACGAACCGGCCGTTCGGCCCGCCGCACGCGCCGCACCACATCGACGGGATGCGGCCGGAGCTGCACGACATCATCACCGGCCTCGTCGACGGCATCGGCGACACCGGCCGGATCGACCTGGTGGAGCAGGTCTCGTATCCCTTCCCGGTGACGGTGATCTGCCGGCTGCTCGGCGTGCCGCGCGAGGACGAGCCGCGCTTCCACGTCTGGGCGGACACCCTCGCCGCGAGCCTCGACCCCGACCCGGACGCCGATCCCGCCGACCGGGGCAAGGTCGCCCACGATGCCCGCATGGAGTTGGGCATGTACCTGGCCGGCCTGATCGAGGAGCGGCGCAAGAACCCCGGCGACGACATGCTTTCCCGGCTGGCGACCGCCAAGGGCGAAGACGGTCCGATGACCACGATGGAACTGCTCAGCACGGCGGCGCTGCTGCTGATCGCCGGGCACGAGACCACGGTCAACCTCATCACCAACGGCATGCTGACGCTGCTGCGCAACCCCGACGTCCTCGAGCGGCTGCGGGCGGAGCCGCGGCTGGCCGTGCCCATCGTCGAGGAGCTGCTGCGCTTCGAGCCGCCGGTGCAACTGGTGCCGCAGCGGACCACCCTCGCCGACGTCGAGGTCCGCGGCGTCACCATCCCCAAGGGCGCCTCGCTGTGGCTGGTCCTGGCGTCGGGCAACCGCGACCCGCGGCGCTTCGCGGACCCCGACCGCTTCGACCCGGACCGCCCGGACATCCAGCACCTCGGCCTGGGCAGCGGCATCCACAGCTGCTTCGGCGCACCGCTGGCCCGGCTGGAGGCCCAGCTGGCCCTCGCGGAACTGGCCCGCAGGCTGGAGAACCCGTGCCTGCTGGAGGACCCGCCGCCGTACCGGCAGAACGCGGTACTGCGCGGCCCGCGGCACCTGCACATCGCGTGTGACGGAATCCGACCCTGAACCGCGGACTGGCCGAAACGTGCATGACCCGCCGACCGGGTGGGCAGCCGTTGGGGAAGCGAGAGGAGAGGCACCGATGAGTGACGCACGAACGCACGACAAGAACAGCTCGCAGGCAGGTCAAGGGGGTCAGGCGTCCGGCGGTGGTGCGGTGGAACCGCGGTCGTCGGGCTTCGGAGGCCCGGACGCGCTGAGTTCGGAGCGCGGCCGCACGTCCGTCGCGGACGGGGTCGTGGCCAAGATCGCCGGTATTGCGGCACGGGAGGTGCCGGGCGTCCACGAGATGGGTGCCGGTGCGTCGCGGACGTTCGGTGCGATGCGCAGCCGCATCCCCGGCGCGAAGCGGAACGTCGCCCAGGGCGTCGACGTCGAGGTCGGCGAGAAGCAGTGCGCGGTGGATCTCGACGTGGTCGTGGAGTACGGCGTCGAGATCGCCCAGGTGGCGAACGACGTCCGGCAGAACGTCATCGACTCCCTGGAACGCATGACGAGCCTGGAAGTGGTCGAGGTCAACATCGCCGTCGACGACGTCCACATCGAGCAGGACGACAGCCCTTCGGAGCGGCAGCTCGAGTAAGCCCGGTCGCCGGACGTGCCGGCGCGAATCAGTGGCCGGCGAGTTCGCGGCTGAGGTTGCCGGGGAACTCGGCGTCGGACGCCGATGCCGGTCGGTCCCCGGTCGGGAACGTGACGACGACCTTGCCGAAGGCCTGGCCCGAACGGTGCCGGGCGTAGGCCTCGGCGGCCTCGTCGAAAGCGAACTCGCGGTCGAGCACCGGATGTACGCCGTGCACGGCCAGTGCCCGCGTGAGTTCCAGGAACTGCGCGCGGCTGCCGACCGCGAGCGGCCGGATGCGCACACCCGCGTCGAACAGCGCCCGCACGTCGACGGGCGGGCCCGTGGGCGCGTCCGCCACGCGGTAACCGACGTAGGCGACTTCGCCGCCGATCGCCGCGGCGCGCACGGATTCCCCGAGTGCCCCGGCCACGTCCACCACCAGCGCGGCGCCGCGGCCCGCGGTCAGCGTGCGGACCTCGGCCGGCCAATCGCCGCGGCGGTCCACCACCGCGTGCGCGCCCAGCGCCCGCAGCCGCTCGGCTTTGCCGGGATCCCCGGTGGTCACGACCACGTGTGCTCCGGCGAGGGCCGCCAACTGCACGACGGCCAAGGCCACTCCGCCGGTGCCGGTGGCCACGACCGTCTCGCCGGGCAGGACGCGGCGGCCGCCGGTGAGGGCGTTCCAGGCGGTCACGGCGGTGAGCGGAAGCGCCGCGGCCTCCGCGTGGGACAGGTGGTCCGGGACCGGGACGAGAGCGGATTCGGGGACCACGGCGTACTCGGTCAGCGTGCCGTCGCGGGTAGTGCCGAGCTGGGCCGCGTGCTCGACGTCGAACGGTCCGTCGAGCCAGTCGGGGAACACCGTCAGCGCCACCCGGTCTCCCGGTTTGAACCGTGCCGCTCCCGCGCCGACGTCGACGACGTCGCCCGCCCCCTCGCATCCGGCCACCACCCCTGGGCTGACGGGTAGCGGATAGTCGCCTTCGCCGACCAGCACGTCGCGGAACCCGAGCGACGCGGCCCGCATCCGGACCAGGACCTCGCCCGCGCCCGGGACGGGCACCGGGCGCCGGCGGACGACCATGCCGGCGGCGGTGTCGGGGACCAGGTGGTAGCTGCGCATGGAGAGCTCCTCGGGTGCAAGGGACAGGGGGAGACGGGAACGGGAGGAATGGGGAGAAGGGGTCGCGGTCACGGGGTCTTGGAGTAGCCGAGCGCCTCCGTGATGCGGCCGTTCTCGACCCGCATCACATTGACGCCCAGGACCCAGTCGGCCTGCCCTTCCCCGAAGACGCGCTCGGGGTCCGGCGCGGCCGAGAACTCGGCGCGCCACGAGACGACCGCGCGGTCGCCGGCGACGATGACCTCCCGCGGGGTGAAGCGGGTTCCGGGGTCGTCGATCAGCGCCGTCCAGAAGGCCGCACACGCCGCACGGCCGTGGTACGCGGTGCCTTCGGGTGCGGGCTGCACGCCGACCATCACGCAGTCCTCGTCGATCAGCCCGTCCAGCAAAGCGGCGTTCCGCTCCACGAAAGCGTCGTTGAACCGGCGGATGACCTCGGCGGTGGTGTCCATGAAGACGAGTCCTTTCCCGGCGTGGTGGGGGTTCGGCGGTGCGATGGTCCGCTCCGCGACGACTCGTAGCCTCCGCCCGGACGTGTCTGCCGACAATTCCCCACGAGGTATCGCGGACGGGCGGCGCGATGGGTTACAACACCCGAGTGAACGCCACGACCGACCGGTTCCCCGGCGAGCTGCGCGACCGCCGCACGGCACGCCGCATCAGCCAACTCGAGCTCGCCATCCGCGCGGGCACGACCCAGCGCCACGTCAGCTACATGGAACGCGGGCGCTCCCACCCGGGGCGGGCGATGGTCGTGCGCATCGCCGAGTCCCTCGAACTCTCCCTCCGGGACCGCAACAAGCTGCTCCTCGCCGCGGGCTACGCCCCCGCCTACGCGGAAAGCCGCCTCGACGAACCGCTGCTGCGCCCGGTACGCGACGCCCTGCACAGCGTGCTGCACGGCCACATGCCCTACCCGGCCATCGTGCTGCGTCCCTACGGCGAAATCGTGGCCGCGAACCCGGCGCTGGACGTGCTGACCGAGGGCGCCGCACCGCATCTGCTCACCCCGCCGGTCAACATGCTGCGGCTGATGCTGCACCCCGACGGCATGGCCGCCCGCGTCCGCAACCTCGCCCAGTGGGGCCGGCACGTCACGGACAACATGCGCAGCCATGCGCTGCGCCATCCGGACCCGCGGCTCGACGCGTTCATCGCCGAACTCGACGGCTACCTTCCCGCGAAGCCCCCGCCCGGCGCGGACCACCTGGGATTCGCCGTGCCGCTGCATCTCGCGGCCCCCGAGGGCGAGCTGCGGCTGCTGACCACGCTGACGTCCTTCGCCACCGCCGTGGACGTCACGCTGGCGGAACTCCACCTCGAAGCGTTCCTGCCCGCCGACGAGGCCACCGCGGAGATCCTGCGGGCCCGGGCCGGAACCCCGCGCCGACGGGGGTAGCCGGGCCGCGACCGGGGGAGTGGTGCAGGGTGGGCCGGTTGCCGGGCCGGCCCGATTCCCGGAGGTGACTCATGTCGGAGGCCGTCGACGCAGCGCGAACGGTCATCCTGACCGTGGACGACGATCCGGCGGTCTCCCGCGCCGTGGCCCGGGACCTGCGGCGGCGCTACGGCGACCGGTACCGCGTGGTCCGGGCCGAGTCGGGGGCGTCGGCATTGGAAGCGCTGCGGGAGCTGAAGCTGCGGGGCGCGCACGTCGCGGTGCTGCTGGCGGACTACCGGATGCCGCAGATGAACGGCGTCGAGTTCCTCGAAGAGGCGCTCGACCTGTTCCCGGGAGCCCGGCGCGTGCTGCTGACCGCCTACGCGGACACCGGCGCCGCGATCGACGCCATCAACGTCGTCGACCTCGACCACTACCTGCTCAAACCGTGGGCGCCGCCCGAGGAGAAGCTGTACCCGGTGGTGGACGACCTCCTGGAGTCCTGGCGCGTCACCGACGGCAAGCAGGCGCCGACCACCAAGGTCGTCGGCCACCGCTGGTCGGCCCGCTCGTCGCAGATCCGCGAGTTCCTGGCCCGCAACCAGGTCCCGTACCGGTGGTACTCGTCCGACGAACCCGAAGGCGCACGCCTCCTGCGGGCCGCGGGGGAGGACGGACTGCGGCTGCCGCTCGTCGTCACGCCGGACGGCACCGCCATGGTCGAACCCGACGAGGCCGAGCTGGCGGCCCGCGTCGGCCTGTCCACGACACCAGCCGCGGACTTCTACGACCTCGTCATCGTCGGCGGCGGACCCGCCGGCCTCGGCGCGGCCGTGTACGGGGCATCGGAAGGCCTGCGCACCGTCTTGGTGGAGCGCGAGGCCACCGGCGGCCAAGCCGGCCAAAGCTCCCGCATCGAGAACTACCTCGGGTTCCCGGACGGCGTCTCCGGCGCCCAGCTCACCGACCGGGCCCGCCGCCAGGCCACCAAGTTCGGCGCCGAGCTGCTGACCGCACGCCAGGTCACCGCCTTGGAGGCCCGCGGCGCGGCACGCGTCCTGCGGTTCTCCGACGGCACCGAGGTGTCCGCGCACAGCGTCATCCTCGCCACCGGCGTGTCGTACCGGCAGCTGGACGTGCCCGGTGCCGACGACCTGACCGGCCGCGGCGTGTACTACGGGTCGGCGCTCACCGAGGCTCCGTCCTGCGAAGGCCAGGACGTCTACGTCGTCGGCGGCGCGAACTCCGCCGGCCAGGCCGCGATGTTCCTGTCCCGCAACGCCAGGTCGGTCACCCTGCTGGTCCGCGGACCCACCCCGGCCGCCACCATGTCGCACTACCTCCTGCAGCGGATCACCGAGTCCCCGACGGTCTCGGTGCGCACCAACACCGTCGTCGAGGCCGCGCACGGCACCGACCACCTGGAGAAGCTGACGCTGCGCGACACCGGGACCGGCGAGACCGAGACCGTCGAGACCCAGTGGATGTTCGTGTTCATCGGCGCCGCGCCGCTGACCGACTGGCTCGACGGCGCGGTGCTGCGGGACGCGCACGGCTTCGTCCTGACCGGCCCCGACCTGACGCCCGACGGGAGCCCGCCGGACACGTGGGCGCTGGACCGTCCGCCGTACCACCTGGAGACCAGCGTGCCGGGCGTGTTCGCGGCGGGCGACGTACGCGCCGAATCCGCCAAGCGGGTCGCCTCCGCGGTCGGTGAAGGCGCCATGGCCGTGATGCTCGTCCACCGCTACCTGGAGCAGTCGTGACCGTGCCCCGCCTGCAATGCGACGTCGACGAACTGCGCACGCTGTTCCTCTTCGAGAAGCTCTCCGACGACCAGCTCGCCCGCCTCTGCCGGGACGGCGGCGTCGAAGGGCACGACCCGGGCCCGGTCTACCGGGAGGGGGAGGAGGCGGCATGCTTCTACGTCCTCATCGACGGAACCGTCGTGCTCTCCCGCCGCGTCGGCGGCGAGGAGGTGGACGTCAACCGCAGCTCCACGCGGGGCGTCTACGCGGGTGCCTTCCAGGCGTACCTCGGCGACCAGGTGCCGCAGGTCTACAACAACTCGATGCGGGTCACCGAGCCGTCGCGGTTCTTCGTGCTGCCCGCCGAGACCTTCGCCGAGATCATGCACGACTGGTTCCCCATGGCCGTGCACCTGCTGGAAGGCCTGTTCTTCGGCGCCAAGAACACCCAGCAGGCCATCGGCCAGCGCGAGCGCCTGCTGGCACTCGGCTCCCTGACCGCGGGACTCACCCACGAGCTGAACAACCCGGCCGCCGCCGCGGTCCGGGCCACCGCCGAACTCCGCGAACGCGTCGCCGGGATGCGCCACAAGCTCGGCAAGATCGCGGCGAACCCGGTGCACCGGGACGCGGTGATCGCCCTGACCGGCTTCCAGGAGGACGCAGCCGAACGCGCCGCGCACGCACCGGTGCTGAGCCCTCTGGAGGCGTCCGACCGGGAGGACGCGGTTGCCGACCGGCTGGACGAGCAGGGCATCCCCGACGGATGGCGGCTCGCCCCGACGTTCGTCCAGGCCGGACTCGACCCGGCCTGGCTCGACCGGGTGGCCGCGGCGTTGGCCCCGGACGTCCTCGGCCCGGCGATGCACTGGCTGAACTCGACGGTCGAGACCGAGCTGCTGCTGAGCGAGATCGAGGACTCCACGCTCCGGATCTCCACGCTGGTCGAAGCCGCGAAGAGCTACGCCCAGCTCGACCGCGCGCCGCACCAGCAGGTCGACGTCCACGAGCTGCTGGACAGCACGCTGGTGATGATGTCGAAGAAGATCGGCACGCGGGTCCGCGTCGTGAAGGACTACGACCGCAGCCTGCCGCGGATCCCTGCCTACCCCGGCGAGCTGAACCAGGTGTGGACCAACCTCGTCGACAACGCCGTCTCCGCCATGGACGGCACCGGCACCGGGGCAACGCTGACCATCCGCACCACGCGCGACGACGACCGCGTACTCGTCGAGATCGGCGACACCGGCCCCGGCGTGCCTCCCGACGTCCGCGACCGGATCTTCGACCCGTTCTTCACCACCAAGCCCGTGGGCGAAGGCACCGGCCTCGGCCTCGACATCTCCTGGCGGATCGTGGTCGGCAAGCACCACGGGGATCTGCGGGTGGAGTCGGTGCCGGGAGACACGCGGTTCCAGGTCCGGCTTCCGCTCACCGCCTCCGACCCGCCCGGCGAGACGGGATGACCGAGAGCACACGGCTCACCGGCGGGCCGCGAGCTGCTCGCGTACCCAGGACGGGTCCGGGTTGGTGTGCGCCCGGCCGTGCACGACGACGGTCGGCACGGTCTCGTTGCCGTCGTTGACCGCCCGGACCGCGGCCGCTCCCGCGGGATCGCGCCAGATGTCGACCCAGTGCGCCGCGCGTGCCCGGCGACCCAAGCGGAAGCGCAGCCGCAGACAGTACGTGCAGCCCGGCCGCCAGTACACGATCGGGTGGCCGTCGGCCGCGCTGCGGCGTTGTGCCTCCGTCGCACGGATCGGCCGAGGGAAGACCAGGGGTGAGTGCACGACCGCGACCACCACGAACCCGACCAGGAACGCCGGAGGGGCCGCGCCGGGGGCTCCGCTCAACGCGGCCCCGGCAGCGAGAACGGCGCCGCACAGCAGGAGAACCAGCGGCAGGATCCAGGGGCGCATGCCGACCGAGGCTACCGAAGAGCCCGAGCCGCCCCGTGGGAACGGCGGCGGGACCCTCAGCGAGATGTCTTCGGCTCGGGGTGGACGTCGCGCCAGCGGGCTTCGCACACCGAGGACACGCCGAACGCCACGAGGCCGAGGGCGATGGCGTACAGCGGCCACGGCCCCAGCGGGCCGGACGCGGTCTGGCGCAGGGTGTCGTCCAAGCCCTTGGCCTTCCGCGGGTCGTACGCGGCCGCGGCGGCGACCAGGAACACGCCGACCGCGCCGACCACGACGCCGCGGGCGGAGCGCCCCACGGCGCCGAACGTCTCCACGAGGACACGCGAACTCTCCGACATCTTCCCGAGTCTCAGGTTCTTGAGGAAGCGTCGGCGCACCGCGTTGACCACCATCACCACGCCGCCTACCACGACGCCGATGCCGACCAGCAGGACGAGCCAGCGGCCTCCGGTGTGGCCCATCGCACGCGCGGTGAAGTCCTTGGACTGCTCGTCGCTCGACCGGTCGCCGCCGCTCCCCGTCACGAAGGCGATGATGCTGCCGCACACCACCCCGTAGACGATCGCCCGCGCCAACGAGGTCAACCGCTTGGTGGCTTTTCCGCCGTCCGGCCCCGGCCGGCCGTACAGCACCTCGACCAGTCGCCACAGAGTGAGCCCGGCGAAGCCGACGGCGATCGCCCATACGATGACGCCGCCGCCGGGCTGTCCGGCCACGGTGCGCAGCGCACCCTGCCGGTCGGCCTCCTTGCCCGGGGCGTCCGTCCCGATCTGCACGGCGAGTACGCCGACCAGCACGTAGTTCACCCCGCGCGCGACGAGCCCCAGGCGGGCGAGCGAGCCCAGCCACGAGCTTGCCGCGACCTCCTTTCCGGCGGCCTGTACTGTTCCGACAGCGTCCGACATGGCGCCTCCTCCCTGAGGATTCGCTTGCCGGAACCGGCCCGATCATGCGCCCGGCGACCAAACGCCGGTCCCCTGCGAGCCCGCGGAGCACCGCCGGGGCCGTTGTCGGTGCCGCCGCGTACGTTGATCTCACCAAACACGAGATGCCGTGTGCGGTTCGGTGTGAACGGTGAAGCGGCCCGCCCGGGCGACAGGGCGGGCCGCTGCCGTTCCGCGCCGGCTCTCCTCCAATTCGTCAGAGGTGGTCGGCCATGGACCGGTGGAAGTGGATGATCCCCGGTTCGTTGCGGCCCGCGTGGGTGTGCGGGATCAGGCCGGATGCCAGGTTGCGGTGGATCAGCTCCGATTCGGGGAAGTCCTCGGCGACGGTGACCGACTCGGCGGCGTCGAAGCGGTCCTCGAAATAGCCGCGGTCTTCGTCGGTTTCGGCCGGGCGGTAGGTGTAGAGAGCGTGTTCGACGGTGGTGGCGTCGACCGCGTCCGGGGTGAAGCGCCAGGTCATCACGTAGTCGGCGACGTTGCTGACGATCACGTTGGGTGCGAGGAAGTACTGCAGGACCGCGTGGGGGCGCAGTTCGCGCTCTGCTTCCGGGAGCTCGGCTTGGTCGAGGAGGCTGCTGCGGGGGACAACAAGGCGGTTGTGGGGGCCGAAGGCGTCGAACGGGGAAGCGCCGCTGAGGTAGAAGGCGCCGAGCGAGCCCCGGTGCAGGGCGAAGACGTGGTAGTTCTCGAAGAAGGTGTCGAGCAGCAGCTTCCAGTTGCACGACCAGGTGGTGGTGACGCTCGTGTACGGCAGCAGTTTCGGGTAGTCGTGGGCCGCGAACTGCGGGGCCAGACCGGCCAGCCAGTCGTCGACGTCGACCGGTTCCGGGCCGGTCGGCCGGACCACCACGATGCCGTGCCGTTCCGCGACCGGGAGCGCCGCCAATCCGAGGTCCTCGGAGTCGAGTTCGTCGAAGCCGCCGCAGGACCGCGGTCGGCCGAGCAGCCGGCCGTCGGCGGTGTCGTAGACCCAGCGGTGGAAGGGGCACGACACCGCCCGCCCGGTGTTGCCGCGGCCGCGTGCCAGGGGAGAGCCGCGGTGGCGGCAGGCGTTGAGGTAGGCCCGTACTCCGCCGTCGGGCGCCCGCACGACGAGGATGGGCACGCCGCCGGAGGCGAAGGCGACGTGGTCGCCGGGCTCGGGCACGTCGGCGCCGAGGCACGCGAACACCGGGCGGGCGCGGAACAACTGGTCACGTTCCCTGGTGTGGTGGTCGGGCGAGACATACGTGTCCGCGGGGATGCGGAGCACGCTGTCGGCGAGCGTGGTGGTGCGCCGCGCCGCCATGGCGATGACCCGCCCGACCAGGTCGAGTTCGGTACGGCGGTCCATCAGGCCGGGGCCGCCGTGAGGACGGCGTCGACCGTCTCGGGCGAATGCGCCCACGGGACGGTGACGTTGACGAACCGGTAGTCCGGCGCCAGCCGCGCGTCCGCGACCTTGTCGAGGAAGACGTTGGCTGCCGCGGCCGCGATCATGCGGGCCGTCGGCGCACCCGAGCAGATGCGCGGGCCGAAGCCGAACGCCATGTGGCGGGTGGCGTGCTGCCGGTCGAGGCGGAACTCGCCCGGGTCGGGGAACTGCGCGGGGTCGCGGTTCGCACTCGCGAGGCCGAAGGCGACGCGTTCCCCGGCCGGGATGGTGACGCCGCCGACCTCGACGGGCTCGGCGGTCCGGCGCAGGATCACCGCGTCCGGCGATTCGGCGCGCAGGACCTCCTCGACGAGGGCGGGAACCAGCGTGCGGTCCTCCCGCACCCGGCTCTGGACGTCGGGGCGCGCGCACAGCTGCCAGACGAGGTTGGCGACGAGTTGCGTGGTGGTGCCGGTCGCGGCGACCAGGAAGAAGACGAACTGGGTGCGGATCTGCAGGTCGGTCAGCGCGTAGCCCTCCACGGGGCGCTGCATGCGGCTGATGAAGTCGTCGCCGGGGTCGGTGCGTTTGCCGGCGATGACGGCGTCGATGTCCCCGATGACGTCGGTCGCGGCGTCGCTGAGGCCCTTCCCGCGGTCGACCATCTTCTTGCGCGCGAAGCCCTCGGCCCAGCGCACCCACGTCTCCATGCGGTCGTCGGCGACGCCGAACAGCCGTGCGGTGACGCGGATCAGCACGGGATCGGCGAAGGCCTCGACCAGGTCGACGGGGCCGTCCTCCGCGAGCGCCTTGTCGAGGAGTTCGGTGCCGGCCTCGTGGGTGTGGCCGGGGATCCAGCGCAGCGTGCTGGGCGCGAGCGCGGCGTGGATGACGCGGCGCATCGCGCTGTGCTCGGGTTCGCGGATCTCGTGGATGAAGCGCTGCTCGGGCGGGGTGGGCCGGCCGGATTCGCGGAAGCCGTCGACGAAGAGGTCCATGTGGGCGGTGGCTTCGTGGACGGCGGCGTAGTCGGCCAGGAACCAGATCCCGGACGCGGTGCGGGAGACCGGGCATTCGCGCCGGTGCCGGGCGACTTCGGGATGGTCGGGGTCGAGTTGGAGGACGTCGGGCGGCGACGCGTCGGGCTGCTCGGCGGGCTGCGGCATCAGGCCTCCTGGGTCGCGGGGAGCGGCGTTCGGCAGTGCGCGGGGAGGTCGTCGTCGGCGAAGCGGTACAGGTCCATCGGGTTGTCCCAGAGGATCCGCGCCTTGGTCTCGGGGGAGAGGTCGTCGGGGCTGAGCGCGAGGAAGCGGTCCAGCGTGTGCGGGTACTTCGAGTCCGGGTGCGGGAAGTCGGATTCGAAGACGATCTTGCGGTCGCCCAAGTGCCGTACCACGTCGGCGACATGCGGGTCGTCGCACTCGCACGAGATCCAGCAGTTCTCGGCGAACGTTTGGACGGCGGACCGGGTCAGGCCGGGGAATTCCGCGGCGCCGGCGAGTTCGAGCTGCTCGTCGATGCGGTGCAGCCACGACGGCAGCCAGCCGCAGCCGGCCTCCATGTAGGCGCAGCGCAGCCGGGGGAACCGGTCGAAGACGCCGCCGCAGAGCATCGACAGCATCGCGGACTGGGTCTCGTGCCAGTGCACGACGGCGTGCCACTCGGTGAAGGTCCGGAAGCGCCCGGACCCGGCGGTGACGGCGTTGAGCCCCATGAACTCGTGGGTGGCGAGGGCGCAGTCGAGGTCCTGGAGCAGTTCGTAGACCGGGTCGTAGTAGCGGTTCCCGAGGTCGCGGTGGTTCACCAGGTTCGGGCGGGTCCAGAAGCAGCGGGTGCCGAGGTGGTGGTACGCGTACTCGATCTCCTCGACCGCGCGGCTCACGTCGGTGAGCGGGATCGGCCCGGAGACCACGACGCGCCCGCCGGAGGCCTCGCGCATCTCGGCACCCCAGCGGTTGTACGCGCGGGCCATGGCGGCCTGGAGCGCGGGATCGATGCCGTCCGGCCACATGTCGAACTCCGGGCCGTACACGACGCCGATGTCGATTCCCTCGACGGCGAGCGCCGCCGCCACGCGGTCGCCGGTGAACCCGCCGTGCACCAGGTCGGGGCCGTACTTGGCGATCATGTCCTCGGTGGTCCAGCCGATGGCGCGTTGGAACCGGCCGTACAGGATCGTCGGGTGCTGCGTGTACCGCCCGTCGACGGTCAGCGGATTGACCGTCTCGATGCCGGGGGCGGGGGCCGGTCTGACCCGGTCGCGGAACGCCGGGTCGAGATGGCGTTGCCACAGGTCGGGCGGGTAGACAACGTGGCAGTCGGCGTCGAAGACGCGGAGGCCGTCGCGCATGGCGGAATGCAACTCCTCGAGAAATCTCGGGTGGGGGAGTGCTTCAAGACGCGCATGTTCAACTGATTGACAGTCATCTGACAGACAGTCACTTGATCCTTTGATAGCAACGGGCTCCGCGCCCAACCAATCGGATTCCGGCTTGCGTGTCCACAACGCGCGACACGGCGGTCACGATGCGCGAGGGGTCCCCCGCGGTGTTTGCCGCCACGGGGGACCTCGGTTTGCGCGTGCGGACAGGCGTCGCGGCGGCCGTCCTGGCGGGCTCGGCGGCTCGTAGACTCGCGCGGGTGGAGGAGCAGACGGCCATCAGGAATCCGGCGCCCGCCCTGCGGCCGTACGTCGGCCCGTATGTGGGTTTCGACTTCCGCGGGTTCCCGGCCGGGGTGCACTGCGGCCCGCCGAGCCGCGCCCTCACCATGGTGATCAGCCTGTCGGAACCCTTGGAAGTGGCGTCGGGCGTCGACGACGGGTCGCCGGTCACCCGATTCGGCGGCGTGGCCGGCGGTCTGATGTGCCGGTCGGTGGCGATCCACCACGACGGTCGCCGGCGTGGGGTCCAGGTGTCGCTGACTCCGCTCGGCGCTCGCGCCGTCTACGCCGTGCCCGCTGCCGCGCTCGCCCACCAGTTGGTCCCCCTCGACGAGCTTCTCGGCGCGCTCGCTGCCGAGTCGGCCGACCGGCTCCGCGCGGCGACGACCTGGCCGGCGCGGTTCACCGTGCTGGACGAACTGCTCCTCCGCGCCGTCGCGGGCAGCGCCGACCGCGACCCCGCGCACCGGATGCGCGCCGAGGTGACCGGGGCCTGGCGCCGCCTCGTCGCCGCGCGCGGCAGGGTCCGGATCGACACGGTCGCCGCGGAACTCGGCTGGAGCCGCCGCCACCTCACCGACCGGTTCCGCGGTGAGCTGGGCCTGTCGCCGAAGACGTTCGCCCGGGTCCTGCGCTTCGAGCACGCGCACGACTTGGCGACGGTGCGCGACCCGCTCCCGTGGGCCGATCTGGCGTCCCTCTGCGGCTACGCCGACCAGGCCCATCTCGCCCGGGAGTGGCGCGAGTTCACGGGACGGTCGCCCACGGCGTGGCGTCGCGGCGAGGTCCTCCTCGGCGCCGGGTAGCCGCCGCGCGTCACCGCTGTTCCCTTTTCTTCAAGACCGCACGGTCACCGCCGCGTGACGATGGCCGGCATGAGACTTGTGGATCACGAACGCAACCCCGTCGACCTGCGCACCACCCCCGTCCACCTCGGGCTGGGTTCGACGGCGAAACCCGTCGAGGGCTTCGCCTGGGACCCGGAGGTGCTCCAGGCCTACGGCGCTGCCGTGGCCTCGGACGGCGCCGAGGGCCGGATGGTGATGATCTTCGACGGCGACGGCCCCGGCGACCATTGGGAGAGCCACCCGGCCGGCGACGAACTGGTCGTCTGCCTCAGCGGATCGGTGACGGTCGTCCGCGACGTGGACGGGGTGGCCGACCGCATTCTGCTCGGGCCGGGCGAAGCCACCGTCAACCCGGCCGGGGTATGGCACGCGGTCGACATGGCCGGGCCGACATCCATCCTGACCGTCACCGCCGGCGCCGGCACGGACCACCGCCCCCGGACGACCGAGGGGTGATGCGGTCCGCCGCTTCGACATGCTTCGGGGCGCGGGCAGTCCTAGGGTCGAAGGAGGGCCCGGGCGTGTTGCCGGCGGTGCGGGGCGGCGGCAGAGCGCGCGTCCGGAAGCGCACAATCCGCGAGGAAGATCATCATGACCACATCTGCAGACACTCCCGTCATGGACACCTTGGCCGCCATGACGCTGGATTCACTGGAACGCTGCGGCCTCGAACCGGACGTTCTGGTGCTCACCCGCATCGCCGCGCTCGTGGCCATGGACGCTCCTCCCCTGTCCTACACGATGCATCTGGCCGCCGGCGCCGAGATGGCGATGACGGCCGAGCAGCTCCAGGACGTCCTGGTCGCCATTGCCCCGGTCGTCGGCACCGCACGGGTCATGGCGGCGGCCGGGCACATCGGCGAAGCCCTCGGCGTCGAAATCACCACGGCACGGCAAGACACCATGGGCTGATCCGTTTTCACGCTCCCATGACCACTGCGGTCTCCCTTCAAGGACTACATCGAGGAACGCGGCGTGGCCGGGGCGGCCGGCGAGGGCGTCTGACACCCGGCTGAGCCGGCCGAGCGGCGACGGGCACCGAACCCCGCCGGGTCGTCCGGCGGGTTTCGGTGCCCGTCGGCTCGCGGTGTCAGCGCGGACGGGCCCGGACGGACGGCTCGTCCCAATCCGCTTCCTCGCCGGTGCCGCCGTGGTCGGGGGCGGGCAGGAGGCCGAGCGCGTCGGCGACCGGACGCCCGCCGTCGGCGGGGTGGCGCAGGACGGTGTCCGGGGTCACCCGGTAGACGGTGCGGCGGCCTGCCCGGGTCCGGGTGAGATAGCCGTCCCGTTCCAGATCCGCGACGATGCCCTGGACCGCGCGTTCGGTGAGCCGGCAGGTGGCGGCGATGTCGCGCAGCCGGGTATTCGGATCGCGGGCCACGGCGGCCAGGACGCGTGCATGGTTGGTCAGGAACGTCCACCGTGGGGTGCGCGCCTCGTTTATGGAGCCATGATGGACGACCCAAGTCGCGGTCCTCGGACGAACCCAGAAAGCGAAACGGGATACCGGAATAGCTCTTCGTATTACGTCTTGCGCCCGGCTGCCGGTCGGCCGGACGCTGGAACCGCCAGGAGTCCGATGACACCGACCCCACCGGAGTCGAACGCATGCCGCATGCCGATTCGCGCCACCGACCGCCTGCCGCCGAGGGGCTGATGCCCTTCGAACCCGCGCCGCTGGTGGTCGCCGTGCAAAGCGATCCCCCGGACGTGTGGATCCGCGTCGGCGGCGAGGTCGACCTGGACAGTGTTCCCCGACTGCGCGACGCGTTCGACAAGGCGCTGGCGGAAAGGCCGGAGCGGCTGCACCTGGACATGGCGGCGGTCGAATTCTGCGACAGCAGCGGCCTGAACACCCTGATCCTCGCCTGCCAACGGCTCGCGGAATGGGACGGCCGCATGCTGCTGACCCCGAGCCGTCGCGTCCGCCGGCTCCTCGACCTGACCGGCGCCGCCGAATTGTTCACCTTGGACGCCGTCCCGGGCGACCCGTTGTGACACCGCGCCCCGGCTCCCGGACGGTCTTGTCGCCGTCCGGGAGCCGGGGCGCGCCCCGCGTCCGGAAACGCGCGTACCTGTCGGTGCGGATCCGATCCGTCTCCTCGCCGCGAGGCCGTGGCCCAGCGCCCCTCCCAACAAATCGGTTCGCCGATTCGCGCGCATGGTCCGGTCCGACCGGGGAAACCGGCCGGAAGAAACCGGCACCAAGACCGAGGGGGCTCCCGCACATGACGAACAACCGGGGAACCCTGGACGGCAACCGTCGTGCCACCGGCTTCACCCTGCCTCCCCAGGGACAGCGGAGGCGGCTGAGACTCGCGGGGACACCCAAACCCGTCGCCCGGGCCCGTGCCTTTGCCGCACAAGCCCTTGCCGACTGGTCGTGGCCCGGGGACGCGACGGACGCGGACCACGACGTGGTCCTCCTCGCGGCCGAACTGGTCGCCAACGCCGCGATGCACGCGGACGGCCCGCTGGAACTCGTCGTCGACTTCACGGGGACCCGGATGCGCATCGAGGTCGCGGACGGCTCGCCCGTCCTGCCCGCCCCGCGCCGTCTCCACCGGCCGGGAGTGCCCGGTGGGCACGGCCTCGTCATCGTGCAGCGGAGTTCGGACCGCTGGGGCGCCTCGCGTCATGCCCGGGGCAAGACCGTGTGGGCGGAGATCGACGTCGTGTAGCGGGCCGGCACCCGAGCGACTCCGGCACCGGAGGACTAGGGTCGCTGTATGGGCATCCGCGTTCGCCGGGCTCGCTCCGCGCCGGGTCCGACCGGTCACGCCGGGGGGAGCGGTGTCCGCTCCGCGTGACGAGCAGCAGCCGCCGAGCCCGGGCACGGATACCGAGGCTCTCGCCCGTGTGCTGCGCGCGGCCGTGCACAGGACCAACGGAACGGCGAGCGGGCTGTACGTGACCGAGCCCGGCCATCCCGTGCTTCGGTTGGTGGCCTTGTGCGGGGTCCCGGTGGAATTCGCCGAACCGTGGCGCCGGGTGCCGCTCACCGGGCCCGTGCCCGTCGCCGACGCCGTGCGCGAGGAACGGCTGGTGTGGGTAGGCGGACCCGACGACCTGGCACGCAACTACCCGCGGGCCGCGGTCGCGCTGCCGTATCGATTGGCCCTCGCCGCCGCCCCGATCCCCGGTTCCTCCGGGCCGCTCGGCGCGCTGCTCCTGCTGTTCCCCGGCGGCCGGCCGCAGCGCGTGAGCCCCGAGGAAGTCGAAACGTTCGTGGCGCTCGCCCACGACACCGGCCGGATGCTCGAGGACACGGGGCCGCTGCCGCTGCCGGCCGAGCCGTACCGGATCGGCCTGGAACCGGACGGAACGGCGGCGGAGCCCGCCGATGCGTTCGCCGACCGCCTCCCCGGCGGCAGCATGGCGCTCGACCTCGAAGGCCGGATCACGTTTGTGACCGACGCGGCGCTGGACCTGTTCGGCGTCCACCGGGAGCAGGTGCTCGGCACACTGCCCTGGCAGTCGCTTCCGTGGCTGGACGACCCCGTCTACGAGGACCGCTACCGTGCGGCGGTGATCAGCAGGGCGCCGGTGGCGTTCACCGCGCTGCGCCCGCCCGACCGGTGGCTGTCGTTCGCGCTGTACCCCGACGGGACCGGGGTGAGCGTCCGGGTCCTGCCCGCGGTCGAGGATCCAAGCGCGGCCACCGCGCTCCCGGCGACTTGGCCGACCGCCGCCGGACGCTCACCCCGGGTGGGGCGCCTGTACTTCCTGATGCACTTGGCCGCGGCGCTGACCGAGGCCACCGGGGTCGCCGATGTGGCGGAAATGGTGGCGGACCAGATCCTCCCCGCCTTCGACGCGGACGGGATGGTGCTCTCCGTGGCCGAGGCCGGCCGGCTGCGCATCCTCGGCCACCGCGGGTACGCGCGGGAGACCATCAGCGGGCTGGACGGGCTGCCGGTGGACACGGTGCTCACGCCCGCCGGCCGGGTCCTGGACAGCGGCATCCCGTCCTTTTTCGAGGACCGCGAGGAGCTGGCGCGGGTGTATCCCGGGGCAGAGACCGTCTCCGCCAAGATGGCCTGGGCCTTCCTGCCCCTGATCGTGGCCGGCCGCACCACGGGCTGCTGGGTTCTGTCGTACGAGCACCCGCACGAGTTCACGGACGACGAACGCGCGGTCCTGACCTCGCTGGCGGGCCTCGTCGCCCACGCCCTCGACCGGGCCCGGATGTACGACGCGAAGCACCATCTGGCGCACGCGCTGCAGGAGGCGCTGCTGCCGCGTGCGCTGCCCGAGATTCCCGGCCTGACCGTGGCGGCCCGCTACCTGCCCGCCGTGCACGGGGTGGAAGTCGGCGGGGACTTCTACGACTTGATCCGTCTCACGGACACCACGGCGGCGGCCGTCGTCGGCGACGTGCAAGGCCACAACATCGCCGCTGCCGCGCTGATGGGCCAGGTGCGCACCGCCGTGCACGCGCACGCCACCGCGGCGGCGGACCGTCCGGAAGAGGTGCTCGCCCGTACCAACCGGGTCATGGCCGATCTCGAACCGGATCTTCTGGTGTCGTGCGTGTACGCCCACTTCGACGTGGCCCGGCGCCGTGTCTGCCTGGCCAGTGCGGGCCACCCGGCACCCCTGCTGCGGCAGGCCGACGGGCAGGCCCGCACCCTGGCGGTCGAGCCGGGGCCGCTCCTGGGTATCGAGCGGGACACCGCCTACACCGTCACCGGGTACGAGCTGGAAGCGGAGGACATCCTCGTCCTGTACACCGACGGACTGGTCGAACATGCGGGCGTCGACATCGACCGCAGCACCGCCGAACTGGTCGCCGTACTCGGCGCCTTCCGCGGTGCCGACCTCGGCGACCTCATCGACCGGCTGGTGCGGCACGCCTACCCCGACAGCCGCTACACCGACGACATCGCACTCCTGGCGTTGCGGGCGGACGCCGTGCATGGCTCTCGCGGATCCGGGTAGCGAACTGCCCACGCCGCCCCTCCGGACGGCGTACAGCCGCGGAGAAGGAACCCATCCATGCTGCTTGCGCACCCCGCCGTCCTCGCCGAACTGATCGACAGCTACGAGGCCCTGAACCTGCTCCACGCGGAGCACGGCGCGAAGGAGGCCCGCAGGCGCATGGAAGATGTCGCTTACACCCTGTGTGTATCGACGGGAACCACCGACATCGACGCGGCTTTGGCAGCGGCCCGCCGCCGTCTCCTCGAGGCCCGCCCGGCAGGCACTGTGCCGGCGGTCGCGTGAGCACGGCCCGACGGAAGGAGTTCTCATGAGTGACCGCGGTGCGATGGACAAGCTCAAGGGCAAAGCCAAGGAGGTCGCCGGGAAGGTGACGGGCGACAAGCGGCAGGAGTCCGAAGGCCGGACCGACCAGGCCAAGGGCAAGGCCAAGGACGCCGTCGACGATCTCCAGGACCGCGCGCGCGGCGTCCGGGACTCGCTGTCGCGGGACCGCAAGGAACCCTGACCAAAGCCGCGGTGGGCCCGCCGCTGCGCAGCCGCGGCGCGGGCCCCGCATCGTGACGCCGGGCGGCGGCACGCCGCTGTTGCGGAGCGTGCCGCCGCCCGGCCGCGTTCAACCCGGCAGGGCTACGCGTCAGGACTCGTCCGAGCTGTTGTCGGTGAGCGAGTCGCGCACCCCTTGGACCTGGTCACGGGCCTTCTCGGCGGTTTCCTTGACCTCGCCCTTGGCCTGGTCGGTCCGGCCTTCGGACTCCTGCCGCTTGTCGCCTGTGACCTTCCCGGCGACCTCCTTGGCCTTGCCCTTGAGCTTGTCCATCGCGCTGTCGCCGCTCATCGCGGAACTCCTCGGATCGGATCGTCAACTGCGGGCCGCCGGATCGGGGGGCCCTCGTCCCACCCTGCGGCCTCGGGCACCGGCCCGCCTCCGGCCGGGCAACGGATTGCGCCGGTCGGCGCAGTCGTAAGCCGGGTCGTCTCCGGCATGCATCCCGTCGTCGCAGCCGGGCAGCCGCCCCAGCATGAACGTCGACGCAATCCCGAGCGGCCTCGAGCACGCGGAGATTCCGGACCGCCCCGCGGAAATCCCGCGCAACGCCTTGGCGCACATACCGGACGGCGACGGGATATCCGGGTACCGGCGGGTCCGGGCTCAGCCGCGCAGCGTCGTCGACGGGGGGACGCCGTAGCGCCGGCGGTACGCGGCCGCGAAGCGGCCTTGGTGGGCGAACCCCCAGCGCAGTGCGACGTCCGTGACCGTGGTCGCCGCGGGGTCCGCACCCCGCAGATCGTCGTGGGCGCGGGCCAGGCGCACCTGCCGGAGGTAGGCCAGCGGCGTGGTGTCGGCGTGCCGCGCGAACGCGTACTGCACGGCGCGCGGCGTCACGGGGACGGAAGCCGCGATGTCGGAGAGCGCGATGTCGAGATGGGCGTGCGCCTCGATGAAGGCGATGGCGGTGCGGACGGTGCGATTGTCGGCGTCCAGGCTGTCGGCCGCCGTCTCGGCCCCCATGCTGTTGGGCATCGAGGCCAGTGCCACGGCCGCGAAGTGCCGGGCCGCCGTGGCGACCGCCAGGGGACTGCTGCCGACCGCGTCGTCCGTGAGCACATGGTCGCGCAGGTAGGCCACCGCCGCGCCCAGTGCCCGGTTCGCCTGCGGTGCGATCGCCCGCTGTCCGGTCAATCGGACGTCGCCGCGCGTCCCGCCGCCGGTGGCGGCGACCTCGCCGAGGAGCGCCGGGTCGAACATGGTGATCGTGTAGCGGGCGGCACGGACCTCGCCTTGGTACGGGCGGTCGAACGGGGCGATCATGAACGTTTCGCCGACGCCGAACACCTCGTGCGCTCCGTCGGTGCTGTCGACGAAGCTGCCTTCGTGCACGGTCACGAGGCAGACCTGGTTCAGGCACCCGGCGTCGTACGCCATCGTGTAGTCGAACGAGAGCCGGTCGACCATCAGCCGGTCCGCGGCATGGCGCACGATCCGCGCCCGCGAGTGCTCCGGCCTTCCGCCGATGCTCATCGGGGTGTACGCCGAGGACAGGAACTCCTGGGTCTCGGCAAGGTCCGAACTGCTGAACGAAAGCGTCTGCATCATTCCTCCGCGGTGTCTCGTTCGCGGGCGTACGAGGGTTCCCGCGGCTGCCACGGGTCCGCCGCGGCGCCGTGCTCCCGTGCGCCTGCTTCCGAGCCGAGGTCGGTGCCGATCCCGAGGGCTTCCGCGACCGGGCGGCCGCCGTCGGCCGGGTGCCGCAGCGCCGTCCCGGGGATGACCCGGTAGGTGGTGCGGCGTCCGGTGCGGGTGCGCGAGAGGTAACCCGCCTGCTCCAACTCGGTGAGGATGTGCTGGACCGCGCGCTCGGTGAGCAGGCACGTCGACGCGATGTCGCGTACGCGCGTCTCGGGGTCGCGGGCCACGGCGGTGAGAACACGGGCATGGTTCGTCAGGAAGGTCCATCCCGCGCCGCGTGCGTCGTTCATGGGCCCATCATGCCCGAGGAAAGCTGCGGTGTGATGCATGAATTGTGTTTCGTTATTTGTCTTGCCGCGGCACCCCGGCGCTCACATGCTGAGAGCACCGGAAGCTTTGCACGCCTCCCTCCGCACAGGAACGGACCGAAGTGGACCGAAGCGGACCGAAGTGGACCGAGGCCCCGTGCCCGGCGCCGCTGCGCCCGGCACGGTGTGCCCGCGTCCGCCGCCGTCCTCCGCTCACGAACGACCGGCGCGCCTGCGCCTCGACCCGGGCGATGTTCGTTTCGCGGACAGCCGCGCCCTTCGTCCGGCACCACCCGATGCCGTCCGTTTCACGATCAACCCCACGACGCCCCGGAAAGGAACCCGTGGTGACGCCGTCCCACCCGCTCCCGGTCGACCCGATCGCCGACATCGCACCGCACGGCTCGGCAGACCTGACGGCGGCCGATCTCCACGATGCCCTGGTCGGCGCCGTCTACCCGGCGCGTCCCGCCGAACTGGCCGCCCTCGCGGTCCGCAATCACGCGGCGCCCCGGCTCGCCGAAGCGCTCGCCGCACTGCCGGACCGCCCGATCGTCGGGCCGAACCAGATCCGCGTCACGATCCTCGGCCCGGACGCATGACGACGGGATCCGAGTTCCCTGACGGTCGGCGTTCGGCACCTGGTCGTCTTTCGGGAGGGGCACCGGTGGCCTAGCGGCACGCGTCCCCGCTTGCGGTGGCCTCCCGCGCCGGAATCATGGTTCGGGGGAGACACCGGGGGCCCGAGCCCTGATCTGGGCGTCAGCACGTACTTGGAGTACACATGACGCAGCTTCCGCCGCCCGTCACGCCGTACTTGGAGCCTGCCGCACGGCAGTTGGCCGAGGCCACGGAACCGCACCCGCGGATCTACGAGGTGCCGCCCGAGCAGGGCCGCGACATCCTCGCCGGTCTGCAGAGCGGCGAGGGCGTCCCCCGCCCGGAGGTGGACGAGGAGTGGGTGGAGGTCGACGCCGGAAAGTGGGGGAAGGTGCGGACGCGCATCATCCGCCCGAAGGGCGCGACGGGCGCGCTCCCCGTGGTGGTCTACATCCACGGTGCCGGCTGGGTCTTCGGTGACGACAAGACACACGACCGGTTGTTCCGGGAGCTGGTCGTCGGGGCGGGCGCCGCGGGCGTGTTCCCGGTGTACGACCGGGCGCCGGAAGCGAAGTACCCCACCCAGGTGGAGCAGAACTACGCGGTCGGCCAGTGGGTCCGCAAGAACGGCGCCGACCACGGCCTGGACACCTCGCGGGTGGCGGTGACGGGGGAGTCGGTCGGCGGGTGCATGTCGACGGTCTTCGCCCTGATGAACAAGGAGCGCGAGGACGGCATCGACCTGAAGGCCCAGGTGCTGCTGTATCCCGTGACGGACGCGGAGTTCGACACGCCGTCGTACCTGGAGTTCGCGGAGGGCTACTACCTCACCCGCGACGGCATGAAGTGGTTCTGGGACGCGTACACCACCGACCCGGCCGAGCGGAAGCAGCACTACGCCTCCCCGCTCCGGGCGTCCCTCGACCAGCTCCGAGGGCTGCCGACCACGTTGGTCATCACCGACGAGGCGGACGTCCTGCGCGACGAGGGCGAGATGTACGCCAACAAGCTCCGCGAGGCGGGTGTCGACGTCACCTCGGTCCGGGTGGCCGGCATGGTCCACGACTTCCTGCTGCTGGACAGCCTGCGCGACACCCGCGCCGCGAACGTCGCGCGCCACCTGGCGATCGAGGCTCTGCGCACGGCACTTCACGACAACTGAGCCGCGCTCCGACGCCTGCTGCCGTCCGCCCGGGATCCGGGCGGACGGCAGCAGTTCGTCGTCGCGGTTCCGCGGATCGCCATGCCCGTTTCCGGGGCGTCGCAGCCCCTCGGCCTCCGTCACGGCGTTCCTACTGTGGAACGCTTATTCCAACTTTGGCTTCTGTTGGTCTTGTTTTCTTGTCACAGGCAAGCATCATGGGCTGCGGCGGCGCGGTGCCGCTTCACCCCCATGAACCAGGAGCCACCGATGGCCTTGCGGCCCGCTTTCTCCAGAGGCCACGTCGATTCGGGACGCCGCGCGGCGCGCCGGACGCGTGGCCTGCCCGCCATTGCGGCCGCGGTCGTCCTCGCTCTCGGGGCCGCCGGATGCGGCGGCGGCTCGAAGACGGCGGACAGCGGTGCGTCGGACGCGCCCGCCCGGCAGGGCGGCAAGATCAGCATCCCGCTCCCCGTCGACTCCCGGTCGCTGGACCCGTTCGTCGCGTCCTACACGGCGACCGCGGACGGCAGCCGCATGGCCGCGCTGTACGACTTCCTCATGACGCTCGACCCGAAGACCGGGGAAGTCCGCCCGCGCATCGCCGAGAGCCTCAAGCCCGACGCCGCCGGCAAGGTCTGGACGCTGAAGATCCGCCCCGGCGTGGCGTTCACGGACGGCACGCCCTACGACGCGGCCGCGGTCAAGGCCAACTGGGACGCGCACGCCGACCCGGCGATGAAGTCCCTGCGGCGGGGCCTCGTCGCGGGTGTCACCACCGAGGTCGCGGGCCCGCTCGAACTGCGGATCACGCTGGCGACGCCGAACCTGAGCTTCGACCGCACCGTCGCCTACGGCCTGTCCTTCATCGCCTCCCCGACCGCGTTCCGCGCAGACCCGGCGGGCTTCGGTGCGAAGCCGGTGGGTGCGGGCCCGTTCAAGCTCAAGGAATGGGTGCGCGGCGACCACCAGACGATGGTCCGCAACACCGCGTACTGGCAGCAGGGCCTGCCGCACCTCGACGAGGTGACGTTCAAGACCATGGCCGACAACCAGCAGATCCTCAACACCATCACCTCGGGTCAGGCAGACCTGACGGTGACCTCGGACGGCCAGGCCGGCGCGGACGCCAAGGCCAAGAAGCTCAGCGTTCAGACGCAGCAGGTGGACGGCGGGCAGTTCCTCCTCTTCAACGTGAAGCGGGCGCCGTTCGACGACCCGCGCGCACGCCGCGCGATCGCCCTCGCCATGGACGCCGGGGCCATGATGAAGACGCTGTTCAACGGTGACGTCAAGGCCGCCCCGGGCATGTTCCGCGAGAACTCGGCGCTGATCGATCCGTCGGTGGCCCAGCAGCCCTCGTACAACCAGGCCGAGGCGCAGCGGCTGTTCAACGAGCTGGCGGCCGAGGGCAAGCCGGTGAACTTCACGTTCCTGACGCAGCAGCACGCCACCGCGCGCAAGACGGCCGAGTACATGCAGAGCCGCATCAACCAGTACGCGAACGCGCACATGGAGATCGAGGCGATCGAGGTCGGCGCCTACATCACCAAGGGCCTGGTCAACCGGGACTTCCAGGCGCAGAACTACGGCATGTGGCAGGCGGACCCGGACCCCGCGTTCGACACGCTGCTGCGCTCGACCAGCGCGTCGAACTACGGCGGGTACGCGAACCCGGCCGTCGACCGCGCCCTCGACGCCGCTCGCGCGGCCACCACGCCGGAGGCCCGCAAGCAGGCGTACACCGACCTCGTCCGCGAGACCGGCAAGGACCTCCCGCTGTGGGTCTGGCAGGAAGCGACCACGTCGACGATCTCCCGGACCGGCATCACGGGAGTCGCCCTCGTCAGCGAGGGCCAGTTGCTGATGGACCAGATCGCCCTCACCGGCTGAGCAGTCACCGGAAGTCGCCGAAGCGCCCGTCGCCCGGTGCACGTTCCCGGCTGGGCGGCGAGGCGCGAACAACGCAGGGGAGAGGAGATTCCGTGGAGCGGGACAGCGGCCGGCTGGCCGGCAAAGTCGCCCTGATCACCGGTGCGGCCAAGGGGCAAGGAGCGGCGCACGCACGGCGCTTCGCGGCGGAGGGGGCGCGGGTCGTCCTCGCCGACGTGCTGGACGGGGAGGGCGGGAACGTCGCCGAGGCGATCGGTGCCGACGCCGTCTACACCCGCTTGGACGTCCGCAGCGAAACCGACTGGACGGCGGCCGTCCGGCTCGCGACGGACCGGTTCGGCCGGCTCGACGTGCTCGTCAACAACGCGGGCGTCAACCACTTCGCGTCGATCGCCGACACGACCACCGCCGACTTCATGCGGGTGGTCGAGATCAACCTGCTCGGCTGCTTCCTCGGCATCCGGACCGCCGCACCGGCCATCGGCGCGGCCGGCGGCGGGTCGATCGTCAACGTGTCCTCGATGAACGGACTCGTGGGCGCCGCTTACACCAGCGCCTATGTCGCCACCAAGTTCGCGATCCGCGGCCTCACCAAGGCGGCGGCCATCGAACTGGGCCCGCAGGGCATCCGGGTCAACTCGATGCACCCCGGAGCCGTCGACACCGACATGGCGCGGGACGGACTCGACATGGCACGGCAATCCGGCCTGGACCCCATGGCCAAACTGCCGCTCGGCCGGATCGGGACCGTCGAAGAGGCCGCCGGCCTCGCGCTGTTCCTCGCCTCGGACGAGTCGTCGTACTCCACCGGTTCGGAGTTCGTCTTCGACGGCGGCTGGACCGCGGGCGCGTGAAACGCGCCTGACCACGGGACGGCGCCGCACCTGACCGGCGTCGCCACCTCCTGGTATGGGATCCTTCCGGCGCGCCGTCCACCGCCGCCTCACGGCGGCACGGGCGGCGCGCCGGCCACCGGTACCGACAAGAAGCAGGAGGAGGCACACGATGCCCGAACGCCGTTCCCCGCCGACCGAACGGGTCACCCAGGTCCTCAACCTCCTGGCCGAGCACGCGGGCGCGCCCCTGCCGTTGGCCGTCATCGCCGAGCGCCTCGACCTCAGCAAGCCCACCTGCCTGGGCATCCTGACCACCCTGACGGAGACCGGGTTCGCCCACCGGACCGAGGACAAGACCTACCGCCTGGGCCCCGCACTCACCCGCATCGGCCGGGCGGCCGAGGGCGGCATCGCGCCACTCGACGTGCTGGTCCCGTTCCTCCACACCCTGCACAAGGACCTCGGACTGGGCTGCCTGCTGACCACGCTCCGGGACGGCGACCTCGTCGTCGTCGGCCGCGTGGGCGCCATCACCGTCGGCGGTCCGCGGGACCTGGTCGGCGAGCGCTTCCCGGCCATCCCGCCCCTCGGCCTGCCGGAACTGCTGTGGAGCAGCGACCAGGTCGTGGACTCCTGGCTGGACCAGCCGCCGCTGCTCCCCGTCGCCGCGCGGCGCAGCACGCTGCGCCGCATCGTGCGGGAAGCCCGCGCGTCCGGCTTCCTTGTCGAACGCCTCACCGAGGCCCCCGCCGCCCGCAACGACGTGCTGGCCGACCTGGTCACTTCGGGCATGTCGGAGGCCGTCATCACAACGCTCCGCCGCTACCTCCCGGACGTCGACTGGGCGGAGTTCACCGCGTCGGTCCCGGAAGGCACCACCGACGTGGGCACCATCCACGCCCCGGTCCACGACCACCACGGCAACCAGCGCTACACCATCTCCGTCGTGGCCGGCCGCCGCCGCGTACCCGCCCGCACCTGCGCGATGTGGACCCGCACCATCGCCGACCGGGCCCGCGAGGCATCGGCGGCGATCGGCGGGCAGAGCCCCTGGGAACTATGACCCGGTCGCGGCGGGCACGGCGGGCGCCCGAGCGGCGCGGTCCGGCGAAGTCGATTGCGTCGGCGGCGCCGTCACGCCCGAGGTGAGGTGCGCGTGACTCGGCGGGGCGCGGGAAGCGTCGTGGTGGAGCCGCGGACCCGCCGCGGCAGCCGCGAACACCCGGGAGGCGAACCCACGGCCATGGCAACCACCGCAGATGTCATCGCGGACTTCATCGACGACCACCGCAGGGCCGACCGGCTCTTGATCCGGATCAAGGCGCTGCCGTGGGGGGATCCCCGTCGCCGACGCCTCATCGGCGAGGCGATCGTCGTTCTGAGCCGCCATGCCGGCGCCGAGGCCCGGTTCCTGGATCCCCTGCTGCGGTTGCGGGTGGACGAAGGCGCCGACCTCGCCGGCCGCGAGCAGACCGACCGGACGCGCCTCGATCGTCTGCTGGGGGATCTCTCCTCCGCACGCGGCTCCGGCCCGCAGGCCGACACGCTCGTCACCCGAGTGCTGTTCGACTTCAGGGACCACGCCCGGCGGCAGGAGCACGTGCTCTTCCCCGCGCTCTGCGGGGCGGCTTCCGCCGCGGACTTGGACCGTGTCGCCGCGCAGTTGCGCGCGGCCCGCAGGCCGCTCGCGCAGCGACTTGCCGCATCGCCGCGCCCCTCGGACCCGGCAGGGAAAGAATTCGCCGAACTCGGCACATTAAGAAGCGATTTGCGGGCACCGCGTAGTTATGATTCCTATTATCCTGGTTCTCTTGCTGGCGCTCGTCCTCTTCGGCGCGGGGTTCGCACTGAAGGCCTTGTGGTGGATAGCGATCATCGTTCTGGTCTTCTGGCTGCTCGGATTCCTGTTCCGCAGCACCGGAACGGGCGGCGGGCGCGGGCGCTGGTACCGCTGGTAGTTCATGTGCGCATTGCCCGGCGTGGTTTCGGGGCTTCCCGGTCGTCCCGGGAAGGCTGCCGAGACCCGTGGGGGTGTGGCCCCGTCGGATGCGGGTAGCGGCTGGTGACGAGCCCCGATCGCCGGGCGCTCGGGTCTTGAGGAGGCTTACATGCTGATGGCCCACCCGGCGGTCCTGGCGAAGTTGGTCGCGGACTACGACGCGCTGGCGCTCTTGGGCGCCGAGCGGAGCACGCCCGAAGTGCAGCGCCGCATGGACGACTTGGCTTACACCCTGTGTGTGTCCACCGGCACCTCCGACGTCGACGCCGCGCTGGTCGCCGCACGACACCGGCTGCCCGGCGCGCAACCCGGCGACGATTCCCTGCTGACCGCCTGATCCCCCGATCGGGGCCGCGAGGCCCGTTCGAATGCTGCCGGGGTGGTGACGCGTACACGCGCCACCACCCCGGCAGCCACGTGTGTGCGTGTCCTCGCGCATATGCCGCCCGGTTGGCGTCCTTTGCGAACGCGCGCAAGCTGGAGGGGTGGCTCGTGCGGCGGACCCGGAGGCGGAGATGGTCAACACGGCGGACCTGCGGGAATGGGTCGGGCACCACGTGGTCGACGCGAAGGGCAAGAAGATCGGCTCCCTGGAGGCGGTCTACGTGGACACCCGATCCGATGACCCGGCGATGGCGACCGTGACGACGGGGCACGGCGGCCGACGCCGACTGGTCTTCGTCCCGGTCCACGACGCGGTCGTCGGCCCGGACTACGTCGAGGTGCCCTTCTCGAAGCCGCACGTGAAGTCGGCGCCCTCGATCGAGACCGACGGGGTGCTCGCCGCCGAAGACGAGCCGGGCATCTTCGGCTACTACGGTCTCCCGTACGAGCCCGGCATGGACGGCGAACGCCGGCTGGCCCGCCGCTGACGTCGGACGCGGACACCGTCGAGGAGGCCCCGTGGGATGGTTCTGGTTCCTGCTCCTGGTCGCCGTGGTCTGCGGCTTCATCGGCGTTCTGGCGAAGGGGCTGATCTGGCTCCTCGTCGTCGGAGTCGTGATCTTCGCCGGCGTCCTCGTGGTCGCGGGACTCCGCTTCCGCGGTCGCTCGCCGCGGCGCGGACGCCCGTGAGCCGGCCGGGCGGTCGCCGGCCGCGCCGTGTCGGGGTGGCATCCGCGCCGTCGGCGACGGTGGGCGTCGGGTCGGCGGTCAAGGTGGCGGGGAAGACCACGAGGACGGTGGCGGCGAGCAGCCGGGAGAGGTTCCCGACGGCCGACCCGACACCGGCCCGGTCGGCCGGAAGTGCGGCGAGTTGCCGAACGCATGCAGAAGGAACGCCCGCGCGTCAGATCCAGGCAGGCACCTGGGCGTAGCGGGCCCCGTGGCCGCCCTCCGGCAGAATGGCGCGGATCGCTGCCTGGTCGGCCTCGGTGAGGGTGACGTCGGCCGCGGCGGTGTTCTCCTCGATGCGGGCGATGCTGCGCGTGCCGGGGATGGGGACGATGTGCTCGCCTTGGGCGAGCAGCCAGGCCAGGGCGAGCTGCGAGACGGTGATGCCCTTGCCGGCGGCCAGTTCGGCGAGCCGGTCGACGGCGGCGACGTTCTTCTCGAAGTTGCCGGGCTGCCAGCGCGGGTCGGTGTTGCGCATGTCGGTGGCGTCGTACTGTCCGGCGGGCTTGGCGGTGCCGGTGATGAAGCCGCGCCCGAGGGGGGAGTAGGCGACGAAGCCGATGCCGAGTCCGTCCAGGACCGGGAAGAGCTGTTCGACGTCGCGCTCGAACAGGGAGTACTCGGTCTGCAGCACGGACACCGGCTGGACGGCGTGGGCGCGGCGGATGGTCTCGGGGCCGGCCTCGCTCAGGCCGAAGTACTTCACCTTGCCCGCGTCGATCAGCTCCTTCACCGTCCCGGCGACGTCCTCGATCGGCACCTCGGGGTCGACGCGGTGCTGGTAGAGCACGTCGATGTGGTCGGTGCCGAGGTAGCGCAGGCTGTTGTCGGCGACCTTGCGGATGTTGTCCGGGCGGCTGTTCAGGGCCCCGGTGAACGGCTGGGCGGCCAGGTCGAAGCCGAACTTGGTGGCCAGGACCACCTCGTCGCGGAAGTCCTTGACGGCCTGTCCGACCAGGGTCTCGTTGGAGCCGGTGCCCATGCCGTACAGCTCGGCGGTGTCGAAGAACGTGACGCCCAGGTCGTGGGCGCGCCGGAGGGTGGCGACGCCCTCCTGTACGTCGCCGGGCCCGTAGGCCAGCGTCAGCCCCATCGCCCCGTAGCCGATCGCCGAGACTTCCAGCCCCTGGGTGCCGAGTTTCCTGCGCTGCATGGCCTGCTCCCGTCGTCAAACCGAACCGTTCGGTATGACGCTACGCCGGGCGCCCGCCCAGGTCAAACCGAACGGTTCGGTACGATGGCGTCATGACCCGTTCCGGCGCCGCCGACTCCACCCGCGACCGCATCCTCGCCGCGGCCACGGACGAGTTCGCCCGGCACGGCATCGCCGGCGCCCGCGTCGACCGCATCGCCAAGAGCGCCCGCACCAGCAAGGAACGCGTCTACGCGTACTTCCGCAGCAAGGAAGACCTCTACCGCGTCGTCCGCGCCCAGGAACTCAGTGCGGTCGCCGAAGCCACCCGGATGGACCCGACCGACCTGCCCGGTTACGCGGGCCGCATCCACGACTACTTCGCCGCCCATCCGGACCGCTACCGGCTCATGGCTTGGGGCCAACTCGAACTCGGCGGCGCCGAAGGCCCGGACGACGACCCGATCCGCACGACCATCGCCCACAAGGTCGACCAGGTGCGCCGCGCCCAGGCGTCCGGGCACCTGGACCCGTCCTGGGACCCGCTCGACATCCTCGTCCTGCTCAACCAGATCGCGACGTCCTGGGCCGACCAACCCGACCTCGCCGCGGCGCTCCCCGCGTCCGAGCGGGCCGCGTATCTCGCGGCCCGCCGCGCGGGCGTGGTCGCCGCCGCTCAGCGGCTGTTCCCTCGGAATGGGCAGGGATGACGGGATCACAAGTGATCATCAGATGACGGGATCACAAGGGATCAAGGGATTACGGAAGTCTCCAGTCGTCACATGGCGAAGGTCTTGGATCGTCGGGTTGCGGCCATGCGTCGGAAACGGTGCCGGGCCCGGCACCGCGGTGGTCCGGCGGAGGAGCCGCCGCCCGCGGGTCACTCCGGCAGCAGCCGCCACAGGTGCAGGGCGAGGCGGACCTGGAGTTCGCGTCCGGCGTCCCGCCACTCGGCGCCGAGCAGGGCCGTGATGCGGTCGAGCCGCTGGGCGACCGTGTTGACGTGGATATGCAGGGTCTCGCCGGTGCGGGCCACGCTTCGCCCGGCGGCGAAGTAGGCCTCCACGGTGCGGGTCAACTCCGTTCCCCGGGCGCGGTCGTAGGCGAGGAGCGGTCCCAAGGCGTCCTGTACGAAGCCGGGAACGTCCTTCGTATTCGCCAGAAGCAGTCCCACGAAGCCGAGTTCGTCGGCTGCCGCCCCTTCGCCGCCGCGGCCGAGCGCGTACAGCGCGGCCAGGCAGCGGCGTGCCTCGGTGTAGGCGGCGGCCGGAGCCGCCGCATCGGCGACGGGTCCCGCGGCACCGGCGGTGACCGGGCGTCCCAGGGCGGTTCCGATCTCGGCGGCCGTGCGCCGGGCAGCGGCGGCCGCCGCCATGCGGGGGAGCAGCAGCACGGTGTGGCCGTCGACCTCGCCCGCGAGGCCGCCCGCTGTCGCGGCCAAATGCCCGGCGGCAGAGGCCAGCCGACTTCGATCGGCACCGGGGGCATCCGCCACGACGACGGCGTGCGGCTGCGCCAGATCGGCGCCGAGCCGTGCGGCACGGTCGGCGAGCGCCGCACGGTCGCGCGCGGTCCCGTCGATCAGGTCGTGGACCAGCTCGCTCGCCTGCCGGTGCTCGGCTTCGGCGACCGAGCGCCGGAACAGCAGCAGCAGCGCGACGATCATCGCCGCGCGTTCCAGAATCCGGGTGTCGGAAGCCGCCGATGCCGCGCTGTCGGCACCGCGCCGGACGAGCAGGCCCAGCCGCTCGGTGCCCGCGACCACCGGGACGACGTCGACACAACCTGCCCGGGCGGCCCGTCCGGTGGCCGTCGCCTGTTCGTTTGCCGCGGCGAAATCCGGTTCTTCCGTTCGGATTTCGGCGGTATCCGGGGTCTCCCCGAGCAGCAGGACGACCTCGCCCGCGACGAGTTCGGCGACCGTCTCGACGACCTGGCCGACCCCGGAGCCGGCCAGCACCAGCCCGGTGAGCCGGTCGTGTGCCGCGGCCGCCCGCTCGACCGAATCGCCGTGCCGCCGGGAGCGTTCGTTGGCCTCCGCCAAGTCGGCGACGGCGGCCCGGGTGTCGGCGAGCAGCGCGGCGTTCCCGATGGCCACGGCCGCGTGCGCGGCCAGCGAAGCGAGCAGGGACACCTCGTGCGCGCCGAAGACCCGGGTCCGCCGGTCGGACGCCCACAGCACACCGATCACCCGGTCGCCGGCCAGGAGCGGCACCGCGAGCATGGCGACGAGGCCCTCGTCGCGGACGTCGTCGTCGAGGCCGCGGGTGTGCCGGAAGCTGTCGTCCGCGAAGTAGTCGGCGGTGGTGAACGGCGTCCCGCGGGCGGCGACGAGACCGCCGATGCCCTCTCCGGCGGCCATCCGCACCCGTCGGAACCGCGGGGACACGACGCCCGCCGTCACCCGCAGGTAGGTGTCTCCGACGGCGGGGTCGTCGAGGGACAGGTAGGCGGTGTCCGTGGCGAGCAGCGACCGTGCGCGCTGCACGATCGCCCGCAGGATCTCGTCCTCGCCGCGCAGTGCCGCCAGATCGCCCGCGGTTTCGTTGAGGGCGGCCAGCTCCGCTTCGCGGCGGCGGCTCTCCCGGAGGACGTCGCGCAGCCGCAAGGCCGAGGCGTATGCGGCGTCGGCCTCGGCGAGGACCGCCGCATCGGCGCCCGCGGCGCGCAGCCGGCCGACCGCGGCTTCCAGCTCGGCGGGGTCGGCCTCGCGCAGCAGCAGATCGAGCAGCCCGCGCACGGCGGCGACCGCGGTCAGCGTGTCCATGGTGTTGTCCATCGGGGGGATCAAGCGCGGGGCGACAGGCGACACCCCGCGGCGGCGCGGAAGTCCCGGCCCGCCGAACACCGCCGCCCCGGCCCCGTCAGGTTATGCGGCGCGCGAGCGGCAGAGCATGGGGAATCGCCACACACTCCGAGGGAGGTATGTGTGTGCCCGGACCGTATCCGACCCCGGTCGGCGGTGCCTAGGGTCAGCCGACTATGGACAAGACATGGACTTCCGCCGCCGACGCGGTCGCCGACATCCCGGACGGGGCCACCGTCGCGGTCGGCGGATTCGGCCTCTGCGGCATCCCGCACGACCTGATCGAAGCGCTGCTGGACGCGGGAGCCGGCGGGCTCCACGTGGTCTCCAACAACTGCGGCGTCGACGACGGCGGCCTGGGCGTGCTGCTCGCCGCCAAGCGCATCGTCCGCACCACGTCGAGCTACGTGGGCGAGAACAAGGAGTTCGCCCGGCAGTACCTCGCCGGCGAACTGGAGGTGGAACTGGTCCCGCAGGGCACGCTCGCCGAGCGCCTGCGGGCCGGCGGCTCCGGCATCCCCGCGTTCTACACCCCGGCGGGCGTCGGCACCGCGGTCGCCGAAGGCGGCCTGCCCTGGCGCTACGCCGCCGACGGGTCCGTCGCGGTGGCGTCGCCGGCCCGGGAGACCCGGTTGTTCGGCGGTGTCGAGTACGTCCTCGAGGAGTCGGTCCGCACCGACTTCGCGCTGGTGCGCGCCGCGGTGGGGGACACCGACGGCAACCTCGTCTTCCACGCCTCCGCCCGCAACTTCAATCCCCTGGCGGCGATGGCCGGGCGTATCACCGTCGCCGAGGTGGAGCGCCTGGTCCCCGCGGGCGAACTGGACCCCGACGCGGTGCACCTGCCGGGGGTGTTCGTGCAGCGCGTGGTCGCCGTCGCCGACCCGGCGCGGAAGCGCATCGAGAAGCGCACGACCGCCCCGTCCGCGACGACCGCGACCACGACCGAGACCGGGAACTGACATGGCCCTCACCCGTGAAGAGATGGCCGCCCGCGCGGCCCGCGAACTGACCCCCGGCAGCTACGTCAACCTGGGCATCGGGCTGCCGACCCTCATCCCCGACCACCTCCCGCCGGGCGCCGACGTCGTCCTGCAGAGCGAGAACGGCATCCTCGGCGTCGGCCCGTACCCGGCGGAGCCGTACGTCGATCCGGACCTGATCAACGCGGGCAAGGAGACCGTGACCGTCCGGACCGGGGCGTCGTTCTTCGACTCCGCGCTGTCCTTCGCGATGATCCGCGGCGGGCACATCGACACCGCGGTGCTCGGCGGCATGCAGGTCTCGGCGGCCGGCGACCTGGCGAACTGGACGGTCCCCGGCCGCATGGTCAAGGGCATGGGCGGGGCGATGGACCTGGTGCACGGCGCGGGCCGGGTCATCGTGCTCATGGAGCACACCGCCAAGGACGGGACGCCCAAGATCGTCGAGCGCTGCACCCTGCCGCTCACCGGGCGCGGTGTCGTGCACCGCGTGATCACCGACCTCGCGGTCCTCGACGTCACCCCGACCGGCCTCGACCTGGTGGAGACCGCCCCGGGCGTGACGCCGGAGCAGGTGATCGCCGCGACCGCGGCGGAGCTGCGCGTGGTGCCATCGCTCCGACCGGTCTAGTCGGCCGGTTCTGCGCCGCCCTGGTCGAGCCGGAACGGCGGGTAGACGTCGGTCATCAACGCCGCATAGGCGGTGACCCTGAGTGTCCAGCGGTTCAGGCCCATCGCGAAGGCGAAGAGGCCGAGCGGGTAGCGCCGGGTGAACAGCAGGGCCACGCCCGCGATGAACACCAGCGCGGCCAGCAGGCCGGGCCCCTTCCAGAAGCCCGACGTGAAGGCCACGACGATGAGGTACTGCGGCAGGGCGAGGAGCCACCACTTGACCAGCACCAGGCCGCGGGACAGGTGTTCGGGGTAGTCGACGTCCAGATGCGCGGGGTAGCCGGGTTCCTCGCGGAGGCTGAACGGCGGGTAGCGGTCGGTCCCCAGGGCGTTGTAGCTGTAGAAGGCGACCCGCCAGGTCCACCGCATGACGCCGAGGTTGAAGTCGAAGAGGGCCCGCGGATAGCGCTCGGTGAACAGGATGGCGAAGAACGCGACGATGGTCGCGAGCAGGAAGCCGATCCACAGGAACACGAGCACGATGGCGTGGGGGATGATCAGCAGCCACTTGACCAGCCACAGCCAGCGCGACAGGTCGGGCGCCAACGCCCCTTCCAAGCGGGCCGGGGTTCTCGGCCTCGCGGGAGTGGGGGCCGGACCGGCGTGGTCGGTGTCCATGGGGGCCTCCTGACCGCGAGGGCTCGACCGGTCGCTTGCTCTCGACCGGGTGTTTGCCCTTGGTTCGAGCCTGCCCCCGGTCGGCCCTGCCTGCCAGCGGAGGACGGATCCCCGGCTACGGGGCAGTGCCGGGCCCGGCACTGCCCCGTAGCCGGCGGGCTCGGCGGCCCCGGTGCGCACGGCGGTGCGCAGCGGCGGCCGCCGTTCAGCCGCCGTAGCGGCCGGTGTCCGCCGCGATCGTCGGCACGATCCGGGCCGCGCAGCGCGCCGCCACCGCGGAGACGGTGAGCGCCGGCGGCACTCCCGCCGACGAGCCGTGCAGCAGGGAACCGTCCACGACGTACAGGTTGCGGTAGCCGTGGAGGCGGCCCGCGGTGTCGCACGCGAGGCCGAGCGGGACGCCGCCGACGGTGTTGCCGCTGGCGCCGGAGATGGTGAGTTCCGTGCGGGTGCCCGGGTTGGCCGCGTTCAGCTTGTCCAGGGTGGCGTGCATCGCGTCCGTCATGCGGCGGACGCGGGGGTCGTCGACCGGCCAGGTCATGCGCACTTCGCCGCTGTCGGCGTCGTAGCGGTAGCTGCCGGCCGGCGGGGAAGGGGAGGCGCCGATGGCGGCGATGGCGCCCACGCCGGGAGGCGCGTCGACCCACGGGAAGTTGAGCATCGCGGTCGGCGCGTGCGGGTTCTCCGTGTCGCGGACGAGGATCGCCGAAGGGCCGCCCTGGCCCGGGTTGTTCTCCGGCATGCCCGTGCGGATGGTGACCAGCTCGCTGTTGCCGATCATGCTGCCGACGGACGCGTCCAGGTCGGGGAGGGCGCCGGTTCCGCGGGCTCGGACGAGCATCCGGGTGGTGCCGAGCGAGCCTGCGGACAAGATGAGGTGCCGGGCGGTCAGGCTGCCGCGGCCGAGGACCCGGCCCGTCTCGTCGATCCGCCGGTACTCCACGCGGTAGCCGGCGCCGTCCGGGTGCACGCCGGTCACGTCGGTGAGCGTGCGGACGTCGACCCGCAGGGTCGCCTCGGCCCGGGCGAGCAGGGTGCGGTCCAGGCTGCGCTGGGCGCCGCTGTTGACGCCGAACAGGTTCAGGCCGAGGAGTTCGGCCATGACCCGGGTGCCGTCCGCCTCGCCGCGGATGGCGTCCCAGTCGACGGCGAGGGCGACCTTCTCCACGCTGAGCCCGGCTTTGGCGGCCTGGTCGGCGAACGTGCGCGCGGACTCGTAGAAGGGCGACGCGTACAGCTCGTCCGGGATGGGGCTGCAGCCGATCAGCGAACGCGCCTCGGGGTACCAGCGCTCGTGCATCTCGTCGTAGTCGAGGCTGTCGCCGAAGGCGTCGCGGAAGAGCCGGGGGAGCGGTTCGATCATCGTGCCGTTGCTGGTGAGGGACGCGCCGCCGTATCCGGCCGCGGCGAGCACGGTGGTCCCCTCACCTTCGAAGGACTCCAGGATGCCCGTGTACTTGTCGAACACGGCTTCGCTCAACGGCGACTTCGTGTCGAGCCAGGCGGCCCGGCCGTCGGGGGCGACCTGGGTGGTGAACGTGTCGCCGGCCGGGGTGACGGGCCAGCGGCGTCCGCGCTCGATCAGCACGCACCGGACTCCCGCCTCGGCCAGCCGCAGCGCGGTGATCGCGCCGCCGTAGCCGCTTCCGACGATGACGACGTCGGCGCGTTCGTGTGTCGCTTCCACAGGGCCTCCCGGTTGTGCCGCCGCGGATCGGCGGGCGAGGCGGACGACGCGGTCCGCGGTGTCCCGTCGAGACTCGCCGGTGGGCATCGAGCCCGGCTGAAGCCCTGGTCCAGGGAGGGAGGCGCCGCGCGGCCGACCGGCCGCGCGGCGCGGCGTGCCCGGTCAGGCGCCGACCGGGCGGCGCGTCGTGCGGCGGGCGTAGCGCGGCTCCCAGACCAGCCGGCAGATCGCCCGCACCGGCGGCGGCAGCATGCCGCGGATGGCGCGGGCCGCGGGCTGGGGGCGGGCGTCGACCAGCCACGGGAAGAACTCGGCGGCGCCGGAGAGGCCCATCGCCTTGCGCTGCGCGTCGCTGAAGGCTTTCCAGTCGGCCAGGGGCAGCCGCTGCTCGACGAGCGGCAGCGCCTCGCGTTCCTCGTGCTCCAGGTGGCCGCCTAGTACGGTGGCCAACTCGTCGAAAAGGCCGGGGAGTTCCCCGGTGTCCGCGAGGTGGCCGTACAGGCGCGCCTCGATGGCGTCCAGGACCGGGTTGAGGCGCTGGTGCTCCTCCTCCATCGCGTCGAGCATCAGGGCGGCGCCGGGCAGGTCCCGGACGAGGGGGCGCAGCGGCGGCCACAGGTATTCGTCCTCGAAGCGGTGGTGGATGTCGAGGAAGCGCCGGAAGACCTGCCAGCCTTCCAGGGAGATGGTGCCGCGTCCGCTTCCGGCGGCCCGGCGCAGGCGCTCGGCGTCGCGCCGGAAGGCTTCGTGTGCGGCGTGCATGAGGGTGAGGTCGGGGGTCGCGGTGCCGGTCGTTCCGGTCGTCATGTCGGTGTCCTGTCCAGGCCCGGTGCGGCTGCCCCCCGGTGTGCCCGGTGCGTCCGGTGCGTCCGGTGCCGGGGGTCCGCCGTCCAATGTATGGAACATATTGTTCCAAAAACTGAGTATCCCCAGCATGGCCGCTCCCGGCCTTTCGGTGCAAGATGTTCCAGAGTTTTGGCTGTGGGCGGCACCGGCCGGCCGTCCGGTTCTCCATCCGTGCTTGCCCGAGCGTTGAGCACGGGGCGCGAGGGTGGTCGCCGGGGCCGGCCAGGTCGCGCCGGCCGGCCCCGTCCGTCTTCGGAACTCAAGGAGTCGCCGTGGTCGTCTTCGTCGAACAACTCTCCCTCACCGGCACGGAACCCGAGTTCCGGCGGATCCACCAGCGGATCGCCGAGTTCATGGCGGACCGCCCGGGCTTCGTCCGCTGGCTGCTCGTGCGCTCCACCAAGGACCCGGGAGTGTTCTTCAACATCGCCGAGTGGGACGCCGAGGAGTCGTTCCGCGCGGCCGTCGCCGAGCCGGAGTTCATGGTCCGGCTGCGCCCGCTGTTCGCCGTGGTCGCGCAGGACCACTCGCACATGAACGACGTGGTGTTCAGCGGGTTCCCGGCGCCGGAGGGCACCGTCCCGGCGGCCCCCGGGGGTGCCCGGTGAAGTTCGGCATCAGCTTCTTCCCGACGGTCGGACCGGCGGACAAGGACGCGTACCGGCACTACGCCGAGTGCCTGGCGCTGGTCGAGCTTGCCGAGGAACTGGGCTACGACCACGTCAAGGCCGTCGAGCACTACTTCTTCGAGTACGGCGGATACAGCCCGGACCCGGTCACGTTCCTCGCCGCCGCGGCCGCACGCACGTCCCGGATCCGGCTGGTCACCGGCGCGGTCCTGCCCGCCTTCACCCACCCGATCAAGCTCGCCGCGAAGCTCGCGATGCTGGACAACATCTCCGGCGGCCGGCTCGACGCCGGGTTCGGACGCGCTTTCCTGCCTGACGAGTTCGCGTGGTTCGAGGTCCCGATCGACGAGAGCCGGTCGCGGTTCGACGAGGGCGTCGAGGCGTGCCGGCGGCTGTGGGCCGAGGAAGACGTCGAGTGGCGGGGCACCTACCACCGGTTCGGCCCGGTCACGCTGCTGCCCCGGCCGTTCCGGCAGCCGCATCCGCCGATCCTCGTCGCGGCGGCGCTCACGCCGTCCTCCTGCGAGGCCGCCGGGCGCAACGGGTACGGGCTGATGCTCGTCCCGGCCATCAACCCGCGCGAGAAGGTGCAGGACATGCTCGGGCTGTACCGCAAAGCCTGGGCGGACGCGGGGCACGAGCCCGGCGCGGACGTCGTGCACCTGTCGTACAACGCCTACCTGGCCGAGGACGCCGACGAGGCGTTCGCCGGCGGCGACGCCTGCTCGCTGCGGATGAACCACGCGATGCGCGACGCGGTCGCGGCCTGGGGGCGCACCCGCAGCGACAACTACGTGGGCTACGAGAACATCGTCAAGAAGATCGCCCAGCACGACTTCGCCGGTGCCCTGGCCGACAACCGGCTGCTGGTCGGCACCCCGGAGCAGGTCACCGGCCAACTGCGGGCCATCCGCGACTGGTTCGGCGACGTCACGATCAGCCTGCAGGTCATCACCGGCAACCCGTCCTATGAGGACGCGGTGCGCACCGTGCGCCTGTTCGGCGAGCAGGTCGCCCCGCACTTCGCCGACTGACCGCACGCACCGAGGGCCATGGGCGCCACCACGCTGTGGCGGCCCATGGCCCCGTCATTTCGCGCCGGCCGCGGACGTTCCCCTCCCGCACCGCCCGGGTGCGCGCGGCCTGCTGCGGCGCCGCATGTCAGCCGCTGCGCACCGCGAGGTCCAGGGTGAGACCGGGGTCGTGCCCGGGCGGGGCGTCGATCGTCGGGTCGCAGGACAGGACGGCCTGGTGGAGGCGGCGCATCCGGGGTGACGGGGTGAGGCCCAGCTCGACGTCGAGGGTCGTCCGCAGCCGCTGGAACGACTCCAGCGCCTGCGCCTGCCGGCCGGACCGGTACAGGGCGAGCATCAGTTGGGCGTGGTAGTTCTCGTTCGTGAGGTGCGTGGCGGCCAGTTCGGCCAGCTCGCCCACGATCTGGTGGTGGCGCCCCAAGCGCAGGTCGGCTTCGATGCGCTGCTCCAGGACGGCGGTTCGGCGTTCCGCCAGTCCGATCAGGTGGGCCCGCATCAGGGGGCCGGCCTTGACGTCGGCCAAGGCGTCCCCGCACCACAGGGCGAGGGCGTCCCCGAAGCAGGCCGAGGCCGTGAGGTCGTCGCCGCGCGCCAGTGCCGCGCGCCCGTCCGCGACCAGCGCCTCGTAGACGTGACGGTCCAACTGCCCCGGCCCGACGACCAGTTGGTAGCCATTGTCATGGGTTCGCAGTATGGTGCGTGCGTGCCGGAGCGAACCGATCTCCGGGCACAGCGCCAAGGCTCGGCGCAGCTGCAGCACGTAGGTCTGGAGGGTCGACAGCGCGCTGTCGGGCGGCTGCAGGTCCCACAGTTCCTCGATGCAGGACTTGGTGGAAGTGACATGGTTGGCGTTCAGTAACAGGAATGCCAGGAGCTGTCGTTGCTTCGGTGCGCTCGGCACGTACGAGCGGCCTGCCGCGGTCATGCGCAGCGGGCCGAGAATTCCGAATTCCATGGCTGGATTGCCTCTCCCTACCGCCGGGGTGATTCCGCGGCGGGTGTCGGTCGGTCGTCCGTGAACCATCCCGACCGCGCCTACGGGGACGGCAGGCCCAGGTGTTCCCCCGTCATGCCCAACTCCAATATGTGATGAATGGCCTAGACGCCTCGGGCTGTTCCGGCGGTGGCGGGAAGGCCGCGAAGGGTCGCCGGCGGACCCCGCCACACGGACGAAGTTAGGCATAGCCACGTGTGGAGTTCCAGGCGCCGACGGTAAATTCTGTGTTGCCTTCGGGTGCGGCTCCTTCTATCGCTTCACTTTGAGACAAGATCGCGGACGGCGTCCCATGTGGTGGGCGTATACCCGTCGCTGATCCTTCCGTCGCAGGTCAGAGGCTATGGAGCGGCGCGGCCGAGGAGTTTTCCGGCCGGTTGGAAACGCCGTTAACTCTGGTACATCAAGCCCCGAATCTTGAACTTGCGGAACTGAATGTTCCTAAGTTGGGGGCCTCGGAGGCCCGTTCGGGACCGCTCCGCCGGGCACTCGTGCGGCTTGCGGTCCGCACTCCAGCGCGGCTCCAGCCGGGGGGCCCAACGTGAATCGCACATCGACCCGTCAGGCCCTGCGGCAGCACCGCAGCAAGACCGCAGCAAGCGCACCGCCCTCGCGGTGACACGGAAAGGCAGCGCTGTGACACGGACTTCACCCGCCGACGGCGGCCGGCCCCGCCGGGTGGTGATCACCGGAATCGGAGTGGTCGCCCCCGGAGGCCTGGGCACCAAGGCATTCTGGGAACTCGTCTCCTCCGGCCGCACCGCCACCCGCCGCATCTCCCTGTTCGACGCGTCCTCCTACCGCTCCCGGGTCGCCGGCGAAGCCGACTTCGACCCGGTCGCGGAAGGCCTGACGCAGCAGCAGATCCGGCGCACCGACCGGGCCGGCCAGTTCGCGATCGTCGCCGCCCGCGAAGCCCTCGCCGACAGCGGCGTCGACGCGCACGACGCCGACCCCGCCCGCACCGGCGTGACGATCGGAACCGCGGTCGGCAGCACCATGAGCCTGGAACGCGAGTACGCGGCCATCAGCGACGCCGGGCGCCTGTGGAACGTCGACCACGTCTACGGGATGCCGCACTTCTACGACTGGTTCACCCCCGGCTCCCTCGCCCGCGAGGTCGCCCACACCGCCGCCGCCGAAGGCCCCGCGGCCGTCGTCTCCTCGGGCTGCACGTCCGGGCTGGACGCCGTCGGGCACGCCGCCGAGCTGATCCGCGACGGCTCGGCCGACGTCATGGTCGCGGGCGCCACCGACGCCCCGATCTCCCCGATCGCGGTGGCCTGTTTCGACGCGATCAAGGCCACCACACCGCGCAACGACGACCCCGAGCACGCGTCGCGGCCGTTCGACCGCACCCGCAACGGCTTCGTCCTCGGCGAAGGCAGCGCGGTGTTCGTGCTGGAGGAACTCGGCCGGGCCCGGGCCCGCGGCGCGCACATCTATGCCGAGATCGCCGGCTTCGCCACCCGCTGCAACGCCTTCCACATGACGGGCCTGCGGCCGGACGGACGCGAGATGGCCGAGGCCATCCGCGTCGCCCTCGACGAGGCCCGGCTGCCGGGCACCGCGGTCGACTACATCAACGCCCACGGATCCAGCACCAAGCAGAACGACCGGCACGAGACCGCCGCCTTCAAGCACGCCCTCGGCGCCCACGCCTACGCGACGCCCGTCAGCTCCATCAAATCCATGATCGGCCACTCGCTCGGCGCCATCGGCTCGATCGAGATCGCCGCCTCCGTCCTCGCGATGGAACACGGCCTGGTCCCGCCGACGGCGAACCTGCACGAGCCCGACCCCGAGTGCGACCTGGACTACGTGCCGCTGGTCGCCCGCGAGCAGCGCACCGACACCGTGCTCACCGTCGGCAGCGGCTTCGGCGGCTTCCAGAGCGCCATGGTCCTGGCCCGCCCGGACCGGGCCGGCGCGGAGGCCGCCGCATGACCGCCGCCGGACCCGCCACCCGCACCGCGCCCGCCACGCCCGGCACCGGCGACGACCCGGCGGCGGACACCGCCGCCCCGTCGGTCCGGCCGCACAGCGGCCGGACCGTCGTCACCGGCATCGGCATCGCCGCGCCGAACGGCCTTGGCACCGAGGCGTACTGGCACGCCCTGCTCCGCGGACGGAACGGCATCGACCGCATCCGCCGCTTCGACCCCGCGCAGTACCCGGTCACCCTGTTCGGGGAGGTGCCGGACTTCACCGCGAAGGACCACCTGCCCAGCCGCCTCCTCCCGCAGACCGACCACATGACGCAGCTCGCGCTCACCGCCGCGGAGTGGGCGCTCGAGGACGCCGGCGTCACGCCCGGATCGCTGCCCACGTTCGACATGGGCGTCGTCACGGCCAACGCCTACGGCGGCTTCGAGTTCAGCCAGCGCGAGCTGGAGAAGCTGTGGAGCCGCGGCGGCAACCATGTCAGCGCATACCAGTCGTTCGCGTGGTTCTACGCGGTCAACTCCGGCCAGGTCTCGATCCGGCACGGGATGCGCGGCCCCGGCGGCGTGATCGTGAGCGAGCAGTCCGGCGGCCTGGACGCGGTGGCCCAGTCGCGCCGCCAGGTCCGCAAGGGCATGCCGCTCCTGCTCAGCGGCGGTATCGACGGCGCCCTGTGCCCGTTCGGCTGGGCCGCGTACCTGACCAACTCCCAACTGAGCACCGCCACCGACCCGGAGCGGGCCTATCTGCCGTTCGACGCGGCCGCCTCGGGCTGGATCCCCGGCGAAGGCGGCGCGCTGCTCGTCGTCGAGGACGAGGCCGGCGCCCGTGCCCGTGGTGCCTCCCGCCCGTACGGCGAAATCCGCGGGTACGCCGCGGGCTTCGACCCGGCGCCGGAGACCGGACGGCCGCCCGTGCTGCGGCGGGTGATCGAACAGGCGCTCGCCGACGCGGGGCTTGCCCCCGCCGACATCGACGTGGTGTTCGCGGACGCGGCGGGCGTCCCCGAGCTCGACCGGATCGAAGCCGCGGCGATCACCGCCGTCTTCGGGGTCCGCGGTGTCCCCGTCACGGCACCCAAGACCATGACCGGCCGACTCGCCGCGGGCGGGTCGGCACTCGACCTCGCCACCGCCCTGCTCACCCTGCGGCACGGCGCCATCCCGCCGACCGTGCACGTCGCGACACCCGCACCCGGATGCGAAGACCTCGACCTGGTGCTCGGCGAACCCCGGCCGGGCACGCCGCGCACCGCGCTGGTGATCGCGCGCGGATACGGCGGATTCACCTCGGCGATGGCCGTGTCCGCACCGCGCGACGCCGCCTGACCCCGGATTCCCCGACCACGAACGCACGCACGAAGGAGAACCCCCCATGGCAGAGCTCACCCTTCCCGTCCTCACCGAGATGCTGCGCAAAGCCGCCGGCGAAGCCGAGGGCGACGCCCCCGACCTGAGCGGCGACATCATCGACGTGACGTTCGTCGACCTGGGCTACGACTCGCTCGCGCTCCTCGAACTCCTGGGCATGGTCGAACGCGAGTTCTCGATCGCGTTGTCCGACGACACCATCCAGGACGCCGAGACCCCGCGCATGTTCATGGACCTGGTCAACTCCGCGACGACCGCGGCCGCCTAGGAGATCGCGATGACGTCCGTAATCCCGCCGGACACGAGGACCCTCGACGCCCCCTCAGACCCCACAGCCCCCACAGCCCTTGCGGCCTCCTCGGCCCTCGACGAGCGCGGGCCCGCCGCCTCGGGCGCGGAGCTGTGGGCCGTCTGCCCCGCGTGCCGGTTCCCGGTGCACCGCGGACGCCGGGCCGCCAACCTCGACGTGTGCCCCGAATGCGGGGACCACGCGCGGCTCGGCGCACCCGAGCGGATCCGCCAGCTCATGGACCCCGACGCGTACACACTGCTCGACTTCCCGGTGCGGCACGCCGACCCGCTCGGGTTCACCGACTCGCTGCCCTACCCCGAGCGGCTGCGCCGGGCGCGCCGCGAAACCGGCCTCGACGAGGCCGTCCTCTGCGCGCAGGGCACCATCGGCGGCCACCCGGTGGTCGTCGCCGCGATGGACTTCCGCTTCATGGGGGGCAGCCTGGGCGGCGCCGTCGGCGAACTGATCGCCCTGACCGCCGAACGCGCGCTGCGCGACCGCACACCGCTGCTGATCGTGACCGCCTCCGGCGGCGCGCGCATGCAGGAAGGCGCGATCGCGCTGATGCAGATGGCCAAGACCGCCGAGGCGCTCGGGCGGCTCGACGAGGCCGGGATCCTGACCCTCTCGCTGGTGACCGACCCGACCTTCGGCGGCGTCGCGGCATCGTTCGCGACCCTGGCCGACGTCATCGTCGTCGAGTCCGGGGCACGGCTGGGATTCGCCGGCCCCCGCGTCATCGCGCAGACGATCCGCCAGACCCTCCCGGAGGGCTTCCAGACCGCCGAGTTCCTGCTGGCGAACGGCATGGTCGACCTCGTGCGCCGACGCGGCGAACTGCGCACCGTCCTCGCCCGGCTGCTGGCGGCGGGCTCCCCGCGGAGGGCCGCCGCCCACCGTCCGGGAGAGCCGTCCGCCGCGGACGCCACCGACCCGCGCATCCGCGAGCCGGAACGCCTGACCCCGCGCGACCCGTGGCACACCGTCCGCGCTGCCCGCGACCTCGGACGTCCCACGACACTCGACCATCTCGGCCGCCTCGTCGAGGACTTCGAGGAGCTGCGCGGCGACCGCCTGACCGGCGACTGCCCCGCGATCGTGGGCGGACCCGCGCTCTTCGAGGGGCGGCCGGTCATGGTCGTCGGCCACCAGAAAGGCCACACCCTGGCCGAACTCGCCGACCGCAACTACGGAATGGCGAACCCCGCCGGATACCGCAAGGCCGCCAGACTCATGCGCCTCGCCGCAAAACTGCGGATGCCGGTGCTCACGTTCGTCGACACCCCGGGTGCCTACCCGGGCGTGGCGGCGGAGGAGCGGGGGCAGTCCGTCGCCATCGCCGAGAACCTGCGCCTGATGGCCGGACTGCCGGTGCCCGTGGTCACCGTCGTCACCGGTGAGGGCGGCAGCGGCGGCGCGCTCGCGCTGGCCGTCGCCGACCGGGTGATGATCCTCGAGGACGCGGTGTACTCCGTCATCAGCCCCGAGGGCTGCGCCGCGATCCTGTGGCAGGACCCGGCGGCCGCCCGGACCGCCGCGGAGGCCCTGCGCCTGGACGCCGCGAACCTGCTGCGCCACGGCATCGTCGACGCGGTGGTGCCCGTCCCGCCGGGCGGCGCGCAAGCCGACCACGCCGAGGTGGCCCGGAACCTCCGGGGAGCCCTCGCGGCGGCGCTGCGCGAACTGGCCGCCGTGGACCCGGCGGGGCTCCCGGAATCGCGGCGCGAGCGGTTCCGCCGCTTCGGGCGCCCGGACGCCGGGCGCGACGCGAACGCCCGCGCCGTGCCGGTGCGCGCGACCGTCCTCGGAGGTGTGTCGTGACCGTTGCCGCCGCCGCAGTCGGCGGGGAAGCCCCGCCGGACGGCCCTCTCGGCGAGCCCCTGGCCGACCCCCTCGGCGGGCCGCTCGCCGACCCGTCGGCCGGGACCGGCCCCGTGGTCCCCGCGGGGGAGCTGACCGTCCTCATGGAGGCGGTACGGGACAGCGCGGCACGGCTGCTGTCCGGGTTGGCCCATCCGCCGACCGCGCTGCGGCTCCGTGTCGGCGCCGTCGAAATGGCGCTGGAATGGCAGCCCGGGAGCCCGGTGGCCGCGCCCGCCGCCGTCGCCGCGGTCGACACCGCCGCGGCAGGCGTCCTCGCCGGTGCCGCGCCCGCCGCCACGGCCGGTGCGCCCTCCGGGCCGGCGGGGGCGGCCGTGCCGCTCGCCCCGTCCGCACGGATCGACGCGCCGACCGTCGGCGTCTTCTACCACGCCCCGGAGCCCGGTGCGGCGCCGTTCGTCCGGGTGGGCGACGTGGTCGCGCCGGGCCGCCAGGTCGGCATCGTCGAGGTGATGAAGCTGATGATCCCGGTGGAGGCGGACCGGGCCGGGCGGATCACCGGCGTGCTGGTCGGCAACGGCGACCAGGTCGAGTACGGGGACCCGCTGTTCTCCCTCGAACCGGTCGCCTCGGACGGGCGGTGACGGCACCGTGTTCACGACCGTCCTGATCGCCAACCGGGGCGAGATCGCCGTACGGGTCGCCCGCGCCTGCAAGGAAATGGGCATGCGGGTGGTCGCGGTGCACTCGACCGACGACCGCGACTCGGCGGTCCTGCGCCTCGCCGACGAGGTCGTGCAGATCGGCCCCGCCGCCGCCCGCCGCAGCTACCTCAACATCCCCGCCGTCGTCGAGGCGGCGCTGCGGACCGGTGCCGACGCCGTGCACCCCGGGTACGGGTTCCTGTCCGAGAACCCGGACCTCGCCGAGGCGTGCGCGGCGCACGGCATCACCTTCGTCGGCCCGCCGCCCGACGTCATCGCCCGCCTGGGCGACAAGACCGCCGCCCGCGCGCTCATGGCCGAGGCCGGTCTGCCGCTCCTCCCGGGCAGCCTGCACGCGCTCGACACGGCCGAGGAAGCCCAGGCCGTGGTGGACGCCATCGGCTGCCCGGTCATCGTCAAGGCCGCGGCCGGCGGCGGCGGCCGCGGCATGACGGTGGTGACGCGCCCCGAGGACTTCGTGCGCGCCTACCACGAGACGCGGGCCCGTGCGCAGACGCTGTTCGGCGACGGCCGCGTGTACGTCGAGCGCTATCTGGAGTCGGCGCGGCACGTGGAGGTGCAGGTCCTCTGCGACACCCACGGCAACGCGATCCACCTGGGGGAGCGGGACTGCTCGGTGCAGCGGCGGCACCAGAAGCTCATCGAGGAGTCCCCCGCCCCCGGGCTGCCCGACGGCCTCGCCGCCCGTATGGGCGAGGCCGCGGTGCGCGGCGCCCGCGCGGCCGGATACGTGGGTGCCGGCACGTTCGAGTTCCTGGTCGCGCCCGACGGCACGTTCGTGTTCATGGAGGTGAACTGCCGTATCCAGGTGGAGCATCCGGTGACCGAGATGGTGACCGGGGTCGACCTGGTCCGCGAGCAGTTCCTGGTGGCGGCGGGGCGCCCGCTGACGCTCCGCCAGGAGGACGTGGTCTGCTCGGGCGCCGCGATCGAGTGCCGGATCAATGCGGAGGACGCCGCCCGCGGCTTCGCGCCGGCGCCCGGTGTGCTCGACGAATTCGTGCCCCCCGGCGGCCCGTTCGTCCGGGTCGACACGCACGGGTACACCGGCTACCGCATCCCGGCCTCCTACGACTCGCTGCTCGCCAAGCTCGTCGTGTGGGCCCCCGACCGCGACCAGGCGGTGGCCCGCATGCGGCGCGCCCTCGACGAGTTCCGCATCGCCGGGCCGGGCGTGCGCACGACGAGCGGCTTTCTGCGCACCGTGATCGAGCATCCGCTGTTCCTGCGCGCCAAGCACGACACCTCGCTGGTGTCCCACGTCCTGCCGGAGCCCGCAGCCCCCTCGCCCACCCCTTCCGCGAACGGAGACGCCTCATGACCGCACCCGTTTCCCCGCAGCCCGGCCAGTCCGACCAGCCCGACCGGCCCGGCCAGTCCGGTCGGTGCGCCCTGGTCACGGGCGCGACCAGCGGCATCGGCCTCGCCGTCGCCCGCACGCTGGGCGCCCTGGGCATGCGCGTCTTCATCACCGCGCGCACCGCCGACCACGTCGCCGAAACCGTCAAGGAGTTGGCCGACGCGGGCATCGACGCCGACGGCATCGCCGCGGACGTGCGCTCGCGCGAGGACGTGGCACGGCTGGTCGCGGCCGCCGTGGAACGCTTCGGCCCGGTCGGCGTGCTGGTGAACAACGCCGGCCGCAGCGGCGGCGGTCCGACCCACGAGATCCCCGACGAGGTCTGGTACGACGTCATCGACACCAACCTCAACAGCGTCTTCCTGCTGACCCGCGAGGTGCTGGCGCGCGGCGGGATGCGGGAGCTGCCCTCCGGCCGGATCGTCAACATCGCGTCGACGGGCGGCAAGCAGGGCGTCGTGCTGGGTGCGCCGTACTCCGCGTCGAAGCACGGCGTCGTCGGGTTCACCAAGGCGCTCGGCCTGGAGCTGGCGAAGTCCGGGATCACCGTGAACGCGGTCTGCCCCGGCTACGTCGAGACGCCGATGGCCGCCCACGTCCGCGACAACTACGCCGCCATCTGGAACACGACGCCCGAGGACGTCCTCGAGCGCTTCAACGCCAAGATCCCGCTCGGCCGGTACACGGACCCGGAGGAAGTCGCGGCGCTCGTCGGCTACCTGGCCGGCCCGATCGCGGCCTCGATCACCGCGCAGGCCCTCAACGTCTGCGGCGGCCTCGGCAACTACTGAGTCCGTCCCACCCGATGTCCGCCGACCCAAGGAAGGCACCGACGCCATGACCCGGACCATTCCCCAGCCCGCGGCCGGCCGCGGAACCCGTTCCGGCACCGCGCGGCACCGCATCGCCGTCGCCGCGCCCGCCCGCACCGTGTACGGCATCGTCGCCGACGTCGCGACGTGGCCGCGGATCTTCCCGCCGACCGTGCACGCCGAACGGGTGGACGGCGACGGCCGTACGGAACGGATACGGCTGTGGGCCACCGCAGGCGACACCGTCAAGACGTGGACGTCCCGGCGCGAACTCGACGACGAGGCGATGACCGCGGCGTTCCGCCAGGAAATCCCGCAGTCGCCGGTGGCCGCGATGAGCGGCACGTGGACGGTCACCCCGACCGGCGACACCAGCTGCGAGGTGGTCCTGGACCACGCGTTCACCGCGGACGGCGACGCGCCCGAAGCGCTGGCGTGGATCGAGCAGGCGGTGGACCGCAACAGCACCGCCGAACTGGAGGCGCTGCGGTCGACCGCGGAGGCCCCCGGCGCGCTGGACGAACTGCTGCTGACCTTCGAGGACGCGGTGTCCGTCGACGGGCCGCTCGCGGACGTGTACGACTTCGTGTGGCAGGCGCACGCGTGGCCGCAGCGGCTGCCGCACGTGTCGCGCGTGGACCTGGGCACCCCCGGACCCGACCTCCAGGTGCTGGAGATGGACACCAAGGCCAAGGACGGCTCACGGCACACGACGAAGTCCATCCGGGTGGGGTTCGCGCCGGGGCGCATCGTCTACAAGCAGCTCCGGGTGCCCGCGATGCTCACGGCGCACACGGGGGAGTGGGTGCTCACGGAAGCCGGCGATTCGGTCCGTGCGGTCTCGCGGCACACGATCGTGGTGCGGCGCGACGCGATTGCGGACGTGCTGGGCCCCGACGCGACGGTCGACGACGCGCTCGCGTACGCGCGTGCGGCGCTCGGCACCAACAGCCTGATCACCCTGCGCCACGCGAAGGAGTACGCGGAACACCACCGCCCGTCGGCCACGGGCTGACGGGCGGTTCCGGCGGGCCGCTGCTCTCCCTGCCTTCCCTGCTCCTCCTGTTCTCCTGCTCCTCCTGTTCTCCCTGCTGCGCCGCACGGCCGTCGGCCGCGCGGCGCAGCGGCGTCAGGCCAGGCAGGTGAGGGGGCGGCCCCCGTTCCACGCGACCATGTCCTCCAGCGCGGGCCCGAGAGGGACGGTGGCCCCTTCGGGCGCGCCGCGTTCCTCGGCGTAGGCGCGGTGCAGGTTGCCCACCAGGCGCTCCGGGTCCAGGAGTCCGGCGAAGTCGCCGAGCGCGGTGTCGAGCGCGGTCTGCAGCGGCGTCAGGCCCGCGTCGATCCCGGCGCGGGCCGTGGCGTGCAGCCAGTTCAGATATGCCTCGGTGGCGTCCAGGACTTCGGGCCCGCACACCGGGCCGTGCCCGCACACGACCGTGCGCGGACCCAGCGCGCGGAGCCGCGCGACGGCGCGCAGCGACCCGGCCACCGAGCCCATCAGCACGAAGGGCGTACAGCCGGACAGCAGGACGTCCCCGGCGAAAAGCACCCGCTCCTCCGGCAGCCAGGCCACCACGTCTCCGGTGGTGTGCGCGGGGCCGACATGGATCAGCTCGACGAGGATGTCGCCCACGTGCAGGGTGAGCCGGGTCGGGAACGTGACCGACGGCGGCACGATCGGGAATTCGCCCCACTCGGTGCCCGGCCACAGGTCGCGCAGCATGTGGCCGTTCGCCACGATCTCGGCGCGGGCGAGGTCGTGCCCGATGACGGTCGCCTCGGGCGCGAAGGCGAAGTTGCCGAAGGTGTGGTCGCCGTGCGCATGGGTGTTGATGAGCGTCCGGGGGCGCAGCGGGGTCACCGCGGCGAGGGCGTCGGCGAGGGCCAGCGCGCGCGCCCGGGTGGCCGCGGTGTCGATGACGGCGACCGCGTCCGGCCCGATCAGCGCGCCGGAGTTGCTGACGCACCAGCCCCCGTCCGGCTGGATGTAGGCGAGGACGCGGTCGGCGACCTCGGTGAGTTTCCCGCGTCCGGGTGCCGCGCGGTCGGCGGCGCGCGGGTCGCTGGTGGTCGGCAGGCTCATCGGGATGACTCCGTTTCCGCAGGTGGGCGCGCAGGTGGGCGCTGCCGCGCAGGCGTGCGCGGGCGGCGGGCCGTCGGCCGCGAAAGGCCGGCGGAGGACCGCACGGCCACCTTGCGGGGGGCGTCTGGAGTCGGGGACGAGCCCGGGTCAGGGGCTCGCGGTGCCGGCGCCCGGGTCGCGCGGGGCGTGGGCGGTGAGGAAGTCGTCGACCACGTGCCGCACGTACGCGGCGGTGAAGGAGCGGCCGGCGAGGAAGCGCCGGTAGACGAGCGGCCCGGCGAGCTGGTCGATCGCGCGTCCGACGTCGAGGCGTGCGTCGACTTCGCCGGCGGCCTTGGCCTGCCGCAGGATCTCCCGGAAGCCCCGTGAGCCCTCCTGGTACAGCGTTTCCTTCATCTCGGTGAACGCCGGGAGGTAGCCGGCCCGCTCGATGATGACGCGCAGCGCCCGCTCCATGCCGGGGTCGTGGAGTTGGAGCCGGAAGGCCTCCAGCTGGGCGATCAGGTCTTCGCGGAGGTCCCCGGTGGGGGCGATCCGGGTGATGGCGAGCTGCTCGGCGATGACGTCGCGGATGAGGTCGGCGGCCTCCGGCCAGTGCCGGTAGAGCGTGGTGCGGCCCACGCCGCTCCGGGCCGCGACGGAGGCGTGTGTCACCGCGTCCCAGCCTTCCGCGAAGAGGATTTCCCGCGCCGCGCCGAGGACGGCGGCGCGGCTGCGCACGACCCGGGGGTCCAGGGAAGCGGGCGCGGTGCCGGACGAAGAGCTGTTGCGGGGCATGGCGGTGATTCTCCCATCGCAGGTCGACCCGGTAAATGCGCGGGCACGCCGGACACGCGGGCCGGTGCCGCGGGATGTGTCCGCGCCGACGCGCGGAACTGTGGAACAACTTGCGCCGAAGTCAACTCCAGTACAGAATGTTCCACAAGCTGGTCTCCGAGCCCGTGCCTCGAATCCGCGTTCGGACGCGACCGGTTCGCCTCCGAACCCCCGCTCGCACGGCCCGCACGGCTCTCGCGCCCGACGCGGAGCCCTACCGCAGGAGCGACCACCGTGACCGACAGAACAACCGGGAAGACCGTCGAGGCTTCCGTCACCCATCCGAACGGCCGCGCCGGCGGCGGAACGGCGGCACCGCCGCCGACACCGGAACGGCGCAACAACGGCCTCGCCCTCGCGGTCATCGCGACGGCCCAGCTCATGGTCGTGCTCGACGTCTCGATCGTGAACGTCGCGCTGCCGTCCATGAAGGACTCGCTGGGCTTCTCGTGGGCGAACCTGGAATGGGTCGTCAACGCCTACACCCTCGCCTTCGGCGGGCTGCTGCTGCTCGGCGGCCGCGCCTGCGACCTGTACGGCCAGCGGCGCGTGTTCCTGTGGGGCATCTCGCTGCTCGCCGTCGCCTCGCTCCTCGGCGGCCTCGCGACGACCCAGGCTTGGCTGATCGCCGCCCGTGCCGCCCAGGGCGTCTGCGGGGCGATGGTCGCGCCGGCGGCACTGGCGCTGATCGCCACGATGTTCACCGAGGGCAAGGAACGCAACCGGGCGATGGGCGTGTACGCGGCCATGTCCGGGGCGGGCGGAGCGATCGGCAACCTCCTCGGCGGCGTCTTCACCGACGTGCTCAGCTGGCGCTGGGTGCTGTTCGTGAACGTGCCCATCGCGCTCGTCCTCGCCCTGCTCGGCCCCCGCGTGCTGCGCGAGAGCCGCACCCGCAAGGAGCCGCTCGACCTGCCGGGCGCGCTCACCGCCACCGCGGGCGCCACCCTGCTCGTCTACGGCCTGGTGAACGCCGCCACGCACGACTGGGGCGACGCGCTCACCATGGGGCCGATCGTCGGCGGCCTCGTCCTGCTGGCCCTCTTCGTCGTGGTCGAGGCCCGCAGTTCCGACCCGCTGATGCCGCTGAGCATCTTCTCCAACCGCAACCGCACCGGCTCGTACATCATCATGTTCGCCATCGGCGCGGTGCTGTTCGCGATGTTCTACTTCCTCACGCTGTTCATGCAGCAGGTCGCCGGGTACAGCCCGCTGAAGACCGGTCTGGCGTTCCTGCCCTTCGCGGTGATCGTCATGGTCCTCGCCGGCGTGGCCGGGCAGCTCGTCGGGAAGATCGGCCCGAAACCGCTGCTCATGACCGGCACCCTGCTCGCCGCGGGCGCGCTGTTCTGGTTCTCCCGACTGTCCGCGGAGGACGGCTACACGGCGCAGCTGCTCGGCCCGCTGCTCCTCATCGGGGCGGGCGTGGCGATCTGCTTCGTGCCGCTGACGCTGGCGGCCGTCGCAGGGGTGCACGACCACGAGGCGGGCATCTCCTCGGCGGTGCTCAACACCGGCCAGCAGGTGGGCGGTTCGCTCGGCCTGGCGGTGCTCGGCACGGTTGCCGCGCACCTCACCCGGGACCGGGTGGCCGACCTCGGCGCGGCGGCGGACCCGCACAGTGTCGGCGCCGCGTACGCCGACGGGTACGCCCGGGCCTTCGGAATAGCGGGCTTCGTGATGATCGCGGCGTTCCTCGTCGCGGCCCTGGTGATCCGTGTCCGCAAGGACGAGATCGACCCGGAGATGGCAGGCGCCGCCATCTGAGCCGCGCGCCCGGGCGCGCGGCGGCATGCGTCCGGGCCGCGGGCCCGGTCCGGTGGCGGCCGGACCGGGCCCGTGCGCCGCCGGCGGGGGAGCAGCCTTGCCCACTGCAGTCCTCCTGATCTCTCCTGCCGAAACCACCGAACGGATCCACCATGCACGACACGGACCCGGCACCGGGCCGGACCGCGCGCACGACCACCGGGCGCGTCCTCCTCACCGTCACCGGGCTCACCACGATGTGCGGCGCGTACATCGCGGACTGGAACGACACCCACGTGTTCAACCCCGACTGGCCGCCGCACGCGAAGTTCCACAACGGGCAGACCATGAGCACCGGCCTCGCCTTGGGCGCGGCCACGCTGTACTTCGTGTGGGGCCGCCGGCCCTGGACCTACGGGACGCTGCAACTGGCCACGGCGTGCGCCTCGGCGTACTGGATCACCCAGATGTCGTCGATCCTGTACCCGGGCACCGCCTTCACCGACCCGGGGTGCAGCCGCAAGGCCGGGCAGCCGGTCATGGCCGGCGTGACGCTCGCGCTGAACGCGGCGGCGTTCGTCGCCGAGAAGCGCCGCCTGCGCGGGGCACGCACAGGAGCCTGACACGGCAAACGGGTGCCGCCGCCCGCGTGGCGGCGGCACCCGTCCCGGTGCCGGGAATCACCGGAATTCGTGGAGGTTCTCGCAGACCCAGCGGGTGAAGGTGCGCGCCGGGCGCCCGAGCACCCGCTCGACGCCGGGGAGGACGTGTGCGCGCAGGTCGTCGCCGCCGGCGAGCACGTCGGCGAGAGCGGCGAGCACCCCGTCCACGGTCTCGGCCGAGTACTTGGCCAGCATCTTCTGCCGGTGCACGGCCAACGGGACGCTCTCGAAGCGGATGTCGCGGCCCAGCACGCCGGCCAGGACGGCGGCCTGCGCCCGCGGCGTCAGGCTCTCGGGGCCGCTCAGCGCGACGGTCTCGCCGACCAGGCCGTCGTCCGTCAGCGCGCGGACGGCGACTTCCGCGATGTCCTCCGGGTGCACGACCGCCTCCGGCATGTCCGCGACCGGGCCGCGCGCGACACCTTCGGCCCGCACCGAGTCCGCCCACGAGAGCGCGTTGCTCATGAACCCGCCCGGACGCAGGACCGTCCACTCCATCCCCGACGCGCACAGCGCCTCCTCGGCCTCGCGGTGCCAGCGCGCCAAGGGATTGTCCTGCCGGTCGGCGACCTCTTCGACGCCGAGCGAGGACAGTTGGACGATCCGCACCACGCCCGCCTTGCGTGCGGCGGCCACGACGCGCGTGTCGTGCGTCGCCTTGTGGTGGCCCAACGACATCAGGAACACCCGGTCCACGCCGTCGAGGGCCTCGTCGAGCCCGCTCGGCACGTCGAGGTCGCAGGCGGCGACGGACACGTCGCCGGGGAACGCGGCACGCGCCGGATCGCGCGTCACCGCCCGCACGTGGCGGCCTTCTTCGCGCAGACGCCGCAGGACGCGGCCGCCCACCGTGCCGGTGGCCCCGGTGACCAGGATCATGACCGCTCCTCGGCGTCGGCGCCCGGCAGCCGGTGCAGGATCGTCCGCAGCGCCGTCTCCAGCGCGTGCGCCGCGGCCGGGTCGTCGGCCGCGCCGTCCGGTGCCCGCCAGCCGACGAAGCGGTCGGGCCGGACGAGCACCGCGCCGCCCGCGGCGATCCCGTGGACCTTCGCCCACTGGCCGGCCGGGTCGACCAGGCCGGCGCTGCCGCACGGGTCGAACTCGCCGGCGGGACCGCCGATCCGCTGCACGTCGACGGCGACGCCGAGCCGGTCGGACACCGACCGCGCGGCGCGCTCCCAGCGTCCCGAGCCGTCGTCCGCGCCCGTGAGCAGCACGAAGCCGCGGCCGAACAGCGCGGTGGTGGACGTCGGAAGGCCGTCGTGCTCCAAGACCACGTACGGCGCCCGCGATCCCGGGCGCCCGGTCGGTGCGGTCGGGTCCTCCAGCAGTTCCCCGGCGTCGCCCGGCTCGCGGACGACCGCGCCGGCGTGCGCGCAGCGGTATCCGAACACCTGCGTCACCGGGTCGATCAGCTCGGCGATGTCGTCGTTTCCGTCGGCCAGTTCGGGCGCCATCCGGACGACCGTGTTGGTGAACTGCTGCTCGGCGATCATGTCGGACACCGGGCGGCGCTCCGCGTCGTGGCTGTCCAACAGCCCCGGGCCCGCCAGGCCGCGCACAACCAGCGCGAGCTTCCACGCCAGGTAGAACCCGTCCATGACCGCGGTGTTGCCGCCGAGCCCGCCCGGTGCCGGAACGACGCGGGCGGCATCGCCGATCAGATGGACGCGGCCGCGCGAGAACCCGTTCGCCACGTAGGCGAGCAACGGTGTCTCGCCGACCTCGGTGACGGTCAACTCCAGGTCTGGCAGGCCGAGTCCGGTACGCACCAGATCGGCGAACCAGCCCGGCGGCATCGTCTCGGGCCGGAGCGGCTCCGGGGTCAGCGTGCCGATGAAGCCGTAGCGGCCCGGCAGGTCGATGTTGTAGAAGATCGACGGAAACGGCTGCGTCAGGTGCCACAGCGCGAACTTGCGGGCGTCGGCGACCCCGTCGACGTGCGCGAGGACGTCGTGCAGGTCGGCGTCGAAGAAGACCCGCACCAGATGCCCGAGCGTGCCCCGGCTGTGCGTGCCGACCCCCAGGGCTTCGCGGATCGGGCTGCGCCACCCGTCCGCGGCGACCAGGTAGTCGGCGCGGACCGTGCGCTGCGCGCCCGTGCCGGCATCGCGCAGGACCGCCGTCACGCCGTCCGCGTCCTGCTCGAACGCGACCAGCTCGGTCGAGAAGCAGACCCGCGCGCCCAGGCCCACGGCGCGCTCGGCGAGGATCGCCTCCGTCCGCTCCTGACTGGCCATCGCCCACGCCTCCGGGGAGACGTGCAGCATCTGCATCTGGCCGTCCGTGTTGATGTCCAGCGTCACGGCACCGGTCAGGGACTCGGCGACCGCCATGTAGAAATCGCCCGTTCCACCGGGCGACGCCGACAGGATCTCGTCGGCCACACCGGCGATCCGCAGCGCCTCCATGGTGTGCGGGTACTGCCCGCGCGCCTTCGGCACCGTGCTCGTGGTCGGGTGCTTCTCCACCAGCATCGGCGGCGCGCCGTGCAGGCCGAGGAACACCGCGGCGGACAGCCCGGCCAGGCCGCCGCCGATGATGAGGACAGGGACTCGTTCGTCGTACACGTCGCTCCCAAGGAGGTCGCCGGCGGTCAGGGGGGCGTCCCGGCGCGGCCCGCGCCGGAACAGGCCGGACCGCGGAAGGGGCCGGGCCCACCCCAGGCTCGCCGCGGCGGCTCGCGGACCCGTCGCAGGCGGGTCGACGACGGATCGAGGCCGCCCGTGGGGGCTGATTTCGGGGCGGGCACGGCCGTGCTCGACCGGCGCTCCAGCGCGCCTTCAGCGGACGGCGCGACGGTGGGCTGCGAACCCGTCCGCCGCACGCCACCGCCGGGAGGCACCGTGATCGCGTTCGTCAACCGACTCGAACTGACTGGATCCGCCGAGGAGTTGGAGCGCATCTACGCGCACGCCGCGGCGTTCATGGAGACGCAGCCCGGCTTCCTCCGGTACGCGTTCGTGCGCTCTCGGAAGGACCCGTCCGTCTACTTCAACATCGCCGAGTGGGTCGACCACGAGTCGCTCGCGAACGCCATGGCCCACCCGGAGTTCCACGCCCGGCTGGAGCCCATGTTCACGCTCATGAAGGGCGACCCGCACACCGGCGACGTGGTCAGCGCGAGTTTCCCGCTCCCCGCGTGACGCGGTGCGCCGCCGCTTTCCGCTCCGCGGCCCGCCCGCCTTGTCGCCCCGCACACCTCCGGCGGAACCCCCGCACGATCAGCGAGGAGATGCACCTATGACCGCACAGACAGAGGCCGCCGGCCCCGTCACCGCGGAGATGTACGCGGAGATCAACGCCTTCTACGCCCGTCACATGCGCCACCTCGACGACGGCCGCACCGACGCCTGGACGGCGGGATTCACCGAGGACGGGGTCTTCGCGCAGAACGTCGTCCCCGAGCCGTGCCGCGGCCGGACCGCGATCGCCGAACTGGGCCGCGCCGCCCTGGCCGGCCTCGCCGAACGGGGCCTGGTGCGCCGGCACTGGTTCGGCATGGTCGACGCCGAGCAGCGCGCGGACGGCACCGTCCACACCATGTACTACGCGCTCGTCTTCGAGACGCCGCGCGGCGGGAAAGGCGTCTTCCACCTCAGCTGCACCGGCGCGGACATCCTCGTCCGCCGCGACGGCGAATGGCTCGTGCAGGACCGCCTCGTCGTCCACGACGCGACCGACTGAGCCACCCCGCCTCCGGCCCGACGACGCGGCCGGCCGACCACGACCCGCCCCACCGCGGACAGGAGTACCGCCATGCCGAAGAGCACGGAACTGACGGCCGACCGGGTCGCCGCAGCGTACGACGCCCTGATGTCCCTGGACCGGGACCGCGCCCTGGAGTACTGGACGGAGGACGTCCGCTTCCAGATGCCCGGCAACCACCACCAGGCCGGCTGGCACGAGGGCCTGGACGCCTACCTCGCGTCCACCGCCAAGCTGATAGAGGCGTGCGGCGGCGTCATGAAGTCCGAGACGCTGGACGTGCTCGTCGACGCCGGCAAGGGCATCACACTCGACGTCTACCGCATCAGCGGCAAGCGGGGCCACGCCCCGGAGGGGGTGTCCTCGCCCTACGACTTCCTGGCCATCGAAGGCGCCCACCTGCTGCGCTGGCGGGACGGCCGCGTGTACGAGGGCCGCGGCGGCCTCTTCGGCGACGGCGCCACCCGGGCGAACCTGTGGTGGTCCCCGGTGGGCGACGACGGGCGGCGCACGGGCATCTGAGGCGGCCTCCCCACTCGTCCGAGAAGACCGCAGCCGGGGGAGGGGCGGTCGTGTGCCGGGCCGGGGTTGCGTGCCGAAGGCCGCTGGGAGCGGCATCGGAACGCGCTGCCTTGCCCGGCGCCGACCGCCCTGACCCCTGCCGACCGGAAGGAATCCCCATGCCCGGCACCCCCGACAGGTCCGACACGTCTGATGCCTTCGATGCCTCCGTTGCCGTTCCCCGCCCCGACGACGCCCTGCTCGGCAGCCGGGTCGTCGTGACCGGGGGCGGCACCGGGATCGGCCGGGCCGCGGCGCACGCGTTCGCCGCCGCGGGCGCCCGCGTCCTGGTCGTCGGACGCACCGCGGCCACGCTGGCGGAGACCGCCCGCGAGCATCCGCGGGTGCACTGCCTCGCCGCCGACGTCGGAGCCCCCGAGGCTCCGGCGGCGATCGTCGAGACCGCCCTCGACCTCCTCGGCGGCATCGACATCCTGGTCAACAACGCCGCGCAGGTACGGATCGCCCCCCTCGGCGCGATCGACGTGCGCGAGGCGCAGGCCCAGGTGGCCACCAACCTGCTCGCCCCGCTGTTCCTCACCCAAGCCGCGCTGCCGCACCTCGCCGATGCCAAGGGCGCGGTGGTGAACGTCTCCACCGCGGGCGCGGGCCGCGGCTGGCCCGGCCAGTCCGTCTACGGCGCGGCCAAAGCGGGCCTGGACTTCCTCACCCGCACCTGGGCCCTCGAACTCGCCCCCCGGGGCATCCGGGTCGTCGCGGTCTCCCCGGGGCCGGTGGACACTCCGATCATCGAGAGCGCGGGCCTGACACCGGAACAGATCACCCAACTCCGCGAACGCCAGCGCCAACGCGTCCCCCTCGGCCGCATCGGCCGCCCGGAGGAAGTCGCCTGGTGGATCGTCAACGTGTGCCGCCCGGAGGCATCCTTCACCACGGGCCTGAACATCCCCGTCGACGGCGGCGCCTCCGTCATCTTCTGACCCGCCGCCGCGAAGTGACCCGCGAGGCCGAGTGATCCGTACGCTGGTCACCGTGGACACTCCGCTGCTGCACGAGCGTTTCCCCTCCCACGATCCGGACGCGCCGTTCTTCCGGCACGTCCCGCTCGGCGACCGGCCGACGCCGGTCGCCCGGCTGGCCCCCGGACTCGCCGACGGCCCGGCCGACGTGTGGGTCAAGGACGAGAGCGTGTTCGGCGACCTCTGGGGCGGCAACAAGATCCGCAAGCTCGAGTGGATCATCGCCGACGCGCAGGCACGGCGCTCGCCGACGATCCTCACCTTCGGCGCGCTGGGCACCAACCACGGGCTGGCCACCGCGCGGTTCGCGCAGGCGCACGGCGTGCGGGTCGCGCTCGCGCTCGTCGACCAGCCGGTGGACGACCACGTGCGCGCGCAGCTCGCACGTCTTGAGGCGTCCGGTGCGACGATCCACCGCACGCGGACCAAGCGGCGCACCTACCTGCTCGCGCCCTGGCTGATCCTGCGCCACGGCCGGTTCGCCGGCGGCCGGTTCCGGCCCGCGTACGTGCTGCCGACCGGTGGCTCGTCACCCGTCGGCATGCTCGGGTACGTCGAATGCGGCCTGGAGATCGCCGCCCAGGTCCGGGCCGGCGACCTGCCGGAGCCGTCGCACGTGGTTCTCCCGGTCGGCAGCGGCGGCACGGCGGCCGGACTCGCCCTCGGCCTGCGCCTCGCCGGGCTCCGCACCCGCGTCACGGGCGTCGTCGTCAACGACCAACTGCCACTTGACGCAGCCCACATCACCGCGATGGCCAACAAGACGGCACGGCTGCTGCGCAAGCGCACCGGCGACCTCCGCATCGCCGGCCTGTGCCCGGAGGACGTCACGATGACCCGCGACTGGCTGGGCGCCGGCTACGGCCACCCGACCCCCGAGGCCGACCGCATCATCGAAGACTCCCGCGCCGCCGGCGGCCCCGACCTCGAACCGGTCTACACCGCAAAGGCTTTGGCCGCCGTCCGCGCCCTGAACAACCGAGGCGACCTGGGCAACGGCACGGTGCTGTACCTCCACACCTACGGGCCTCGCTGAACCCTGGCCGCCGCCGAGGACCGGCCGACGCCAGGTCAGTGGTTCAGCCCCTGGTCCAGCGCCTTGTCGACGCCGCCGTCGCGGCGGTACACCGTGAGGCCTCCGCCGGGGTTGGTCAGGCGCCCGCGAGGATCCCATCCGCGGTCCAACCGGGCGTAGCTCTCGGCCATCCGCCGGACGCTGGGAATCGCCGCGGCGATATGGGCCAGTGGGGTCGGCAACGGCGACGCCGGGACGCGTTCCCCGCGGTGCCGAGAGCCGATCCCACGGGACCGGCCCGGCGGGGTGAGTGATGCCGAAGCGCCCCGCCGGCCGGACTGGGGGCCTTCCCGGTTCGCCGCCACGTGCGCCGGAACCGTGAGGCCGAGCTTGCTTCCCGGCGTCGCATGGACGTAGGCCTTCGCGGCGTCCGCGTCCAAGCCCGCGTTGACGAGGCCGTCCCTGATGCGGTTCACGTACGCCGCGTTCGGCTTGTTGTGCACGACCTCGTCGGCGCGGAACGGGGCGGTGAACGTGAGCAGCGGCTCGCCGTCGATGTTGCCGAGATGGAACACCGTGCCGTACGCCCCCGGGGAGACCTGCACGGCGCCCTGCTCGACGATCCGGTCGATATCGACGCGGAGGGGTTCCCCCGCGTCGAGTTCCTGCGTCACCACGTCGGCGAACTGCTGTTCGGACAGCGGGTAGGTGCGCATGATGGTCTCGTGCCCCTGACCGTCCGCCAGGTCGACGAAGGCGACGCCCTTTCCTTCCCAGCGCTGGGAGTTCCCGGCGGTGAACAGAAGTCCGGGCACTTGCACGAGTTGGCTGCGGTCCAAGTCGATCGGTGTGCGGTCGCTGCTTCCCCGCTCCACGATGTCCGTTCCCGGGACCGGTCCGCCCAGGACGTACGGCTTGAAGCGCCGGTCGTCCATGTTGGAGCCGTAACTGGCGTAGTGGACCGTCATCTGGCCGCCTCCCGTATCACCACGCGGCGTTCCTTCGATCGGACCGATCGCGTCCAAGGCTGCCAGACGCTTCAGCCCGCCCCGGGGTTTGTCCGTTTCCCGCGGTAACACGGACGACCGCAAGGCACGCCGGCGCGGATGTCAGGTGCCCGGGACGTACTCCAGGCCGAAGCGCCGCTTCTCGGCGGCTGACAGGCCAGGTGACGGGGTAAGGCCGACGCTTTTGTTGGCCCTGTCCCGCGCGGCCTGGGCGGAAGCCACTCTCTCGGAAGGTGCCATGGGGCGAAGCCCCCGCACGGGGGCACCTCTCAGCACGTCTCTACGGATTTCGCCCTCGCGCCGGTCGGCCCGTCGTATGGCGGCTTTGGCTGCATCGCTCAGCTCGTCGCTCATGTGTCGTTCCTCCTCGCTTGCGCTCGGCTCCGTCATGCCTACCAGGGCTGCGGGGGCTATGTCACCAAGCGGGCGCCGGCGGGGATACGGCTATCGGGTTCCTCACACACCGGGATCGAATGTTCCCGGCATGCCGATCGTTCGACGCGGTAGAGCGTTCCGGCGGACCGGTCGGGACGAGACCGAGAGGGGCTGCAGCATGCGCGCGGTTTTCGTGACACGGTTCGGGGGACCCGAGGTCATGGTCCTGCGGGAAGCGCCGGACCCGGTTCCCGGGGCGGGGCAGGTTCTGGTCGATGTCGCGTTCGCCGGGGTGACGTTCGTCGAGACGCAGATCCGGGCGGGCACCGACCGATGGCACGAACGGCCGGAACTGCCGTTCGTCCCCGGGGGCATGGTCGCCGGGCGGGTCGGCGCGGTGGGTGACGGAGCGGACTCGGCGTGGGTCGGCCGGCGGGTGCTCGCCGGCACGGGGGAGACCGGCGGGTTCGCGGAACGTGCGGTGGCCGATGCGGGCGAGCTGATCCCGGTCCCGGACGGGCTGGACCTGTCCGTCGCTCTCGCGTTGCACACGGACGGCAGTACGGCCCTGGGGCTGGTCGAAGGCGCGCAGATCAAGCCGGACGACTGGGTCCTCGTCGAAGCCGCGGCCGGCGGGGTCGGCAGCATCCTCGTGCAACTCGCGGCGGCCGCAGGCGCGCACGTGGTCGCCGCCGCGCGCGGCACCAGGAAGCTGGACGCGGCCCGCGCGCTGGGGGCCGCCGCCGTCGTGGACTACTCCGAGCCGGGGTGGGCCGAGCGGGTGCGCGAGGTGACCGGCGGCGGCCCCGACGTGGTCTTCGACGGCGTCGGCGGCGCTATCGGACGCGCCGCGTTCGAGGTCATCGCACGGGGAGGCCGCTTCTCGGTGCACGGTGCCTCCAGCGGGGAACCCACCGTCGTCGACCCGAACGAGGCGCACGACCGCGGAGTGCGGGTGCTCGCGCTGGACCAGTTGTTCACGTTCGGCCCGCGCATGCACGGCTGGGCCGAAGAAATCATGGCCGCCGCGGCGGCGGGCCGCGTCCGCCCCATGGTCGGCCAGACCTTCCCGCTGGACCGGGCCGCGGCCGCGCATGCCGCCATCGAGTCGCGCCAGGCCCTCGGCAAGACACTGATCACCATGAACTGACCGCGGAATCGGCCGCGGGCAGCGGACTGCAGGATCATCGTCTCGTTGGCCGCGCACATCGAGAAGCAGGGAGACACCATGACCACGACCGTGACCGACGAGCAGATCCAGGCTCTGGCGGCGAGCGCGAAGCCCTACAGCGTGGCACTCCTGCGGTGGGCGCCAGGGCGGACCATGGACGGCGCGGACGCCGTGGAACGCGAACACCAGCGCCGAATGGTGTCGTTGCGCGCCGACGGCGTCATCGCGATCCTGTGCCCGGTCGCCTCCGACACCATGGCCGGCATCGCGATCATGACCGTCCCGGCCGAGGAAGCCGAGGAGATCATGGCCGGGGACCCCTGTGTGCAAGCCGGGATGATGACCTGCGACGTGCACGCGTGTTTCGGCTTCCCCGGAGACGCCCTCCCGGTGTGACCGCGCGTCCCCGCGCCCCTGTGCCCCCGTGCCCCCGTGGGGCACGGGGCTCCGGGTCTCGGCACGGCGCACCTACGGCAATCCTCGTCCGCCCGCCGAAGTACGCGGCCGCAGAGGGCATTTCCGGACGGTGCCCACGCGCACCCGGACGCCCGGAGCGGACGTGGCGGTGCCGGCCCCCCGGGGCACCGCCACGAGGTGGCCATGCTGGTACCCGAGCGCCACCGCGTGCGCACGCGTGCGTGCGCGGAGCACCTCGAACAGTCCGCGGGCCCGGGAACGGACCGCTTCCTCGGACAATACGAGGCGCTCCGCGATCTCCGCATTGCTGCGTCCGTGGGCCATGCCTTCGAGGACGTCGAGGTGGTCGGGCTTCAGTTCGACGGCCTCCCGCGGCTCGGCGGGCAGGCCGGTCAGCCAGCCCTCCCGGTAGGCCAAACCCACCAGACCCGCCCGGTCCCGTTCGCCCACCCGGGCGGTGATGCGGTTCAGATGGCTTTTGACGGTGAACGGCGACAGGCCGAGCGAACACGCCATTTCCTTGTTCGTGCTGCCGCGCGCGATACCGGCCACGATCTCGATTTCCCGGGTATTGAGCGGGCTGCCCGGATGCGGCGGGAAGTGCGGCCGCGCGGAGCCGATCGACCGCACGACCGCATCGACGATCTTCTCGATGTCCGCCGAACTCAGCGGAATGCCGTGACGGCCGACCGCGGCGAGGATCGCGGCGTGGACCAGTTCCGGATGGATCGACATCGACATGCTCCTTTGCACGCCGCCGGCCGCCGTTGCGTGAGGAGGCGGGGAGCTCCCGACACCCCCCGAGTGCCGGGACCACCCCGTGCCGCGGCAGCGGGCGCCTCACTGCTACCTGCCGGAAAAAGTGATCCGTGTCGAACCGGATCGTCCGCCCGTCGGCACCGTGCGGCGGCCGACGCAATTTCCGTCGCGTGCCGAACCGGTGGCGGTCGTTGCGCGTGCGTGCTGGTGGAGCATCCGGCCGAGCCGCTTGGCGCTCGGAACCGTGGCCGGGCCGATGCGGCGCATCCTCACGTGCGGGACGCCGCCGACAGCCGTGCGTAATCGAGAGCGGAGCCGCGGCCGAGGTCTTCGGCCGTCGCCGCGCGTTGTTCCGGGCAACGGATACCTCCAGAGGCTGGTGCGGGGGCCGCCGTGCGACCCACCAACCCGTTCGAAATCCACGGGGGTTGCGGTTTCTCAAGCACCCGAGTTAGTGGCATCCGGGGGCACGCAGGCCGTCCGTCCGCTGCCGCCCCCCTCGGGCCGCGAAGTGCCAGGAACACACCTTCACGCGGGAAACGATTCCCGTCAACGGCTGATTACCCGAGAAGGGCTATCCACCCGCACGGGCGAACTTCGTCCGGGTTGATCCTTGCGGGGGAGGCGCCGGGGAAATCCCGTGCCATTTCCGTGTTCCCGGGAATTGCCGCACGGGCAAAACCGTCGAACGCCTGTTTCGCCGGGTCGAGTTCGCGGACACGTCGCGGTCGGCGTCAGCGGTGCGCCGGGGCTCGGCGTTCGAGGTGCGCGAGCAGGTCGGGGATGAGGTAGCGCACGACGGCGTCGACGCTTTCGGCCGGGTACTCGTCGTGGAGTTGGCGCAGCCGCCCGGTGTCGGGATCGGCCATCGCGAGCAGGACACCTACGGTGTCGAGGCCCAACTCGCCGGTCCCGATGCGGGTGATCATCACCAGGGCACCCTCGGGTAGTTCGACGGTCACACCGGGCGGGTAGACGGGGCCGTCGAAGTCGACGCCGCACTGCGTGACATGCACGGCGGTCAGCTGTCTGACAGACAGGCGCTGACCCACCGGCTCGGTGGGAATGCGGAAGCGCATGGCGGAATCTGAGTCCTTCGGAGGAGGGCGTCCGGCGGGCTGCCGGACGCGTGGTCGACGGTCGGGGGCTGCGGGTAGGGCGGTGCGGGGAAGCGGTCATGACGGAAACCGCTCCCTCGGGTCCGTGGTCGGCCGCTGCCGCCGCAGGCGCGTGCCTTCCCCGTGACGGGCCAAGACGTCGCTGCTGAGGCTGTCGGCGTAGCAGGCGACGGGTCCGGGGGCGGTGGCGGCGGCGAGGAACGCGGCAACCGCGGCCATCGGGGCGTCGCCGTCGAACACCGCCCGCCACGCTTCCGGGCCGTCCCCGCCGACCGTGCACCTCACCGCCCAACCCGAGCCGACGCGCAGCATCCAGGGGATGTGCCACTTCGGCGCGAGAGTCCCGTACGCGACGAGCAGGTCGCCGTCGCCGTGCCGGGCCTCGATGAACCAGCCGTTCAACTCCCGGATTTCCCATCCGGCGGCGGCCAAGTGCGCGTGCGCGGTCGCGATGTCGGGACAGAAGGGTCCGCCCGGGCCGGCGTCGGGCGCGCACGGCCCCGGTCCGTCGCGGAGCCCGTCGGCCAGCGCACCGAGGTAGGCGGCCACGGCGGCGGTCGGCGCGTCGTCGCTGAAGTCCGCGGTCCACAGCACGGACGTGCGGAGGCCGTCCGTGCACCGGATGCGCCAGGTCCAGACGCCGGCGGCGGGCAACCAGCCCGCGTAGACGAGGCCGCCGGGGTGGCGGGCATGGACGTTGGCGGCCGGGTCCGCGACCATCGACCATCCTCCGGCGCGTATCACCTCGAACGCCGGCTCGGCGTCGGCGCCGCCGGCGAACCGAGGCGGCACGGACACGACGACGGAGTGACTGCGGCCGACGGACACTTCCCAGGCTCCTCTGCTCTGCTTTCGCGGTGTCTTCGGATTGCCGTGCTGCGCGTGTTCGGAAATCGATGCCCGCCGCGAATGCCGATGCGCGCCGCAATGTGCGCACCATCGACGAATATCCCGCGCAACGGGTCCCCGCTGTTCGAGTCGTCGGCAAATCGAGCCGCCCGCGGTCGGGCTCGGTCGCCGTCTCGCCAACCAACTCTCCGGAATCGGTCGCGAACTGCGGCTTCGAGCTTCGACTCGGGCGGCACTCGGCGGCCCGGACGGAACTCTTGTCCGCCTCCCCCGAATGCGACGAGAAGTGCAGGGGATATACCTTTACGCCCGCGCGGATTCCGCGTCAACGGATGATTGCCGGTGCACGGATCTCCACCCGCACGGGCGAAGGTCGGCCAGCTTGCGCCCTCCGGGGGCCGCGCCGGAATGCCCCTGCCGAATTCCCGCAGATCAGACCGGTGTTCTTGGTAAGTCCTATTTACATTTCCGACGCGGAGTGAATGTGGCGCGGGCGGCGCGCCGATTACCCGACGGGGCGAGATGCCCCTCGCGGGACGCCGTGCGGCACGATGGCTCCATGGACGAGCGTGAGCGTGCGGCGAGTCGGACGGCGGTGCTGGTCTGCCAGGGGCGTGCGGCCGCGGACGGCATCGTCGCGCCCGGCCGCTTCGCGGATCCGGTGGCGGGGCGGCTGCTGCGCGACGGAGAGCGTACGCCGGTCGACCAGGTCCGGGCGGGCACGCCCCCGGAGGGGTGGCGGGCGCGTACCGGGTACGAGAGCGTGCGGGCTTGCGCGGAGGTGGTCGTTCCGCGGACGGTCGCGATCGACGACGCGGTCCGCGCCAGGGCGGGCGGCCAACTGGTGATCCTGGGTGCGGGGCTGGACACGCGCGCGTGGCGTCTGCCCGAGCTGGCCCGGACGGATGTGTGGGAGGTCGACCATCCGGCGTCCCAGCAGGACAAGCAGGCCCGCCTTGCGGAAGTCGCGGCGCCGGACGGCGCGAGGGGCGAGGACGGCGTCAGCGGCGAGGACGGCGGCAGTGCCGAGGATCTCCCGGCCCTGGCCCGGTCCGTGCGGTTCACGCCGGTGGACTTCGCCGTCGACGATCTCGGTGCGGCGTTGGAGGCGGCGGGACACGACTCGTCCGCGCCGACGGTGTGGCTCTGGGAGGGCGTGGTCCCGTACCTCACGCGCGGTCAGGTCCGGGCCACGATCACGGCGATCGCGGCGCGGACCGCGCCGGGCAGTGCGCTGGTCGTCAACTACCAGGCTCCGTCGGTGCGGGCGCGGGCCGGAAGGCTGCTGGCGCGGGTACTCGGCAGTTCGGCCACATCCGCCGAACCGTGGCGGTCGCTGTGGCGGCCCCCGCAGATGGCCGAGCTGTTCGCCGCGCACGGATTTCGGGCGGTGTCGGACGACGACCTCCTCACTCTCGCGCACCGGCTCGGCGGCCCGCCCCGGGGGCGGTCGTCGCTGCGTTCGGGCCGCGTGGCCGTGGCGGAGCCGCGGTCCTGAGCCTTGGCGGTGTCGGCGGTCACCGTGAGGGGCGCGGATATCCACCGCACCCGACCGAGGCCTCCCGACCACGGGGGGCGTGGTCGGGAGGCCGGTTCCGGGCGCGGGCAACGGGCCGCGACGCGGCCCCGGTGCCCGGACTGTGCGCCGACGGAGAATCCGGCGGCGGCGCGGGCGTGCGAACGGGCTCACACCGCCGCCCACCACCCCGCATCCAGGTCGTGGGCCATCGGCCCCTCCGTCGCGGCCGCGGCCAAGTGGCGGGCGGCGGCGACGCCTTCGGCCGGTTCGAGCATGCAGCCGACGACGAGGCCGAGTCCGGTCTCCGCGCAGGCGGCGACCACGTCGCGGGCCGGGCCGAGGCCGCCGCACTTGAGGAGCTTGAGGTTGACCAAGTCCGCCGCCGACGCGTCGGCGATGCGCCGGACGTCCTCGGCGGTGAACACGCTTTCGTCGGCGAGGACGGGCCACGGGGAAGCCCGGCGTACCGCGGCGAGGCCCGCGATGTCGTCCGCGCGGACCGGCTGTTCGACGAGTTCGAGGTCGATGCCGAGCGCGGCGATCCCGTCCAGGACCCGCACCGCGTCCGCGGGCGACCATGCTTGGTTGGCGTCGACGCGCAGCACGGTCGCGCGGTCGCCGCCGCCGAGCGCGGCATGGACCGCCGCCACCCGTTGGACGTCGGCCTCCGGGTCGGCGAGCTTCAGTTTGAGGGTGTCGAAGCCCTCGGCGACGGCCTCGCGGGCCGCGGCGGCCATCGCCGACGGACTGTCGACGCTGACCGTCAGGTCCGACCGGACCGGCGCCGCCGCGTTGCCGAGCAAGGCCGGGAGCCATCCGGCCTCGGCCGGATCGCCCGACGCCGCACCGGCCGACGCCGCACCGCCGCCCGGGGCCGGATCGCCCGAGCCGCCGAGCCCGGCGTACTCCGCGGCGAGGTGGTGCAGCGCCAGATCCGCCGCGGCCCGTGCCGACGGCACTCCGGCGGCTGCCGCACCGATGGCGTCCACTGCCTCTGCGAGAGTGCGCGGGCCGCGCCGGAGCGCGCGGGTGATCGGGCCGTGCAAGGCGGCGAGGATCGATTCCTCGGTGTCGCCGGTGATGGCGGGCGTCGCCACGGTGGTGCCGACGGCCCGTATCCCGGACGACGTGTGCAGGGACACTTCGATGGCCGACAGCGCGCGGACGGTCCGCAGCGCGGTGCGGAACGGCCGGCGCAGCGGACGCCGGACCACCGCGCTGGACAGCCCGTCGACCGGCGGCAGTTCGAGGTCGGGCAGCGGCGGAAGCGGGCGCGGCCGGTTGCGGGCGGGACGCCGCATGAGGACTTGGGGCGTTCGCCAGCGCGGGTCGGTGCGGCGCGGGCCTTCGAGGCGGAAGCCGGCCCGCTCGTACACGTCCCGGGCACGGGAGTTGGCCTCGAAGACCCACAGCCGGACGTCCCGGTCGGGCATCGCGTCGAGGGCGTGGCGGAGGAGGGTGCGTCCGACCCCGAGGCCGCCGGCCGCGGGGTGGACGTACAGCGCGGCGAGGTAGGCGCCGTCCACGTGTTCGGCGTCCTCGCCGAACCGGGTGAAACCGACCGGGCTCCCGTCGGCGCCGACCGCCAGCACCGTGGCCAGCCGCGGGTTGTCCAGTCCCGCGGCCAAGTCCCCGGCGACACCCGACGGTTCCATGGCGTCGATGACCTCGTCGGGCACGACCCCGCGGTATCCGCTCCGCCACGCGTGGACGAAGACCTCGGCCATGGCGGCCAGGTCGCCGGCGCCGGCGGTGCGCAGTCCGACGCCGGCGGCAACGCCTCCCGCGGTGGTCATGCGATCACGCGCATGTGCCGGGGCCGCACGGCGGCCGGGCGGGGGAGTTCGATCGGCTGCGCGCCGGGGGTGAGGGACCCGAGGATGGCGCCGCGCCGGGCACCGGTGGCCGACGGGACGGTGCCCTCGAGGCCGTGCACGGAGAGGTAGCCGAGGAGGGCGAACAGGTAGGCCTCTTTGCCCTGCGCCGGAAGCCCGAAGTCGTCGATGGGGCGGATCCGGGTGGCGGGGGCGAGGTCCGCGATCCGCCGCATCAGCGTCGGGTTGCGCACGCCTCCGCCCGCGACGACGAGTTCGGTGACGTCGTGGTCGCGGCACGCCTCGACGACCAGCTGTGCGGTGAGTTCGGTCAGGGTCGCGAGGAGGTCGTCGGTGGCGACGGTCCGGCCGTCGAGGGCGTCCCGGACGTAATCGGCATGGAAGAGTTCCTTGCCGGTCGACTTCGGCGGCGCGAGCCGGTAGTAGGGCTCGGCCAGAAGGCGGTCGAGGAGCTTGGGGTCGACGGTGCCGCGGGCGGCCCGGGCACCCCCCTTGTCCATCCGCTCGGTTCCGCCGGTGGCGTCGACGACCGCCGAGTCCATCAGCGCGTTGGCCGGACCGATGTCGTAGGCGATGACCCGGCCGTCGCGGTCCCGGACCGTGATGTTGGCGATGCCGCCGAGGTTGAGCGAGCCGCGCCGCACCCCGGAGGCCTCGGAGTCCTCGGAGAGGACCAGGAGTTCGTCGAGGGTCGAGGCCAGCGGTGCGGCGTGGCCGCCCCGGGTGATGTCGCGGGTGCGCAGGTCGGTGACCGTGGTGAGGCCGGTGGCCTCGGCGATCCAGGCGGCGGCGCCGAGCTGCAGCGTGCCGAGGGCGTGGTCGCCGTCGACCCAGTGGTACACGGTTTGGCCGTGCGAGACGACGAGGTGCGCGCCGCCGCCGGCGACCTCGTCGTTGGCGCGGGCCGCGACGGTGCCGAAGAACTTGCCCAGTTCGGTGTCCAGGCGGCACACCTCGGACAGCGTGGTGGAGTGCGGGGGCAGGGCGGCGGCGAGGCGGGCGCGGAGGTCGTCGGGCATGTCCGCGCTGTAGGTGCCGCGCGGCCGGCAGACGACGTCGGTCCCGTCGAGCGCGAAGTCGGCGACGGCCGCGTCGACGGCGTCGTACGACGTCCCGGAGAGTATGCCGATGACGGTCAGGTCCATCTGGTTTCTCCTTGGTCTGCGGCCGGTCCGGGCCGGCCGCGGGCTAGCCGTGTCTAGTGGTCCAGGTGGTCGGCGGCCGCCGCGAGGACGCGGAGCCACATCGGTTCGGTCGGCCGCAGGTCGGTGAGCGCGGGCTGGTTGCCCGCGTCGGCCGGCACGGCGTGCAGGCGGTTGGTGATCATGGCGACGGCGGCGTCCCGGTCCGGAAGGGCCGCGACCGCCACGCCGGGGAAGCCGGTGTGGCCGAGTGCGCGTCCCCACGGGCCGTGCCAGATCCGGAAGCCGAGCGCCTGGCCGGGGTCGGCTCCCGGAGCGGTGAACGCCGCGGCGGTGACCGGGCGGATCGGGCCGCGCCCGGCCAGGCTGTCGGACAGTCCGGTGCCGAAGCGCAGCAGGTCGGCGGCCGTGGTGAACAGGCCGGCGTGCCCGGCCGCGCCCTCGAAGGCATGGAAGGCGTTGCCGTCGTTGACCTCGCCGACCACGTCGTGCTCGCGCCAGCCGGGGAAGGCGTCGGCGGCCGCCGCGATGGTGTCCGGGACCGGGTACGGGGTGCCCGTCGCGATCATGCGGCGCTCGACCCAGTCGCCGGCCGAGCTGGCCGCGACCGGCCCGCCCGGCACCGGGGCCCGGTAGCCGGTCGCGGTCAGCCCGTAGGGTGTCATCACCAGCTCGGCGACCGACCGCTCCAGGCCGCCGCCGATCCGCCCCACGACCTCACCGAGCAGGATGAAGCCGAGGTCGGAGTAGTGGCGCCCGGATCCCACGGCGTACCGTCGCGGGATCCGCGCCGCGCGGGCCGCGGCTTCGGTGCCGCCGGGCCCGTCGAGGTACAGCGGCCACCACTCCCGCAGTCCCGCCCGGTGCTCCAGCAGGTCGCGCAGGCGGATGGCCGGATCGGGGCCGGGCAGGTAGCGGGCCGCGGGGTCGTCGACGCCGAGGTGGCCGAGGTTCGCCAAGGTCATGAGGGCGGCGGTGGTGCCCAGGATCTTGGTGACCGAGCCGGCGTCGGTACGGGTGTCCCAGCCCATCGGCTCGTGCGGCGCCGCCGCGCCGTCGGGGGAGCGGCGGGCATGGCCGGTGGCCGCGTACGCGACTTTTCCGTGGGCGGCCACGGCGACGAGGGCGCCCGGCGGGGCGAGGCCGTCGAAGGTGCTTCCGACCAGGTCGGAGGCGGCCTCGGCCAGGGGGCCGGACGTCTGGCGGACCGGCTGCGGGGGTGTCGGGGGGAGTGGCACGTGCCACAGGTTAATGGTTTACCTATTGCCTGTCATCCAGGTGAACATTTAACGTGAGGGCCGTTCGCCGCTCCGTTGTTTCGAAGGACGTCGCCATGACAGCTCGCACCGCGCCGCGTCGGGGGACCGCTCGGAAAGCCCGTTCCGGCACCCGAAGAGGCCCCGCTTCCCGGTTCCGCCTCCTGACCGGCATCACGGCCACGGCCGTCGCCCTCACGACGGGATTGGCCGCCTGCTCCCCCAGCAGCGGCTCCTCCTCGTCGTCGTCCGGCGGCGGCGTCTCGGCCTTCACCGTCGCCCGCACGGGCGACATCGACAAGCTCGACCCGCAGCTCGCCACCGCCTTCCAGACCCAGCAAACGCTCGGCCTGGTGTACTCGTCGCTGGTCAAGACCGGCGCCGACGGTTCGCTCCAGCCCGACCTGGCCTCGGCCTGGACGATCGCGCCGGACAACCTGACCGTCACGTTCACCCTCCGTACCGGCGTGACCTGGCACGACGGGACGCCGTTCACGTCGGCGGACGTCAAGGCCTCGCTCGAGCGGATCCTCAACCAGTCCACCGGCGCGGTCGGGCGTTCCAACCTGACCGCCATCTCCGGCATCGACGCCCCGGACCAGGGCACGGTGGTCCTCCACCTGAGCAAGCCCGCCGCGTCGCTGCTGTACTCGCTCTCGTCGGTGAACACCTCGATCCTGAGCGCCAAGGACATCACCGCGGGCACCGTCGGCAAGCAGCCCGACGGCACCGGCCCCTTCACCTGGAAGCAGTGGGACCAGGGGCAGCAGGTCGTGCTGGCCTCCAACGCCGCCTACTACGGCGGCGCCCCGGCGATCAACACCCTCACCTTCCGGGTGATCCCGGACGAGGCCTCGATCCTGTCCGGCATGAAGGCCGGCGCCTTCCAGCTCGGCCAGATCTCCGACCCGGGCATCGCCCAGCAGGCCGGATCCGGCGGCGGCTTCGACCTCGTCAAACAGCCGACCCTGGCGTACCACACGCTGATGCTCAACGGCCGCCGCGGACCCCTGCAGAACCAGCAGGTCCGCCAGGCGATCGCCTGCGCGGTCGACCGGGACCAGGTCCTCAAGACGGCGGCCTACGGCGACGGCACGGTCACCGGGCCCATCACCAGCCCGGCGTTCCCGTACCCCGCCACCGACGGCCTGCCCTGCAAGCCCGGCGACACCGCCCAGGCCAAGCAGATGCTCGCGGCGGCCGGCTACGGCAACGGATTCTCCCTCGACACCATCGTGGAGACCGGCGAATACGCCACCGCGGGCGCCGAGGCCCAGAACCTCCAGGCCCAGCTCGCCAAGATCGGCGTCAGCCTCAACCTGCGCCAGCTGCCCACGTCGCCGTACGTGCAGGCGTGGCTCGGCGCCGACTACGAGGCCGCGGTCGCCCTCAACGGCGGCTCCTACGACCCGTACCTGATGTACGGCCGCTACTTCAGCGCCGGCGGCAGCCTGAGCAAGCCCGCGGGCCTGGAGTCCCAGGCCCTGGCGGACCTGCTCGCCCAGGGCAACGCCACCAACGACGACGCGGCCCGGAAGACCATCTACGGCAACCTCCAGAAGCAGCTGCTGACCGAGTCGCCGTGGGTGTGGATGTTCCGCTCGGACGACTATTACATGGTCAAGTCCGGCGTCCAGGGCTTCACGCCGCGCCCGGACGAACTGCTGACCTCGCTGGCAGCAGTCAAGTGACCCGGTGGCGCCCCGCGCGCGGGAACCGGAGCCTGCGCCGGGGCGCCCCCGGCCCCACCGCACGACCCCAACGACAACCACGACCACGACCACGACCACGAGAGGAGCCGACCGCATGTTGACCTGGCGATGGTTCGCCGCGCGGTTCGGGGGCGCCGTGCTCACGCTGCTGGGGGTGACGGTTGTCGTCTTCGTGGTGCTGCGCACGATCCCCGGGGACGCCGTCACCGCGTCCCTCGGCACCGAGTCCGGCACGCTGACCCCGGCGCAGCGCGAATCCCTCAACCACTACTACGGCATCGACAAGTCCTGGTTCGAGCAGCTGTGGACGTGGATCTCCGGCATCGCGCACGGTGACCTGGGACTCTCCACCACCAGCGGCAAAGCGGTCACCGAGCTGCTCGGCACCGCGCTGCCGGTGACCGTCGAGATCGCCGCCCTGGCCGCCCTGATGGGCACCGCGGCCGGCATCGTGCTCGGCGTCCTCGCGGGCGCCCGGGCCGGACGCACCTCCGACACCGCCACCCAGGGCGCCGCCCTGGTCGGCCTCGCCATCCCCGAGTTCGTCGTCGGAACCGCCGTCGTCACGATCCTCGCCGAAGTGTTCAGCTACTTCCCGAGCACCGGCACGTTCATCCCGATGACCAACTCGGTCTCGGAGAACCTGAGCCAGGTCTTCTACCCGTCGCTCGTCCTCGCGATCCCGTTCGCGGCCAACGTGATGCGCACGACCCGCTCGGAATACGTCGAGATGGCCGAAGCCGACTACGTGCGCACCGCCCGCGGCAAGGGCCTGCACCCCGGCCGGATCCGCCGCGCCCACATCCTGCGCAACGCGACGATCCCGATCGTGACCCTGACCGGCATCCAGTTCGGCTACCTGCTGGGCGGCACGGTCATCGTGGAGCAGATCTTCGCGCTCCCCGGCATGGGACGGCTGCTGCTGACCTCCATCACCAACCGCGACTACCCGGTCGTGCAAGGCACGGTGCTGGTCATCGCCGTGCTGTTCGTCCTGGTCAACCTGATCGTGGACCTGCTGTACCGGGCCATCGACCCGAGGACGCGTGCGGCATGAGCATCCAACCTCTCGTCACCGAGGCCGAGCCCGTTCCGGCGTCGGCACCGGCCGCCACCCGCAGCCGCCTGCTCGCCCGCGTCTGGCGCGACCGCAACGGCCGGGTCGGGCTGATCGTCACCGGATTCCTCGTGCTGGTCGCCGTCCTCGGCGCGGTCGGCGCGGTGCCGCACGACCCCATCGCCCAGCATCCCGACGACCGCCTGCAAGGCCCCTCCGCCACCTACTGGTTCGGAACCGACCAGTTCGGCCGGGACATCGCCGCGCGGGTCGCGGTCGGCATCTGGACCTCGCTGCGCGTGGCCGTGCTGTCCGTCGCCATCGCCACGGTGATCGGCTCGCTGCTCGGCATCTGCGCGGGATTCTTCCGCGGCTGGGTCGACCAGGTCGTCAGCCGGTTCGTGGACATCCTGTTCGCGTTCCCCGCGATCCTGCTGGCCCTCGCCGTCGTCACGGCGCTCGGCACCGGCTGGCAGAACACCGCGATCGCGATCGCCGTCGTCTACACGCCGATCTTCGCCCGGGTGTCCCGCGGACCCACGCTGTCCGTCGGCAACGCCGAGTACATCAAGGCGCAGCGCGTCCTGGGCACACCGCTCCCGCGCGTCATGCTGCGGCACGTCCTGCCGAACGTCAGCGCCCCGATCGTCGTGCAGGTGACGCTCGCGTTGTCCTGGGCGATCCTCACCGAATCGTCGCTGTCGTTCCTCGGCCTGGGCACCCAGCCGCCGGCGGCCAGCCTCGGCCTCATGGTGTCGGATGCCCGAAGCACCGTCGCGAACGCCTGGTGGACGCTCACGTTCCCGGCCCTCGCGATCGTCGTCGCGGTCATCGCCCTCAACCTGCTCGGCGACGGACTGCGCAGCGCCCTCGATCCCCGGAGGGAGTCGCGGTCATGACGGACAAGCTGACGAAGGCCCGCACAGGGCCGCACGAGAACGGTGCACCGATGAGCGACACCGGAGCGGCGCCGCGGCCGACCGGCGACCCGGTCCTGACCGTCCGCGGGCTGCGCACCGCGGTCCGCACGGCGTCCGGCCCCCTGGAGATCCTGCGCGGCGTCGACCTCGACGTCGCCCGCGGCGAAACCGTCGCCGTGGTCGGGGAATCCGGCTCCGGCAAGTCGTTCACCGCGCTGAGCATCGCCGGCCTGCTGCCCGCCGGCGCCGACGTCACCGGCGGCAGCGTGCTCCTCGAAGGACGCGACCTGGTGCCGCTCCCCGAGGACGAGCGCCGCAAGGTCCGCGGCGCGGAGATCGGCATGGTCTACCAGGACCCGATGACCTCCCTGAACCCGGTCATGCGCATCGGCAAGCAGGTCACCGAAGGCCTCCGCGCGCACGGCTGGTCCAAGGAGGACGCCCACGAACGGGCCCTCGAAGTCCTCGGCGAAGTCGGGCTGCCGTCGCCGCGGGCCCTGATGCGGCAGTACCCGCACCAGCTTTCCGGCGGCATGCGGCAGCGCGTCCTCATCGCCTGCGCCCTGGCCCCCCGGCCGAAGGTGCTCATCGCGGACGAGCCGACCACCGCGCTCGACGTCACCATCCAGCAGCAGATCCTGGGCACCGTCGCCCGGCTCCGCGACGAATACGGACTGGCCGTCGTGTGGATCACCCACGACCTGGGGGTGGTCGCCCGCATCGCCGACCGCGTCGCCGTCATGTACGCCGGCCGCGTCGCGGAACTCTCCCGCACCCGAAGCCTGTTCACCGAACCGCAGCACCCGTACAGCAGCGGTCTCCTGCGGTCGCTGCCCACCCCGGAGCACCCCCACCAGGCCCTGCTGCCGCAGATCGGCGGCGCCCCGATCCTGCTGTCCGACCTGCCGCCCGGCTGCCCGTTCGCGGCACGCTGCCCGCAGCGCGCCGACCGCTGCACGCGGGAGGAACCGCCCCTGGTGAACCGCGGGTCCGCGAGCGCGGCCTGCTGGTTCCCGCCGCACGAGTGGAAGAACACGCCGATGGAGGTGACCTCGCATGCGCAAGGTGCGTAAGACCGCGGAGGCGCCGCAGGTTTCCCGCAGTGCCGCGGACGCCGCCGGTGCCGCCGACACCCCGGCCATCGACGTCCGCGGCGTGGTCCGGCACTACCGCTCGCCCGGCCGCGGCGTCGTCCACGCGCTGGACGACGTCAGCGTCCGCGTCGAACGCGGCCGGGTCCTGGGCATCGTCGGCGAGAGCGGCTGCGGCAAGTCGACGCTGGCCCGCCTGCTGACCCGGCTCGAACGGCCCGACGACGGCACCGTGGAGGTGCTCGGCACCCGGATCGACAACGCCAAACGGGGCCCGCTGCGTCGCATGCGCCGGACCATCCAGCTCGTCTTCCAGGACCCCTACGCGTCCCTCGACCCCCGCCAGCGGGTCGGCGCCGCACTCGCCGAAGTCCTCGACGTGCACGGCCTGCCGTCGGGACCCGACCGGGTCGGGGAACTCCTCGAACAGGTCGGCCTGGTCGCGGCGCTCGCCGAGCGCTACCCGCACCAGCTGTCCGGCGGCCAGCGCCAGCGCCTGGGCATCGCCCGCGCGCTCGCCGTGCGCCCCGACGTCCTGGTCCTCGACGAACCGGTGTCCGCGCTCGACGTCTCGGTGCGCGCCGAGATCATGAACCTCCTGGTCCACCTGCGCGAGGAACTCGGGCTGACGTTCGTCTTCATCTCGCACGACCTGGGCATGGTGCGGCACTTCGCCGACGAGATCGCGGTGATGTACCTCGGCAAGATCGTCGAGATCGGCCCGTGGGACGCCGTGTCCGACGAGCCGCTGCACCCCTACACCCGTGCCCTGCAAGCCGCCGTGCTCATCCCCGACCCCACCAGGGACGCGGCCGTCGCCGAAACCGGCGTCACCGGCGAGGTGCCGGACGCGGCCGCGCCGCCCACGGGCTGCCGTTTCCACCCGCGCTGCCCGCTCGCCGAGGACGTGTGCCGGACCGAAGAGCCCGCGCTGCTCCCCGTCCCGGTGTTCCGGAAGGACGGCACCCAGCCGTCCGGGGAACACCGCCTCGCCTGCCATGTGGTGCGCCGCCGCTTCGCCGAAACGGCGGAGGCTGCACAATCACCTGCGCAGGCGACGGCGCACACGGCCGCACCGGCCGTACGGGTGGGGAAGGAGACGGGGGAATGACGAAGGCTACTGCGCGCAAGGGGGCATCCGCGGATCCCGCCGCGGAGGACCGGGCAGCGGCATCCGGCACCCGGACGGGCTCACCGTCCGGCCGCCACGATCTGCTCACGCGACTGCGCGGCCTGGCACCGTCCCTGGTGCCGTCGAAGCGCCGGGTCGCGGCGTGCATCCTGCGCGACCCGGCGACGGTCGCCGCCCAGACGATCACCGAACTGGCGCGGGCCGCACAGACGTCCGAGACGACCGTGCTGCGCCTGTGCCACGAACTCGGCCTGCAGGGCTACCGCGACCTGCGCGTCGCCCTCGCCACCGAGTCGGGGCGCGAGCAAGAGCGCGCCGACGGCAAGCGCACGGTCGGCGGCGACATCGGCCGCGACGACGACCTCGACGCCATCATCGACACGATCACCTACCACGACCGGCAGGCGATCGCCGACACCGCCCGCATCCTCGACCGCGCGGCGATGGCCGAGGCGGTGCGCCTCACTTCCGCGGCCCGCCGCATCGACATCGTCGGGGTCGGCGCGAGCGCCGTGATCGCCCTCGACCTCCAGCAGAAGCTCCACCGCATCGGGCTCATCGCCTACGCCTGGCACGACACGCACGCCGCACTCACCGCGGCCGCCCTGCTCGGCCCGGACGACGTCGCCATCGGCGTCTCGCACACCGGCGCCACGCTCGACACCGTCGACGCCATCGGCGAAGCGGCCGCCCGCGGCGCCCACACCATCGCCTTGACCAGCGCACCGCATTCGCCGCTCGCCGGCGTCGCCGACGTGCTGCTCACCACCGCCGGCCGCGAGACGACGTTCCGCTCCGGAGCGACCGCCTCGCGGATCGCCGCCCTGAGCGTCGTCGACGTGCTGTTCGCCGCCGTCGCGCAACGCAACTACGACCGGGCGATCTCCGCGCTCGAAATCACCCGCAGGGCCGTCGTCAGCCGCCGCGCCGACATCGACGAAGGCCCCTGGGAGGAAGACCGCACGTGAAACAGACCCGCATCCGCGTGATCTCCCCTACCGAGGAGGTCAACACCCGCACCCACGACCTGGACATCGTGCCGACGCTCGAACTCGTCCGGCTCATCAACGCCGAGGACGACCGCGTGCCCGGCGCCGTCGCCGCCGTGCTCCCCGAACTCGCCGCGCTGGTCGACGTGTCGGCCGCCCGCGTCGAAGCCGGCGGACGCGTCCACTACTACGGCGCCGGGACCTCCGGGCGCCTCGGCGTCCTCGACGCCGCCGAACTCACCCCCACCTTCGGCAGCACCGGCACGGTGGTGGCCCACCAGGCGGGCGGCGCCCGCGCCTTCGTCACCGCGGTCGAAGACGCCGAAGACGTCATGGACGGCACCGACACCGACGACATCCGCTCGGGGGACGTCGTCATCGGCCTGGCGGCCTCCGGCCGCACGCCCTACGTCGGCGCGGCCTTGACCGCGGCCCGGGCCCTCGGCGTCCCCACCGCCCTGGTGACCTCCAACCCGTCCGCGCCGCTGGCCGACCTGGCCGACCACCTCCTCGTGGCCGACACCGGCCCCGAGGCGCTGACCGGCTCGACCCGGCTCAAGGCGGGCAGCGCCCAGAAGCTGATCCTGAACACGTTCTCGACCGCGCTGATGGTGCGGCTCGGGCACACGTACGGGAACCTCATGGTCGACCTCCAGGCCACCAACGCGAAGCTGCGCGGCCGTTCGCTGGAAGTCCTGGGCCAGGCCACCGGCGCGGACCGGGGGGAGGCCGCCGAGGCACTCGACGCGTGCGGCGACATCAAGACCGCCGTCGTCTACCTCCTGGCCCGCCGCTCCGACGTGCCCGCACCGAGCCCCGAACGCTGCCGGGCCGCGCTCGCCGACGCCGGCGGCTACGTGCGCCGGGCACTGGCCGTGTTGGAGGGACGGCCCGTCCCGCTCGTCCCCCCGGCGAAGCGGACGTGACCGTGCCGCTCGCCCACCGCCGCAGGCGGCGGTCCGCCGCCGACCGCCCGCTCACCGGTCTCCCCACCGCCGATCCCGCCCTCCGGGACGCCCTCGACCGCGTGCTGCCGGGCGCCGTCGCGGCGCGGGCGAGCGACCGGCTCGCCGCCGCGCACGACGCGTCGCACTACCTGATCGTGCCGCAGGCGGTGGTCCGGCCCCGGGATGTCCCGCACATGGCGGCCCTGTTCCGGGCCACCGCCGCGCACGGCGTGGCGGTGACGTTCCGCTCCGGCGGCACCAGCCTGTCGGGGCAGGCCGGCGGCGACGGGGTACTCGTCGATACCCGGCGCCACTTCCGCGGCATCGAGGTCCTCGACGACGGCGCGCGCGTCCGGGTCCAGCCCGGGGCGACCGTCCGCGCCGTCAACACCCGGCTCGCCCGGTACGGCCGGAAGCTCGGCCCGGACCCGGCCAGCGAGACCGCCTGCACCATCGGCGGGGTCGTCGCCAACAACTCCAGCGGCATGGCCTGCGGCACCGAGAGCAACACGTACCGCACGCTCGAGTCGGCCGTCCTCGTCCTGCCGAGCGGCACCGTCGTGGACACCGGTGCGCCGGACGCCGACGACCGCCTCCGCGCGCTCGAACCGGCCGTCCACGCGGGACTCGTCCGGCTGCGCGACCGGGTCCGCTCGAACCCGTCGTCGCTGGCGACGATCCGCCGCCTGTACGCCCTCAAGAACACCATGGGCTACGGCGTGAACTCCTTCGTCGACCACACCCGCCCGGTCGACATCCTCGCGCACCTGGTGATCGGCAGCGAAGGCACGCTCGCCTTCGTCGCCGAAGCCACCTTCCGCACCGTGCCGTCCCATCCGCACACCGCGACCGGTCTGCTGCTCTTCGACGACCTGAGGACCGCGACCGCGGCCCTGCCGGACCTGGTCGCCGCCGGGTTCGCCGCCGTCGAACTCCTCGACACGACAAGCCTGCGCGTCGCGCAACGCGACCCGAAGGCCGCCGACCGACTGCGCCGCCTGGACCTCCGCACCCACGCGGCCCTGCTCGTCGAACACCAGCAGCCCACCACCGAAGCCCTCCGGGAACGGGTGGAGGCAGCCGACCGCCTCCTCCGCGAACTCCCGCTCGCCGAGCCCGCCGCCCTGACCGGCTCGGCGGAAGCCCGCGCCGCCCTGTGGCACATCCGCAAGGGCCTGTACGCCACAGTCGCGGGCGCCCGCCCCTCGGGCACCACCGCGCTGCTCGAAGACATCGCCGTCCCCGTCGACCGCCTCCTGCCCGCGTGCACCGAACTCACCGAACTGTTCGGGCGCCACCGCTATACCGACAGCGTCATCTTCGGCCACGCGAAAGACGGCAACATCCACTTCCTCCTCAACGAGGACTTCGACGACCCCCGGCTCGTCGAGCGGTACCTGGCGTTCACCGAGGACATGGTCGACCTGGTGCTCGGCCACGGCGGCACGCTCAAAGCCGAACACGGCACCGGCCGCATCATGGCACCCTACGTCCGCCGCCAATACGGCGACGAGCTGTACGACGTCATGCGCGAAACCAAGCAACTCATCGACCCGCAAGGCCTTCTCAACCCGGGCGTCCTGCTCTCCGACGACCCGGCCGTGCACCTCGGCCACCTCAAATCCACCCCCACCGTGGAAGCCGAAGTGGACCGGTGCGTCGAATGCGGATACTGCGAACCGAGCTGCCCGAGCCGCGACCTGACCCTGACACCCCGGCAACGCATCGTGCTGCGCCGCGAGATCGCCCGCGCGCAGGCGGCCGGGGACACCGAACTGGCGGCCCGCCTCGAAGACGAGTACCAGTACGACGGCGTGGACACCTGCGCGGTGGACGGCATGTGCCAGACCGCTTGCCCCGTCCTCATCGACACCGGCGACCTCACCCGACGCCTGCGCGCCGAACGGCTCGGCCGCTCCGCGCAGAAGCTCGGCACCACGGCCGCCAAGCACTGGGACGGCGTCACCCGGGCCGCCGCGGCCGCCCTGACCACCGCCGACGCGCTGCCCGCGGGCCTGCCCCGCACGGTCGCGGCCGCAGGCCGGGCGGTGTTCGGGCCGGAAGCGATTCCCGCCTGGTCGGCCGAACTGCCGCGCGGCGGGACCGCGCGCCAGGCACGTGCCGCGACCGCCCCGCAAGCCGTCTACTTCCCGGCGTGCGTCACCACCATGTTCGGCCCGGCCGGGGCCGACGACACGGGCGGCGGTGTCCGCGACGCCTTCCTCGCCCTGTGCGAGCGGGCCGGTGTCGACATCCGCATCCCCGCCGGCATCGCCTCGCTCTGCTGCGGAACCCCGTGGAAGTCCAAGGGACTGACGGACGGCCACACCGCCATGAGCGACCGCCTCATCCCCGCCTTGCGGCACGCCACGGACAACGGAGCACTGCCGGTCGTCGTCGACGCGGCCTCGTGCACCGAGGGCCTCACCCAGGTGCTCGCCGAACACGGCATCACCGTGGTCGACGCCGTCGCCTTCACCGACGCCGTCGTCCTCCCGCGCCTGCCCAGCGCGCGGCGGCTTTCCTCCGTGGTGGTCCACCACACGTGCTCCGCCACCCGCCTCGACCTCCGCGCGGCGTTCCTCCGCGTGGCCGCCGCGACGGCGGACGACGTCGTGGAACCGGACGACTGGGACTGCTGCGCTTTCGCCGGCGACCGCGGCCTCCTGCACCCGGAATTGACGGCATCCGCGACGACAGCGGAATCCCGCTCCGTCGCCGCACACCCCGGATCCGCCCACGTCTCCCTGAACCGGACCTGCGAACTCGGCATGACCCGGGCCACCGGGCACCGGTACCGGCACGTCCTCGAACTCCTCGAGGACGTGACGCGCCCGATGTCGTAAGACAGGGCGGGCCCTTGCCGCGCCCCTCGGCGACGGCCCGGGAGACCCGCGTGTGCCGGCCCGGGGACGGGCAGATATGACTGTCCGCGTGGCCGATCAGAAGAACACCGCGCGTTTTGTCATGGCAACGTCCTCGCTCGTCATCGCCGCCTGCTCGGTAGCGGTGGCGGTCAAAGTGACGGGCAGCGACTTCGGTTCGCCGCCACCTCCGCGCCTCATGGACCCCGGGGCGCTGCAGCAGCGGGTGGCCGACCAGGTCCAGGGCTACCGGGACACGCCCGTCACCAGGGTGAGCTGCCCCGCTTCCATCGTGGTCAAGGTCGGCACTCGGTTCACCTGCCACTTCTGGGACGGGCGCATGGGCGAAGTCCCGGTCACGATCTCCTCCGACCAGGGCGACATCACCCTGGGCAACCCGACGCGGTTCTGACTCCGGGCGTCCCCGGCATCCCCAATACGCGGGGATCCCCGCGCGGAGTGGACATCGCGGGAGCGGCAAGGGGGGCGCGCTATCGTCGGGAACCGTGACTCAGCCGCCTGCCCCGCCGCCCTATCCGCCGGGGAACCCGCCCGGCGGCACCGGCCCTCCGCCGCCCGCGGGACCGCCCGCGCCGCCGCTGA